>NZ_JBIAGC010000019.1:0-112720 GCF_042869595.1 Streptomyces sp. NPDC006879
CCCTCAGCGTCCCGGAAATCCGCCGGATGATCGGGCACGTTGTCGTCACGCCCCGCTGCCACAGCAACGAGCACCGTCTGCACTGGTCACACTTCCGACGCCGCAGCCAGGCCCGAGCCCGCCGATGCCACTACCAACGCCGAGGCCACGACCCCCACATGCGGTTGCAGTACTAGCCCAGGCGTCGAGTTGAACGGCGACTGTCGACCATCCGCTGAACGGTCCTTGACCGTATGACGAGGCAGGCGGGCCCGACCGCACCCGGACGGCCGGGCCCGCCTGCCGGAGGCAAACGTGTCTCCCCGGCCCCGGTGGGGCGGCGTCGGCGCTACGGGGCCAGCAGCCTCTCGGGTGGGGACGTCAGGGGGTGGCCGAGCAGCGCACGTAGGCCCGGGTAGCCGCGGGCGTCCCCGGCGAGGACGCCGCCGCGCAGGGTGCGGCCGTCGGCGTCGAGCACCAGCTTGGCGTAGGTGCCGGCCCGCGGGTCCACACGGACGAAGCTGAGGACGCCTTCGCCGGAGCCGTGCACATCACCGAAGCCCGCCACCTCCACACCGAGCAACTTCAGCCTGGCCGAGGTGTCCGCGCCCGGGAAGGGCTCGGCGGGAGCCCCGAGCAGTTGGCGAGCCACGATCTCGGCCATCCGGTAGCCGGGGGCGGCCATCCCGTGGCAGCGACCCTCGACGGCGGCGCACTCGCCGACGGCCCAGACCCGCGCATCCGCGGTACGACAGTGCGAGTCCACCAGGAATCCACCCCGCTCGCCACGGGCCAGCCCGGCCGGCTCGGCCAACTCGTCCCGAGGGCGGACCCCCGCCGAGAAAATCACCATACGGGCCTCGACGAAGCTGCCGTCGGACAGTCTCACCCCGCGCACCCGACCCTCGGCGTCCGGCAGCACCGCGGCAAGGCTCCTCCCGCAGTACGCCTCGACCCCGAGCCCGGCCACCAACCCCGCCAGTACCCGCCCGGCCCCTGCATCGATCTGCAGGGGCATCAGGTGTGGGGCGAGCTCGACCACCCGCGCCCGCATGCCGAGCGTCCTTAGGGCCTGCGCCGCTTCCAGTCCCAGCAGTCCACCGCCGATGACCACGCCGGGCGCGCCCGCCCTCGCCGCCTCCCGGATCGCGTCGAGGTCCTCGACCGTGCGGTACGTGAAGCAGCCGGGTAGTTCCCGGCCCGGCACCGGCGGCACGAACGGGCGGGATCCGGTGGCCAGTACGAGCGCGTCGTAGCTCAGCCGCGTGCCGTCGACGAGGGTGACCGCGCGGGCCGCCCGGTCGAGGTGGACGGCTGGGGTGGACAGGCGCACCTCGGGCCCCGGTCGGTCCTGTGACGTTGCGGTGCGGGACGGCAGGGTGAGCTCCGCGACGCTGGTACCGGCCACATACGAGGAGAGCGCCACCCGGTCGTAGGCGGGGCGTGGCTCCTCCGCGGCGACCACCACCCGCCAGTGCCCGGAGGTGTCACCCGCGCGGATCTCCTCGACCAGCCGGTGCCCGACCATCCCGTACCCGACGACGACCAGGGTCTTGCGCATGGTCAGGTCTTCCCTTCGGAGCGGTCCTCGGTCCATTCGGCACAGAGCCGGGCCACCACCGCCGAACAGCTGCCGCAGCCGGTGGTGACCCGGGTGGCGGCTGCCAGGGCGGGCAGGTCGCGGGCACCGGACTGCCAGGCCCCGGCCAGCGCTGCCTTGGTGACGTGGTTGCACTGGCACAGGACGGCGTCCAGCGGCAGTGCGCCGCGCCCCGCGTACTGGCTCGGTCGTCCCAGGAGCAGGGCCAACCGGTCGCTGGGCAGCGGACGGTCCTCGACATAGGCGCGGGTCAGGTCGGCCGCGGCCTTCGGCAGTCCGATCAGGACACCCCCGTGCAGACGCCCCTCCCGCAGTCGCAGGTGGGCGTGGCGGGCCGGACCGGTGAGGGTGAGGACCTCCACGTCCTCGGCCTCCCCGTGCTCGCCGCTCTCCTCCGGCACGGGCTCGCCGAGGACCGTCAGGTCGAGACCGGGGACGCGTGGCCGCAGGACCCGCCGGGCGGGGCGGGACAGCGCGCGGCGGCCGGTGAGTACGGCGGCCAGGTCCTCGGCCCGGTCCCGTGCGGGGTCCGCGGTGCAACCGCCCACCGCGTAGACGTGCGGGTCGCAGGTGCGTAGGCGGCCATCGACCCGCACTGCGCCACCCCGCAGGGCGAGCCCCGCGCGGCGGGCCAGGTCCACGTGCGCCCGGTGGCCGGCGCACACCAGGAGGAGACCGGCGGCCAGTAGCCGGCCGTCGTCGAGGACGGCCTTGCCGGGCTGGTGGGCGCTGACCCGGTGGCCGAGTTCGAGGGTGATGCCCTGCTGGCGCAGGGCGCCGGCGAGGACCGCACCGGCCCGCGCGTCGAGTTCCCGGTGGGCGGGGCGGGGCCCGGGGTGCACCAAGGTCACCTCGTGGCCGACCGCGCGCAGCGCAACGGCGGTCCCGACCCCGTGCAGTCCGCCACCCGCCACGACGACGGGGCCTTCGGCGGCGGCGACGGCCCGGTGGTCCGCGGGGGTGCGCAGGTAGCGAACGCCGGGCGGCGGCGTGGCCTCCGGGCCGGGCACTGCCTCGATACCGGGGTCCTTGGACTGGACCCCGGTGGCCAGGACCAGGGTCTGGTAGGCATGGGTCTGCCCGGAACTGGTGTGCAGCAGGCGGCGGCGCCGGTCGATGGCAAGGACCTCGGTGCCCGAGTGGACCTGTACGGCGGAGGGCAGCGGCGGCAGGTGCAACGCTTCGGGAGTCAGGCCGGCATCGAGAACGGCGGGGAGCAGGGCGGGTTCGTGGGCCGGGGTGCCGCGGGCGCCGAACACCGTCACCGGTCCGCGGTGTCCGTACCGGATCAGGGCTTCGACCAGGGTGTGCGCGATGGGCCCGTGCCCCACCACGGTGAGGGCCCGCTCGGGGGTCACGGCGCGCCCTCCCGCGGTCCCGCGCAGTCGGGCTCGGGCTCGGGGCCGAGCCTGACGGCCGCCAGTTTGAACTCGGGCATCCGGCTCACCGGGTCCAGGGCGTCACCCGTCAGCAGGTTGGCCCGGCCCTCGGCGGCGAAGTGGAAGGGGACGAACACCGTGTCGGGGCGCAGGGTCGGCAAGGTCCGCACGCGGGCGGTCATCGCACCGTGGGCCGAGACGATCCGGGCCAGGTCCCCTTCGGCGAGTCCGTACCGAGCGGCGGTGTCGGGGTGCAGTTCGACGTGTGCTTCGGGGGCTGTGTGCAGGAGCTCCGGTACCCGTCGGGTCTGGGCTCCGGACTGATAGTGGGCCAGGACCCGCCCCGTGGTCGCGTACAGGGGGTGTGCTGTGTCGGGTGTTTCGGCTGCCTGCCGGTGCTCCACGGGCACGAAACGGGCCCGCCCGTCGGGGTGTGCGAAGCGGTCCAGGAACATCCTGGGGGTGCCCGGGTGTGGGGCCTCGGACGCGGGACAGGGCCAGTACAGCTCCTCGCCGGCGTCGAGCCGCTCGTAGCTGATGCCGGCGTAGTCGGACCGGCTGCCGCTGGTGGCCAGCCGCAGTTCCTCGAAGACCTGCCGGGGCGTGTCGGGGAAGCGTTCGGCGGGTTGCCCCAGACGCAGGGCGAGCTCGCGCAGCACCGCGAGGTCGGTGCGCACCCCTTCGGGAGGGGGCAGCGCGGCGCGGCGGCGCAGGACGCGCCCCTCCAAGTTGGTGAGGGTGCCGTCCTCTTCAGCCCATTGGGCGACCGGCAGCACCACGTCGGCCAGTTGGGTGGTCTCCGAGGGTACGAAGTCGGCGACCACCAGCAGGTCCAGGGAGGCGAGCCGGTCGGCCACGTGGGCGGCGCGAGGTGCGGAGACCACCGGGTTGGAGCCGAAGACCAGCAGGGCACGGGGCCCGGTGGGGGTGCCGAGGGAGTCGAGGAGTTCGTAGGCGCTCGGTCCGGCGCCGGGGAGTTCGGCGGGGTCCACTCCCCAGACCCCGGCGACATGGGTGCGCGCCGCGGGGTCGGTGATCGTCCGGTAGCCGGGAAGCTGGTCGGACTTCTGGCCGAGTTCCCGGCCGCCCTGTCCGTTGCCCTGGCCGGTCAGGCAGCCGTAGCCGCTGCCCTCGCGACCGGGCAGTCCGAGGGCGAGGGCCACGTTGATGAAGGCGGAGACGGTGTCCGTGCCCTTGCTGTGCTGTTCGGCTCCGCGCCCGGTCAGGAGGTAGGCGCGTCCGGCTTCCGCCAGCATCCGTACCGCCTCGCGCTGCTGCGCCACGGGGACGCCCGTGACGGCCTCGACCCGCTCCGGCCACCAGGGCAGGGCACGCTGCCAGGCCTGGGCGAAGCCGGTGGTGCGGACGTCGAGGTAGTCGCGGTCCAGGTGGCCTTCGGTAACGGCGAGGTGGAGCAGGCCGAGCGCCAGGGCGAGGTCGGTGCCGGGTACTGGCTGGAGGTGGAGGGCGGCTTGTTCGGCGGTCCGGGTGCGCCGGGGGTCGATGACGATCAGACGTGCCTTGCCCAGGTGGCGCATGAGCGGCGGCATGGTCTCGGCGGGGTTGGCGCCAGCCAGCAAGACCACCTCGGCCCGGCCGAGGTCGGTGACGGGGAACGGGAGCCCCCGGTCCAGCCCGAAGGCCGCGTTGCCGGCAGCCGCGGCCGAGGACATGCAGAAGCGGCCGTTGTAGTCGATGTGGCTGGTGCCCAGCGCGAGACGGGCGAACTTGCCCAGCAGGTAGGCCTTTTCGTTGGTCAGTGCGCCGCTGCCGAAGACCGCGACGGAGTGCGGGCCGTGGGCCTGCCTCAGTCGGGAGAGCCGGGCGGCGACCAGATCGAGTGCGGTGTCCCAGTCGGCGGGCGCGAGCCTGCCGTCGGGGCCGCGCAGCAGGGGGGTGCGGAGCCGGTCGGGCGTCCGCAACAGGGTGGGCGCGGTCCAGCCCTTCTGACACAGGCCGCCCTGGTTCACGGGGAATTCGGGATCAGGGCGGACGGTGACCGGGGCAGCGCGGGTGGCGCCTGCTGACCGTTCCCGGGGGTGGCTTTGGGGCCGGGGGGTCAGCAGGGTGCCGCACTGAAGGGCGCAGTAGGCGCAGTGGGTGGCGGTTTCGGCGGGCTTCCGGGCGGTACCGGTGCCTCCCACCGGCATCGGCTGACTTCCCGTCAACTGGTCAGCGGACATGGGCGGCGGGGGTGGCGGGGCGGGTTCCGGCGCTGGCCGCCGTCGGGGCGGGCGCCTCATGACGCAGGTAGAAGTACCAGGTCACGGCCATGCACAGGGCGTAGTAACCGAGGAAGCAGAGGAAGGCGGGGGTGCCGCTGGCGGAGTCACCCTGGTAGCTGGCGCGGAAGGCCAGGTTGATGCCGACTCCACCGAGTCCGCCGATGGCGCCCGCGATGCCGATGACGGCGCCGGAGAAGCGGCGGGCCCGCGCGAAGGCCTTGCGGGCGTCGCCGCCGGCGGTGACGGCCGCTTCGGCCGCACTGGCAGCGACGGCCGGGATCAGCTTGTAGGTCGAGCCGTTGCCGAGCCCGCTGAGGACGAACACCGTGGTGAAGGCGGTGATGAACAGGGCGAAGGAGCCGGCCCGGGAGGCGAGGAGCAGCGCCAGGGCGCCCAGGGCCAGTCCGACGAAGTTCCACAGGGTGACCCGGGCGCCGCCGAATCGGTCGGCGAGCCTGCCGCCGAGTGGTCTGGAGAGGGAGCCGAGGAGGGGCCCGATGAAGGTGAACGAGGCTGCTTCCAACGGGGTGGAGCCGAACTGGTTCTGGAGCACCAGTCCGAAGGCGAAGCCGTAGCCGATGAAGGAACCGAAGGTGCCGATGTAGAGGAGCGAGATCCACCACGTGTGGGGGTTCTTGGTGGCCTCTCGTAGCGCTCCCGGTTCCGCCCGTACCGCCGCCACGTTGTCCATCCGCAGGGCCGACAACAGGGAGACGGTGACGATCAGCGGCAGGTAGACGGCGACCACGTAGGAGGGGTGGGTGTCGCCGGCGGTCGCGATGACCAGCAGGCCGAGGAGTTGGACGACGGCGACACCGAGGTTGCCGCCGCCGGCGTTGACTCCGAGGGCCCAGCCCTGCTGGCGCTGGGGGTAGAAGATGGTGATGTTGGTCATCGAGGACGCGAAGTTGGCGCCGCCGACGCCCGCGGTGGCGCCGATGATCAGGAAGACCCACAGGGGGGTACCGGGACGCTGCACGAAGACCAGGGCCAACACCGCGGGGACGAGCAGCACCGCAGTGGCGAAGATCGTCCAGTTCCGGCCGCCGAAGCGGGTGACGGCGTAGCTGTAGGGCAGCCGCAGCAGCGCCCCGACCAGGGTGGGGACCATGACGAGGAGGAACTTCTCCTCGGGTGCGAACCCGAGACCGATCTCCGGCGACATGAAGAGCACCAGCACGGACCACAGGCTCCATACGGAGAAGCCGATGTGTTCGGACAGGACGGACAGAGTCAGGTTGCGGCGGGCGGTCTTCCTTCCGGTGCGCTCCCAGAATTCCTCGTCCTCTGGGTCCCAGTCCTCGATCCACCGTCTGGAGGCGGGCGTTCGGGTCGTCATGGCTCCTCGGGCTCCTCTTGTGGTGGTGCGAAACGGGCTGGCGACGCCCGCCTGGGCTCGGTACACAGGCCGGCGCCGGGCCGGTGCACCTCGTTTCCGGCGTGCCGGGCCCGGCCGGTTTGGTCAGGGGGCGTCGGTGTCGGACAGCGCGCGGTCGACGAGGGCCTGCGCGGCTCCCGTGTAGCCGGCCGGTTCACACAGGTCGGCGATCTCCACCGCATCGAGTAGGCCGGAGAGTTCCGCCGATTCGGCGAGCACCTCGGCGAGGTGACGCCCCTGGGTGGTGGCGTCCGACGCGGCCTGCGTCAGCAGGCGTTTGGCGGGCGCCTTGCCGAGGCGGGGAGCCAGGACGGCGGCGATCCGCTCGGAGACCACCTGACTCCGGGTCAGGTCCAGGTTGGCTCGCATCCGCAGCGGCCGGACCTCCAGGCCGGCTGCGAGCTCGGCTGCGGTACGGGCGGCTCCGCCGGCCAGTCGCAGCGCTTCGCGCAGCAGCAGCCACTCCGCGTGCCAGGCTCCGCCGGAACGTTCGTCCTCACTGGTCAGACACTGGGTCAGGGCACCTGCCAGGGCGGGCACCTGGAGGGCAGCGGAACGGATCAGCGTGGAGAGCACCGGATTGCGCTTGTGCGGCATCGCGGACGAGGAGCCCCGGCCGGTCCCGCCCGGCTCGGCGAGCTCGCCGACTTCGGTGCGGGCCATCCCCTGCACGTCGACGGCGATCTTCCCGAGCGCCCCCGCGGTGTGGGCGAGGGCGGCGGCAAGATCGGCCAGGGGGGTGCGCAGGCTGTGCCAGGGCAGGGTCGGTCGGGCCAGGCCGGTTTCCGCCGCGTAGGCCGCGAGGAGGCGATCGGTATAGGCGCCGGCCTCGAACTCCTCCGCGGCGGCACCCGCCCCGTCCAGCTCCGCGTACTGGACGTAACCGGCCAGGGTGCCGGCCGCGCCACCGAGCGAGACCGGGAGCCCGCCGTCTTGGACGCGGGCCAGTCGCTGTTCGGCCTGCCGGACCAGGTGCAACCAGCCGGCGGCCTTCAGCCCGAAGGTGGTGGGGACTGCGTGCAGGGACAGGGTGCGGCCGGCGATCAGGGTGTCGCGGTGCTTGCCTGCGAGGTCGGCGAGGGCCTCGGCAGTCCGGTCCAGGTCGGAGCGGATCAGCCGCAGCGCCCGGTCGGCGACCAGCATGGCACCGGTGTCGAAGATGTCCTGGCTGGTGGAGCCGCGGTGCACGTACTCGGCGGCGGCCGGGTCGCGCTGCGCCACCAGCTGGCTGAGCGCGGCGACCAGGGCGACCACCGGGTTGGCGGTCTCCCGTGCGGCGAGGGCGAGTTGACGCGGGTCGAACCGGTCGGCCCGGGCGGCCTCGGTGATCGCCGCCGCAGCCGGCGCCGGCAGGGTGCCCAGGCCCGCCTGGGCGCGGGCCAGCGCCGATTCGGCGTCCAGCATGGCTTGCAGCCAAGCCTCGTCCGAGGTGGCGGCTTCCACCGGGGTCCCGACCCGTACGGGGGAGAGCAAACCGGTGTCCCGGGCGGTACGGGTGGGTGCCCAGCGCTGCGGGGCGCCCGGTGCCGACACCGGCGCCGGGCCGAGCCGGGCGGCCATCAGACGATGATCCCGGTCAGATCGGTGGCCGCGTCCACCGGTCGCACGCCCTGCGGGATCTTGGCGACCGGGGGCAGCCCGAGGACGGTGCGGGCGATGGCATCGGAGTCGCCGAGGGTGACGGAGTCCACGCCGGGTCGGATGCCGGCCGCGGTGACCCAGTGGACGGACTCGGTGGGCACGCCGTAGGCGAAGCGCCGGGGGTGGGCGCGCCCCCGCGGGTCCAGCAGGTGGTAGGGGCGTTCGGTGACGGCCAGGCCGCCGGTCTCGTAGCTGGTGCCGCAGGAACCGTCGATCCGGTAGGCCGCCGCCTGGTCGGTGTCGAGCAGGTGGCGCAGCAGCGGGTCGTCGGTCCGACGCAGGTCCGGCTCGGGCAGGCGGGCCTCGATCAGCGCGGTGGAGCGGATCGCTGGGCCCGGCACTGCGGCCGATTCGGCGACGAAGATCTGCGCGGTGGTGTCGATCTTCACCTGGACTCCGGGGCCGAGGACGCCGAGCACTCCGGCCTCGATCAGCGCCACCATCTCCTCGATGCGGGAGGCGGGCGGGCCGATCGAGAGGAAGGCGTTCAGTGGGGTGTACCAGCCCTCCAGGTCGTCCCGGTGGGAGTTGCCCTCCAGCCCACCGTGGTCCACCGCGAGCCGGATCTCGTTGCGCAGGTCGCGCAGCACGTCCAGGGCAGCCTTCACCGGACCGCTGACGTTGCCCTGCCGGGCGTGCTCCACGTCGGCGCGCAGGTAGTCGAGCAGCCAGCCGGTGAATTCGGCGCGGTCAGCGAACTCGCGTTCTCCGTATGGTCGGGACAGCTTCTCCCAGCTCCAGTGGTCCGGTGCGTGGATGCCGTACTCGGCGAGGAGTTGCTGCGGCTCGGTGTCGGCCGGCAGAGCCAGGTAGCGGGCGGTGAAGTCCCCCTGTTCGGCCTCTCGACCACGGGCGGCCAACAGCGTCCCGTAGTAGACGCTCTCGACCTCTCGGGAGATCAGCGGCCACAGGTCGACGCTGAAGCTGATCCGCTCGCCGTCCTCGGAGCGCTGCTGGAGCTCGGCGATCCGGGCGGCGGTGAGCAGCTGCGGGAAGTAGCGTCCGTGCGCGCCCTTCTCGTTCTCGCCGCGGGCGTGGTAAGGGATACCGCGCCGGGAGAAGGCGTACAGCTTCGGCTCCTGCCCGGACGGCCGGTACACGAGCTGTTCGCCGATGCGCTCGAAGGACCCGCCGCGGCCGATGGTGAGCAACGCCATGTGGTCGAAGAAGTTGAGGCCGAGTCCGCGCAAGAGGACGTTCTGCCCGGGCTCGATGCCGCTGAGGTCGAGATCGGCGGGGTTGGCGGGGGTGAGGTAGGTCAGGTGGTGGATGCGGGCGAGGCTGGCGGTGCGAGCCTCCCTGCTGGTGAGGCGGGCCGGTACGTGGCCCTGAGCCATCACGATGGCGTCCAACTCGTTGAGACGGACACCGTTCTCCAGGCGCACGCCCTGCGGTCCGCCGGGCACGCCGTGGGTGTCGGCCATGGCCACGGCGCGGGTGCGGTGGATGACCACCTGGACGTGGGCGGGTGCGCCCTCGACCACGCGTCGGAAGCAGTCGCCGAGGTAGCGGCCGTAGAAGGCCCGGGTCGGGTAGGTGTTGGGACCCATCCGGAGCGCTTCGGTGAGGGTTTCCTCGTCGTCGTGCTGGGGGTCTCCGAGGAGCGCCAGGCTCTGCGCCCACTCGTAGAGGGTGGGTCCCTCCTCGATGGGCCCCTCGATCTGCACGCTGTCGTCGGTGAACACGGTGATCTGTGAGGAGACCGTGTTCATCAGGAGGTGGCGGGACTGCTCGCTGCGCCACACCTGACCCGCGCCGGGTGCGGAGGGGTCGATGACGTGGACGATGACGCAGTCGTGGGAGGGCGTTTGGCGTTCGGCGGCGCACAGCCGCTCCAGGACGGACAGTCCGCGGGGGCCGGCGCCGATGATGGCGATCTCGGTCCGTGTGCTGCTCATGGGGGTGCGTTCCCTTCGGGGTGTGGGACGGGGAGCGGGCTCGGGGCGGTGGAACGACGGGCGCCCGCAGACGTGGCCGGCGACGGTCGACGCCGGGTACCGCAACGCGCAGGGCAGCGCGGCCACGGGAGGTAGTCGGGCCAGCCCACATCGCGGTGGGGTGCGGCGCGGGGTGTCACGGGCCGGGCGGGAGCTGCGAGACACGCCCGGGTGCCGTGACCGGTGGGCCCTGCCGGACATCGCGAGGCGGTGAGCCCTTCCGGCCGCGGCACCCGGGACGGGCCTCAGGAATCCGACGGGGCTCCAGTGGCCTCCTGCGCCCCCAGCAGGCGGGCGAGTTCGAGACGTTTGATCTTGGTGGTGGCGGTCTGCGGCAGGTCTTCCAGCCGCCACTGCACGGGCTCGCCCAGCGGCGGCAACCCGGTTACGGCCGCCTGCCAGGCCACCGGGTCGAGCGGCTTGTCGTCGCGGGTGGACACCACCGGAACGGGGGTGCCGTCCGGGCCGGGGATGATGATGACCTCGATCAGTTCCGGCACCCGGGTGAAGAGCTTGTCCTCGATCTCCAGGGTGGACTTGACGCCCGGGATCTCGTCGACTTCGCGGTCCAGCAGGTGCAGGCAGCCGTACTTGGTGCGGTAGCCCACGTCTCCCATCCGCCACCAGCCGTCGTTGACCTGCTTCTCCCAGCGGGCGTGTTCGCCGTGGTAAGTGATGATCCGGCCGTCGCTGCGGACCTCGATCCAGCCGGGGTTCTCCTGGCTGGGCGGGTTCCCGTCACGGCTGACCACCCGCACTCCGGTCATGCCGGGGAACGGGACGCCGACGCAGCGGCCGTTGAAGTCCGCGCCGTCCTTGAGGGAGTAGGTGCGCGCGGCGATCGGCCCGACCTCGCTCTGCCCGTAAGCCTGCGCGAACCGGCGGCCCTTGCGGGCCGAGGCCTGGAGCAGGCGGTTGACGGTGCGGGGGTGGATGGCGTCGAAGGTGCTGGAGAAGTACTTGACGTTGGCGAGCGGGCGGCGCGGATCCTCGGCGAGCACCTCCCAGCGCAGGAACGTGTTGGGGTGGGCCTCGATGAAGCCGGGCGGGACCTGACTGAAGAGGGCGCCGACGGTCTCCGGGTCGTCATCGCGCAGCACGATCAGCGGATGCCCCTGCAGGATGGCGATCGGCATGGCGGTGAACATGCGCGAGTGCACGAACGAGACGTGCACGGCGATGGGTTCGCTCTGCCTCACCGCTGCCCCCACCACTGTGGCCTGGGGACGGTAACGCGCCTGGAAGCTCGTACCGGTGTGCACGGCGAGCTTGGGGGTGCCGGTGGTGCCTGAGGTGTGGGTGATCAGCGTGGGGTGATCAGCGGGCATGCTGACCGCCCCGACCCGCTGAGCACCGGCGAGGGATTCCAGCGGGGTCGCCCCCTCGAAGTCGCCGCTGGCCAGGAGCACGCGCCGTGAGAGGGTGAGGACCTCAGCGGGCAGCGAGTCCTCCAACTTGGCCTGGTCCGTCACCAGATAGGGGCGCCCCACCCGGCGCAGCAGTTCCGCGACGGTCGCTCCGTCCAGCTTGGGGGAGAGCAACACCGGGACGGCGCCGATCCTCGCGACCGCGCAGGCCAGCAAGGAGATGTCGAAGCCGTCGCTCTTGTGGACGACCACGTGGTCCCCGGGGCGGACGTCCACCGACCACAGGCGCGACGCCAGATCGGCGATCAGCTCCGCCAGTTCGGTCAGCGTCGCCCGGCGGCCGAGGTGGGGGGCGAGGTCCAGATCGTGGTCGAGGACCACGAAGTTCCCGGGGTGCCGGGCCGCCGCCCGGTCGAAAAGGGTCCCGAGGCGGATTCCCTTGTTGCCTATGCGTTGGAGAAACATCCGTCACTCTCTTGTCCGAGGGATTGGCTTTCCGGCCGGCGCCAAGACTTTCTGTAATCCCTGGCGAATGAGCGCGGCGTCAATTGCGGTGGACCGCAGCACGGAAGGACTCTCCCGCCACGGCCCCACAAGGACACTCCGAAAGCGCTGCGGGGCGCGGCAACTTCCGTCGTGCGCCCGCCGGGGGACTACGGGAACGCCCTTAGGCCTTTTCGATGACGTCCTTGATGCGGGCGAGCGTTTCATCGAGGTCCTGCACCAGCTTCGCGGTCCAGTCGACGACGAACTTCTCCCGGGCGGGCTCGTCGAGCTCCGCCACGATGTGGTGGATCCCGGCGGTGGCCTTCCCCATTCGGAAGTGGTGGGTGAGTACCGAACCCCGGCCGTCGGCGGCCGGCGCGATGTCGAAGCCCCAGATGGATTCCTGGTCCTCCTGGGCGTGGGTGAGCATCATCCACTGGAAGGTGCGGCCGGGCTCGGCTGCCGTGACCCGCGCCTCCGTGTGCCAGGTGCCGCGGATGAGCGGTGCCCAGGCGACGACCTGCTCGCTGCGCAGGTTCTCGCCCCGGAAGATCGAGCCGACCTGCGAGGGCTCACCGGAGACCCACTCGCCGCCCATGCACTCCGGGCTCCATTCGGCGCTGCGCGGCAGGTCGCTGATCACCCCGTAGACGGCGTCCGGGGTCGCCGAGATGTTGATGTCGGCACGAAGCTCAAAGAGCGGGGACTTTTCGATGATCGTGCTTTCGGTGTTCGCCATGAGATAAATCCTTTCGATTTCCAGTAAGTTCGGTCAACCGCACGGAAACAGATCCGTCAAGTCCTGTGACCAACAATGCCGTTCTGAAGTTGCCCGATGGGCCAGCGCGACGGGGATTGGAGAAAAAGCCTCACTCGGAGACCCGGATCACAAGCTTTCCGTGCACCTTTCCCTCATCGAGGCGCCGATGGGCTTCGGCGGCCTCCCTCAACGGCACTACTTCGGTGGCGGGCGGCCGTAGCAAGCCCTCGGCCAGGAGCCGGTTGATCCCGGCCGCCGCGTCCGCCAACTCCTCGCAGCGCGCGTGCGAGATGGCGAACCCGTGCACCGACCGGTCCTGGAGGTAGAGCTCGCCGGCGGGCAGCACAGGACGGGTACGCAGCCCGGCCAGGATCACCACCCGGCCCCGCGAGGCGAGGAGCGGAACGGCGCTCTCCAAGTCATTGCGCCCGGAGGTGTCGATGTGGAGATCGACACCCTCCGGGGCGGCTGCCCGGATCGCTGCGGGCAACTGTGGGTCCCGGTAGTCGAGGACGTGGTGGGCGCCGAGACGGGACACCTGTGCGGCGTCCTTCGCGGAGGCCACGGCGATGACTCGGGCGCCAGCCTGGACGGCCATCACCACCAGGGCGCTGCCGACGTTTCCCGCGGCACCGAGGACCACCACCGTCTCCCCCGCCCGTACCCGGCCGTGGGTGAACAGCGCGAGGTGGGCGGTGGCGGCCGGGTGCGCCAGGGCGACGGCGTCCACCGGGTCCGCCCCGGCGGGCAGGTGGTAGAGCCGCTCCGCCGGTACCAGGACCTGCTCGGCCGCGGCACCCTGCCGCCCCGCGTGACCGAGGCTGTTGCACCACACCCGGTCACCGACGGCGAAGCCGGCAACGGCGCCGCCGACCGACGCGACGGTGCCGACCACGTCGCGGCCGATCACGAAGGGGAAGGTGATCGGGGTGCGCCAGGCACCGGAGCGGACGAAGGTGTCCACGTGGTTGACCGAGGTCACCGCCACGTTGACCAGGACCTCGTGGGCGCCGGGCACCGGCGCGGGCAGTTCGCCGTACCGGATGACGTCCGGCGGGCCCAGCTCTTCTATGTAGGCAGCACGCATGTCTGGGGATTCTGGTGCCGCGAGAGGCATCCGGCGCAGTACGGGCCGATCCGAGGCACTGGTCCGTCACCTCCTCGCCTCGGGTCTGTCACCTTCGACCACCGCCACGTCAAGTCCGTTGCAGGTTCGTCAAGTCGGCGGTCACCGAGCGTCAAGTCGACCCGGTTCGCGCACCGTGGGCGGGCTCAGGGCAGCCTTAGGATGCCGATATGACCGCTGTTCAAAAACAGTTGCGTACCGCCTCCGGCATGACCCTCTTCGACATCCGACCCGAGGATCCCCGGATGACCGAGGACGTCGGACCGCTCATCCGAGCACTGCGCCCCGAGCTCACCGAGGCGGGCTTCGCTCGCCTCGCCACCGAAGGTCACGAACAGGGACTGGTGTTCACGGCCGCGTACGACCCGCAGGGCCACTGTGCGGGGGTCGCCGGGCACCGGGTGCTGTCGACCAGCCGAGGCCGGATCCTTTTCGTGGACGATCTGGTGACCGATCCGACGCTCCGCTCCATCGGTCTCGGTGGCCAGTTGCTGGAGGCTCTGCGACAGCGGGCCCAAGAAGCCGACTGCGTCCGGATCGAGCTGGACTCCGGCGTCACCAACCAACGGGCCCACCGCTTCTACCACCGGCACCGACTGGCCATCAGCGCGCTGCACTTCACCCTCGACGTCCCACCGCGCGACGACGGCGCTTGACCGGTTCCTGGTCGGTCCCTGGGCGCCGGCGGCCATCCTGGGGCCATGATCATGACCACCCCGACCGTCGCCCGCCTGGAGCCGACGGCGACCGCACACGTCCGCCTGATGGCCGACGAACTGGCTCAGGACTTCACCGCTGGGCGCTGGGCGCCCAGCGCGTTGGAGATCCGCATCACCGACATCCTGTTGACGGCGACCGCCGGGGACGGCGCCCTGACCGGACCGCGGATCCGGGCCGCCCTCTGGGAGGGATCCTTCACCTTCACCGCTGAGAACGGGGGGCGTCTGGCCACACTGCTGGCCTGCGCGGTTCCGCTGGTCAGCGAACCCGAACTCAAAGACGCAGCAGTGGTGGAGACCGTCCACGAACTCCTTACCCGCGTCTGCGACCGGGCGAAGGGCTAGCCACGGTGCCTTCCCTGCATCCCGAGCCCACCGCCCAGGACGCGGCGGCCGGTCCGCGCCTGGTGGTGGTCGGCGGCGGGTTCGCCGGCGTCTGGGCGGCAGCAGCCGCGGCCCGGCTGCGGGCCCGAACCGGGGCACCGCTGACGGTGACCCTGGTCAGCCCGGGGCCGGACCTCGTCCTGCGGCCACGCCTGTACGAAGCGCAGCCGCACAAGCTGCGCCTACCACTGGCCCGGATCCTGGGGCCGGTCGGGGTGCGACTGGCAGCAGCCACGGTGACCGGCGTGGACACCGCCGCCCGCCGGCTCACCGCAACGGGCCGGGACGGCGCGGCCACCGCCTTCGGCTACGACCGGCTCGTGCTGGCCACCGGCAGCGCGCTGGCACGTCCTCCCGCTCTGCCCGGAGCAGACCTGCTGCACGATGTGGACACGATGGATTCGGCTCTGGCCCTGGACGCGCGGCTGCGGGCGCTGCCCGCGCTGCCGGCCGGCGGCGGGCGTTTCACCGCCGTCGTCGTCGGATCCGGTTTCACCGGGTTGGAGGTGGCCACCGAACTCGTGGGCAGGCTGCGGGCGCTGGCCGCCCCGCACGGTTGCGCCGAGGAGGTCAGGGTCGTGCTCGTCGAGCGGGCGGACGTCCTCGGTCCAGGTCTCGGCCCCGGTCCCCGCCCCGTGATCGAGGCGGCGCTCGGGGAACTGCGGGTCGAAACCCGGCTCGACACCTGCGTTCAAGAGGTGACCTCGACTGCGGCCGTGCTCTCGGACGGCACCCGGATCGACACCCGTTGCGTGGTGTGGACCGGCGGGGTGCGGGCCAACGCCCTCACCGAGCAGGTCCCCGCCGAGCGCGACCAGAGCGGCCGGCTGGTCACCGACGCCTGGCTGCGGGTGCCTTCGGTACCGGAGGTCTACGCGGCCGGGGACACCGCCGCTGCCGCGCTCAAGGACGGTCGGACCACCCTGCCCAGTTGCCAGCACGCCATCCCGCTCGGCAAGCACGCGGGCCACAACGCCGCCGCCGACCTGCTGGGCCAGCCGCGGGTGGCCTTCGCCCCTGGGCCCTACGTCACCTGCCTCGATCTGGGCGCCGCCGGGGCGGTGTCCACCACCGGTTGGGAGCGCACCGTACGCCTGCGCGGGGCGGCGGCGAAGGTTCAAAAGCGCCTCATCACCGAACGTTGGATCGTCCCGCCGCTGGACCATCCGGCGGAACTGCTGCGCCAGGCGGACCACCGCTGGCGCACGCGCCGCGAGGACCCCTTGTTCCCGGCCCGCTGAGCCGCGGCCCCGAGCTGGCCTCGCCTCGCGGCGGGCCGCACGGACCCGGCCGGCGGCCGGCACGTACCGCACCCCACCGCACCACCGCATGGCTCCGTCCCGCATCCGCACCTCACCTCGTATCCGGGAGTCACCACGTGATCAGCAGACGCACGCTCATCCGCTCCGGCGCGGCCACCGGCGCCGCCATCGCCTTGGCCGCCCCCGCGACCGGTCTGGTCGCCGCGGCCGACCGTTCGGACCGTCCGGTGCCCTGGGAGTCCCTGCGCTCCCGCCTGACCGGCGACCTCGTCCTCCCCTCGGACCCCGGCTACGCCGTGGCGCGCCAACTCCAGATGGCCTGGTACGACACGATCCACCCGCAGGGCATCGTCTACTGCGCCTCCGAGGCCGACGTGTCGACCGTCCTGCGCTTCGCCCAGGACCAGGAGTTGCCCACCGCGGTGCGCAGCGGTGGGCACAGCCAGGCCGGGTACTCCACCTCACCCGGCCTCGTGCTCGACGTCTCCCGGCTGAACGCGATCCGCCCCGGACCCACCGTTCACCTCGGTCCGGGCGCTCAGGGCGTGGACATCGTCAACACCTGTGGTCCGCTGGGACTCCAGCTCGGTACCGGCACCTGCCCGACCGTCGCGATGGGGGGCTGGATACAGGGCGGCGGTCTGGGGCTGACCGCCCGATCCTTCGGCATGGGGGCCGACCGGCTCGTCTCCGCCCGGGTGGTGCTGGCCGACGGCCGTACCGTGCACGCCTGCGAGCGGCGGCACTCCGACCTGTACTGGGCGCTGCGCGGTGGCGGTGGCGGCAACTTCGGGGTGGTCACGGCCATGGAGGTGCGCCCCGTCCGGGCGCCGTCGATGACCGTCTACAACCTGACCTTCGACGGCTCGGCCGCCGTCGACGTGATGCTCGCCTGGCAGCACTGGATGACTGAGGCTCCCCGGGAACTCGCCTCTGAGCTGTTGGTGATGCTCTACGAAGGTTCGCCCGCGGACTCCGATCCGGTGGTGGTGGTCAGCGGCGCCTACCTGGGCCCGCGGGCAGCCGCCGAGCGGTGGTTGGACCGGCTCGCCCTGGCCGCCGGGCGTCCGCCTGCCAGCAGGGAGTTGGAGGAGCTCCCGTACCAGAAGGCGATGATGCGGGTCTTCGGGTGCGGCGAGGCCACGGTCGAGGAGTGTCACCGCATCGGCTACTCACCGCGCGCCCGCCTACCTCGTGAGAACTACGGGACCTACCGAAACGTCTTCTTCGACCGAACCTGGCCCCGAGCGACCGCGGAGGCCGCGCTCGACGCCCTGCGCGCGGACCAGCAGCCCGAACAGTTCCGGTTCCTGGGCCTGTTCGCCTATGGCGGCCGGATCAACGACCTCTCCGCCACGGACACCGCGTTCGTGCACCGCGACACGGTCTTCGAGGCGGGCTACCAGGTGGGGCTCGCCGAGGCGGAACCGGCACGGGAGCAGCGTCGGCGGGCCCAGGCCTGGGTGGACCACGGGTTCGCGACCCTGCACCCGCTCTCCACGCGGCGTTCGTACCAGAACTACATGGACCCGGCGCTCGATGGCTGGCGGGAGGCCTACTACGGCCGCAACTATCCGCGGCTGCGTGCGGTCAAGCGGGCCTACGACCCGCACCGGTTCTTCCGTTTCGCCCAGGCGATCGACTGAGCCGGGCCGGTGCGGGCCCCTACCGCCCGGGCCCGTACCGCCCGGGTGGCCGGCCGGGTGGCTCACATGCCGGGCGGGCCCATGACGACCACCGGGTCCTGGGCCGGATCCAGCGTCTTCAGCAACTCCCTCATGGCTTCCTCGGCCACGCCGACACAGCCCCGGGTGGGACCGTCGTGGTCGACGTGCAGCCAGATGTTTCCACCGGTCTCCTCCCCGTCCGGCTGGCGCTCGTCGAGCGGGGAGGAGCCGGGTACCCGGTTGTAGTTCACCGCGATGACGTGGTCGAAGACTCCGTCGAGGGGCTCGCCGTTCACTCCCTGCCCGTAGGGGACGAAGAGGCGGTCCTGGTCGTAGGGCAGGAGCGTGCCGGTGGGCGCGGGGAGCCGGCCGCCGGCGTCGGTGAGCCGGAACACCCCTTCGGGTGAGGTGAGGTCCCCTGCTTCGCGCCGCTGCGACCAGCCTCCGGCGCCGTTGCGCGCCGGCCATCGCGGCCCTGGGCGCCAGTCCGACGATCCCGGAGCCCGCTGGTAGAGGGTGACGGTGGAGTGGGAGGACTCGGGGCCCTCGCCACGGACCAGCACCACCTGCCGGCTGTCGTCGGGGATGCGGGCGCGAGTGGTGTCGCTGATACCGGGCAGGGGGCGCGGCGTGCGGGGCTGTTCGGGTCCCGCGGCCCCCGGGGCGACCTGGCGTTTTGCTGCGGACCGGATCGGGGCCGGGGCGGTGGGCCTGCCGTCGCCGGCGGGCTCCCCGCAGGCGACGGCGGCCGAGCCGATCAGCACGAGCCAGGCGACGGCCGCTACGGACGGTCCGCGGCGGTGGGTCCGAAGACGGCGGCAACGGGCGAGGAGGCGGATCCGCCTGGGCTGTCCGGGTTCTCTGCTCACCTCACGAACCGTACACATACGACAATTCATATGTATTACTACTTGCTCCGCATAGTGGACACCCCCTCCATTGCGCCCACCCACCCGGCCTACAGTGCCTCGATGCGGATACCACGGACAGCGGCCAGGACCTTGGTCCTGACCCCCGAGCACCAGGCCTTCCTCTTTCGCTCCGACGACCGGGCCGAAGTGGGCACGCACTGGATGCCACCGGGCGGCGGGGTGGACCCGGGCGAAAGCGCCCGTGAGGGCGCGCTGCGCGAACTGCACGAGGAGACCGGCTGGCAGGACCTCTCACCCGGCCCCCTGCTGTGCACCTGGGAGCACGACTTCACCCGCGCAGGGGTTCCCGTACGCCAGTACGAGCACCTCTATCTCGCCCGGGGACCACACCGGCCGCCCACCAGCCGTTCGGCCGGCGGCAGACGCGCGGACCGGCTCCAGGAATGGCGCTGGTGGTCGGCGGCGGAACTGAGCGAGACCACCGAAACCCTCTGGCCCCCGCGGCTGCCCGAACTCCTGCACCGGCTGCGCGAACGGGGCCCCCGAGCGGGCACCCTGCACTTCGGGTTCACCGGCTGACCATCCGCACGCGGTCGTTCAGCCGGCGACCGAGCCCCGCCAGCGGCCGTCCTCGGCGAGCCCGAGCAACTCGATGGCGTTGCCCCGAACGATGCGGTCGACCACCTCCGGGTCGAGGTGGCCCATCTGGGCCTGACCCACCTCGCGGGAACGCGGCCAGGTCGAATCCGAGTGTGGGTAATCGGTCTCGTACAGGACGTTCCCCACTCCGATCGCATCCAGATTGCGCAGGCCGAAGGAGTCGTCGAAGAAGCATCCGTAGACGTGCTCGGCGAAGAGCTCGGACGGGGGGCGGGTGACCTTCTCCGCGACCCCGCCCCACCCGCGGTTCTCCCGCCAGACCACGTCGGCGCGCTCCAGGACGTACGGGATCCAGCCGATCTGACCTTCGGCGTACATGATGCGCAGCCCCGGGAACCGTTCGAACTTCCCACTCATCAACCAGTCGACCATCGAGAAGCAACAGTTCGCGAACGTGATGGCAGAGCCCACGGCGGGCGGGGCGTCGGCGGAGGTCGAGGGCATCTTCGAGGAAGAGCCGATGTGCATGGCGATGACCGTCCCGGTCTCGGCGCAGGCCGAGAGGAAGGGATCCCACGCATCGGTGTGGATGGAGGGCAGTCCCAGGTGCGGCGGAATCTCGGAGAAGGCCACCGCCCGCACCCCGCGCGCCGCGTTCCGTCGGACCTCGGCCGCGGCCAGTTCGGCGTCCCACAGCGGCACGAGGGTCAGCGGGATCAACCGACCCTGCGCCAGCGGGCCGCACCACTCCTCCACCATCCAGTCGTTGTAGGCGCGAACGCCGAGCAAGGCCAGCTCCCGGTCCTTGGCCTCGGTGAAGGTCTGGCCGCAAAAGCGCGGGAAGGTGGGGAAGCAGAGGGCCGACTGGACGTGGTTGACGTCCATGTCGGCGAGCCGGTCCGGCACGCTGTAGGAGCCGGGCCGCATCTGTTCGTAGGTGATGACTTCCAGTCGGATCTCGTCACGGTCGTAGCCGACCGCGGTGTCGAGTCGGGTGAGCGGTCGGTGCAGGTCCTCATAGACCCACCAGTCACCGATCGGCCCCTCCTCGCCCTTGACTCCCATGACGGGGGCGAACCGGCCGCCGAGGAAGGACATCTCCCGCAGGGGGGCACGGACGATGCGCGGTCCGGTGTCGCGGTACCTGGCCGGGAGGCGGTCCCGCCAGACGTGCGGGGGTTCCACCGTGTGGTCATCCACCGAGATGATCTTCGGGAAGGTCTCCATGCCTCTCAGCGTAGCGCCCATCTGACGACCCGTCAGCAATCTGTTAGGGGGTGAAATACTGAGGACGCCCATCGAAACCAAGCCACAACCTGACTTGAACTCATGCGCCGCCGAACCGATTCAGTTGCGATTCCCCCAGGTTCCGGAACGATTGACGGATGCCGGGATCCAATGCCCCCGACGAGGCGTCTGTTCAAGTCGCCGGGCTTGAAGCCTGTGCCACACATCACGCCGGGCTAACGCAACAGTCGGCAACAGGGCAGACTGACCAGTGCGACAAAGCTGGTGCAGTCAGGGGGAAGCGATGGATGGCGTAGCGCCCATTCCGCAGCAGCGGGACAGCGCCGAACCGAACGACGCACGAGGGACGCACGGCAGCACGGAGGAAGTCCCACTGGACCACGGCGTAGGAAACACGCTCCGGTTCGCCGTTCTCGGCCCCGTACGGGCCTGGCGCGGCGGCGAAGCCCTGCCGTCCGGCTCCCCCCAACAGCGGGCCCTGCTCTGCGCCCTCCTGCTCCGCGAGGGCCGGACCGCCACCGCCGCCGAACTGATCGACGGCATCTGGGGCGAGGAACCGCCTTCCCAAGCGCTGGCGACCATCCGCACCTACGCCTCCCGGCTGCGCAAGGTCCTCGACCCGGGTGTCCTCATCAGCGAGTCCGGCGGCTACGCGATCCGGATCCCCCACGACTCCCTCGACCTCGGCCAGGCCCGCAACCTGGCCGCCGCCGCCGACAAGGCGCGGGCCAGCGGCGACCGCCCCCGCGCCCGGGCGCTCCTCGGTCAGGCCCTCGGTCTGTGGACCGGCGAACCACTCGCCGGCGTCCCCGGCCCCCACGCGGACACCGAGCGCACCCGGCTGAGCGAATGGCAACTCTCCCTCCAGGAAACCCTGCTGGACCTCGACCTGGAAGTCGGCCACCACGCCGAAGCAGTCTCCGAACTGACCGCACTCACCGCCGCCCACCCCCTGCGCGAGCGCCTGCGCGAACTGCTGATGCTGGCCCTCTACCGCAGCGGCCGACAGGCCGAGGCCCTCGCCGTGTACGCGGACACCCGACGCCTCCTCGCCGACGAGCTCGGCGTCGACCCCGGCCCCGAACTGGCCAGGCTCCAACAGCGCATCCTGCAGGCCGACGCCGAACTCGCCGGCCCACCCGAGCCCACCCCCGCAGCGTCCCCGCGGCGCGTGGTGCCCGCCCAGCTCCCGGCCACCGTCGCCGACTTCACCGGCCGTGCCTCTTTCGTGGCCGAGCTGAGCGAGATCCTGGGAGACGCGGAAGGACGCGTCATGGCGGTTTCCGCCCTCGCGGGCATCGGCGGCGTGGGCAAGACCACGCTCGCCGTCCACGTGGCCCACGCCGCCCGGGCGCACTTCCCCGACGGCCAGCTCTACGTCGACCTGCGCGGCACCGACCCGCGGGCCGCCGACCCCGAGGCGGTCCTGGGCTCCTTCCTGCGCGCCCTGGGCACCGCCGACACCGCGATCCCCGACTCCCTGGCCGAACGCTCCGCCCTCTACCGTTCCGTCCTCGACGGGCGCCGGGTCCTGGTCCTGCTCGACAACGCCCGCGACGCCGCGCAGCTGCGGCCCCTGCTGCCCGGTACCTCCGGCTGCGCCGCCCTGGTCACCAGCCGGGTCCGGATGGTCGACCTGGCGGGGGCCCACCTAGTGGACCTCGACGTGATGAGCCCCGAGGAGGCCCTCGGGCTATTCACCCGCATCGTGGGCGAAGAACGGGTCGGGGCCGAGCGCCAGGCCGCCCTCAACGTCGTCGGCGCCTGCGGCTTCCTGCCGCTGGCCATCCGCATCGCCGCCTCGCGACTCGCCTCCCGGCGCACCTGGACCGTCTCCGTGCTCGCCGCCAAACTCGCCGACGAGCGCCGGCGGCTGGACGAACTCCAGGCCGGAGACCTCGCCGTGAAGGCCACCTTCGAGCTCGGCTACGGCCAGTTGGAGCCCGCGCAGTCCCGCGCCTTCCGGCTGCTGGGCCTGGCCGACGGGCCCGACATCTCGCTGGCCGCTGCCGCCGCGGTCCTGGACCTGTGCGAACACGACACCGAGGACCTGCTGGAATCACTGGTGGACACATCCCTCCTGGAGTCCGCCGCCCCCGGCCGGTACCGCTACCACGACCTGGTCCGGCTCTACGCGCGCTCCTGCGCCGAACGCGACGAGCAGCCGCCCGGCGAACGGGACGCCGCGATGTCCCGCCTGTTGGACTTCTACCTCGCCACCGCGAAGGGCGTGTACGCGCTGGAACGGCCCGGGGACCGACTCGTGGAGCACCTCGCCGAGGCCCACTACCCCGGACTGGAGTTCAGCGACGGGCACGCTGCCGTGGACTGGCTCTACTCCGAGGCCGGCTGCCTACTGGCCTGCGTCCACCAGCACGCCGCCACCGGCTCGCTGCGCCGCGCCGTGGACCTGCTCTGGGCAGCCAAGGACCTCGCCGAGTCCGGGGCGAACTCCCGGCAGTACGAGACCACCGCCGTGGCCGTGCGCGATGCCGCCCGCGCCGCCGGTGACGCCCGCGCCGAGGCCCGTGCGCGGATCGCGTTGACCACGCTGCTCCTGGTGTCCGGCCGCTTCCGGCAGGCGGACGAGGAAGCCCGGGCGGCCGGGCTGTTGGCGAAGGAGAGCGGGGACCCCATGCCCGCCGGGGTCGCGCCCAATGACCGCGGGATCATCGCCTTCTACGAGGGTCGGCACCACGACGGTGAGCAATTCCTGAGTGAGGCCATCGCCAACTACCGGGCGGACGGCAACGGTCCGGGCGAGGCCAGCGCACTGTGCAACCTCTCCCGGATCCACGTCAATATGGGTCACACCAGCAGCGCCGTAGGACTTGCGGAGCGCGGTCTGGCCATCTTCAAGGGGATGGGCCTGGCGCTGCGGGTGGCCAACGGCCATTTCGCACTCGGCATCGCGCTCACCGGAGCCGGGCGCCTCACGGACGCCCTGGCAGAGCTCGCCGAAGCCCTGCGGATATTCCAGGAGAACCGCCAACGGCTCTGGGAAGGCACCACGCACTTCCGCATCGCCGAGGCGCATCTTGCGGCCCACCGCTACGCTCTCAGCGCGCAGCACGCCGAACAGGCCCTGGCCCTGCGCTGCATCGGCGGCGAGTGGATGCGCGGCAACGTGCTGACCTGCCTCGGCCGGTCCCTGGACCGCCTCGGACAGGCCGACAGGGCCCGGGCCTGTTGGCGCGAGGCCCTTGGCATCTACGAACAGACGAACGCGGCCGAAGCCAAGCAGGTACGGGTCCTCCTGGCGGCTCCGGCAACCGCCGCCTGAGCCGCCCCAAACCGGCTGCAAGCCGATGACCTGCACTGCTGTGCACGTTCATCGATTGTTTATCGCCACCCGGCATTCTCTTACTCATCGATCCGCCGCGTCGGGGGGCACGCGGGTCGAGGGGGAACCGGCGCCACTACGGTAAACGGCCCCGGAACGCCCGCCCGGGGGTCCACGGGGGAATCACCGGGCGGGTGCTCGTACCGAGCCATTCGCGCGCCTACCGGCGCAGGTAGGGGAGTTGACACGATGAGCGACGACATCACACCCGTCACGGGGAGCACCGGAAAGCCTGCTGTGAAGCCGCTGGAGAACCACGCCGGCAGCATCGACCTGGACGCTCTGGCCGCCACGACGGGACTGCCCGGTGTGGAGCCCATGGAGAACCACGCGGGCAGCCTCCAGGAGGACACCTTGATGCCGCTGCCCAAGACTCCCCCGCCGCCGACGCCGCTGGAGAACCACGCGGGCTGAGTCCCGCCACCACAACGTCCAGGCCCGCGGGGGATCGGGGGATCCGGGCCTGGCGCCAGCACGGGGGACGGGGGAAGCACGGGGGAACGGCGGTCACGGTGGCCCGGAGGGGGAGCCACCGTGGCCGCCGCACGTGCGCCTGGCTTGCGCGTCCTGCCCACTCCCTGAAGCACGCAGGAACACCCGGCAAGGTTCAACGCGCCCCCCGGTGACATCTTTCAGGCCGCCCGCCACCACGGGCCGTCCCGTAGGCTGAAGGGGTGTTCACCACCGAGGGGCCAACCGTCCGGGAGCTCGCCGTCCAAGCGCTCAGCTCCGTGGAGCACGGCTACGATCTGCTCGCTCCGAAGTTCGACCGAACTCCTTTCCGCACCCCCGACCGCTTCCTCGACACGGTGGGCAGCGCCCTTCGCCAGTTCGGCCCGTTCGGCGCCGGCCTCGATCTGTGCTGCGGGACCGGGGCGGCCACGCCGATGCTGCGCGAACTGTGCCACGAGCGGGTCACCGGGGTGGACTTCAGTGCCGGCATGATCGCCGAGGCCCGTGCCGCCCATCCGTCCAGCGGCGCGCCGATGGTCGAGTTCGTGCGGGCGGATGCCCGCGCGCTGCCGTGGTCCACCCGCTACGACCTGACCGTCAGCTTCGGGGCCTTCGGACACTTCCTGCCCGCGGAGCGGCCGGCCCTGTTCGCCCAGGTGTACGGGGCGTTGCGGCCCGGCGGGCTGTTCGCCTTTCCGCTGGGCGCCCCACTGCCGGTGGGCTCGGTGCCGTACTGGATGTACCTGGGCTTCGACACCGCGATGCGGGTGCGCAACGCGCTGTGGCGCCCCCGCTTCGTGATGTACTACCGGACCTTCCCGCTCTCTGGGGTGCGGGCGGATCTGGAGGCCGCCGGATTCGACGTGGCCCTGCTGCCGCTGGAGGACTTCGGCTACCGGCCGGACGGCAGCCCACGCTGTCGCCTGGTGCTGGCGCGGCGCCCGCAGGTGCCGCCGATCAGTTCCGGCGGGCCCGTAGTTCCGTCTTGAGGACCTTGCCGCTGGCGTTGCGCGGCAGTTCGTCGACGAACTCCACCGTACGCGGCACCTTGTAGTTCGCCATTTCCCGCCGACACCACGAGATCACGTCCTCGGCCGTCAGCGGTGCCCCCGGGCGGCGGACCACGTAGGCACGGCCCACTTCGCCCAACCGGGCGTCCGGTTCGCCCACCACGGCCACGTCGGCGATCTCCGGATGTCCACAGAGGAGCCGTTCGATCTCCGCCGGGTAGGCGTTGAAGCCGCCCACGATGAACATGTCCTTGAGCCGGTCCGTGATCCGCAAGTTCCCCGATCCGTCCAGGACGCCCACATCCCCTGTGCGCAGCCAGCCGTCGGGAGTGACGGCCCGCGCGGTCTCCTCGGGATCCTCGTAGTAGCCGCGCATCACGTTGAACCCGCGCACCCACACCTCGCCGGCCCGGCCGGGACCGAGTGGCAGGCCCCCGCCGTCCACGACGCGCAGCTCGGTGCCCGGGATGGCCCTTCCGGAGGTGGCTGCGATGACCTCCGAGGGATCGCCCCGACGGCACATGGTGACGATGCCGCCGGCCTCGGTGAGACCGTAGGCCGTCAGTACGGTGGCGATGCCCAGTTCACCGCGCAGCCGTTCCACGAGTTGCAGGGGCACGACGGCGGCGCCGGTGACCACCAGGCGCAGCGCCGACAGGTCATGGTGGTCGCGCCCGGGGTGGTCGAGCAGGGACTGGTGCAGGGTGGGGGGGCCGGGTAGGACGGAGATCCTCTCGGTGGTGATGTTGGCGAGGACGGTCTCCACGTCGAAGACGGGCTGCGGGACCATCGTCGCCCCGCGCATCAGGGCGGCGATGACGCCCGCCTTGTAGCCGAAGGTGTGGAAGAACGGGTTCACGATCAGGTAGCGGTCACCTTCGCGCAGGCCGGCGAGTTCGGCCCAGATCTGGTAGCAGCGCAGGGTCTGGGCGTGGGTGATGACGACGCCCTTGGGACTTCCGGTGGTGCCGGAGGTGAAGACGATGTCCGAGGGCGCCCCGGGTTCGATCTGTCGGGTACGTTCTCGCACCGCACGTGGGGTCACCGTGTCCCCGCAGGCGAGGAACTCCTTCCAGGTGCGGAAGTCCTCGGGTGCGTCGTCCGAGAGGACGACGACCTCCTCCAGGTGCGGCAGTCCGGGTAGCGGCCCACGGCCGCCCTCCCCTTCGGACGCCGCCCGCCGCAGTGCGGCCACGTAGGAGGTGCCCAGGAAGGTGCCGGTGACGAAGAGCAGACGGGCTCGGCTGCGGTGCAGTACGTAGGCTGCTTCGGCGCCCTTGAAGCGGGTGTTCAGCGGGACGAGGACGGCGCCCGCGCTGACCGCCCCGAGGGCGCAGACGATCCAGTCGAGGCTGTTGGGCGCCCAGACGGCGACCCGGTCGCCGGGCGTGACCCCGGTGGCGATGCAGGCCGCGGCGGCCCGTTCGATGCGGGCGCCGAGTTCGGTGTAGTCGATGCGGGTGCGTCCGTCCACGACCGCCTCCCGTCCGGCGTACCGCTCTGCGGCCGTGCGCACCAGGTCCGCGATGCTGCGCCAGGGCAACTCGTCGTACTCGTCCTTCGCAGGGTCCATCGGAAGGCCTCCCCCACCAGTAGCTGACTATCCGTCAGATTAGTTGTACCCTTCCCGCCTGTCAGCAGCGCAGCGACCACGGAGGTGGCGATGGCCGCCGCAACCCTCAAGGACACTACAGCGATCGCCGGAATCGGCCAGACCGCGTTTTCCAGGCAACTTCCGCAAACAGAGAAGGAGTTGGCTTGCCGCGCCATCCTTGCCGCGCTCGCCGACGCCGGCATCGATCCCACCGAGGTCGACGGCTTCGCCTCCTACACGATGGAGCAGACCGACGAGGTCGAGGTCGCCAAGGCCATGGGCGCCGGTGACGTCACCTTCTTCTCCCAAGTCGGCTACGGCGGGGGCGGTTCCTGCGCCACCATCGCCCACCTGGCCGCTGCCGTGGCCACCGGGCAGGCCCACGTCGGCGTGGCCTGGCGCTCCCGCAAACGCGGCTCCGGCCCCCGGCCATGGAAGAACACCACCACCCAACTCCCCACTCCGGCTCAGTGGACGCGCCCCTTCGGCCTGCTCAGACCCGCCGACGAGATCGGCATGCTGGCCCGGCGCTACATGCACGAGTACGGCGCGACCCGCGACCACCTGTTCAACGTGGCACTGGCCTGCCGCAACCGCGCCAACCAGAACCCAGCAGCGATCATGTACGAGCGCCCCCTGACCCGCGATATGTACATGACGTCGCGCTGGATCAGCGAACCCCTGTGCCTCTTCGACAACTGCCTGGAGACCGACGGCGCCCTGGCCTGCGTCATCGTCTCCGCGGAACGCGCCCGCGACTGCCGACACAAGCCCGTCTACGTCCACTCGGTCGCCCAGGGGCTGCCCGCCCAGCACCACGGAATGGTCAACTACTGGAACGAGGACCCCCTCACCGGACCCGCCTGGACCGCCGCCCGACACCTCTGGAAACACGCCGACTTCGGGCCCGAAGACGTGGACCTCGCGCAGATCTACGACGCCTTCACCCCGCTCGTCCCCCTCTCCTTGGAGGGCTACGGCTTCTGCGCCCGCGGCGAGGGTGCCGCCTTCACCGAAGGCGGCGCACTTGAGATCGGCGGCAGGCTGCCGATCAACACCGGCGGAGGCGGACTCAGCGAGGCCTACGTACACGGCTTCAACCTGATCAACGAGGGCGTCAAGCAGTTGCGCGGCACCAGTACCGCCCAAGTCCCGGACGCAAGGACCTGCCTGGTCACCGCAGGCGAAGGCGTCCCCACCTCAGCGATCCTGCTGCGCACCTAGGGAGAGGCCCGCCGTGGACTCGATGCTGCTGCCCGTCCCGGACGAGGACGGTGAACCCTTCTGGGAATACGCCGCACGCGGTGAACTCCGCGTACAGGCCTGCGGTTCCACCAACTGCCGTCAGCTCCGCTTCCCACCGCGCCCCTGCTGTCCGCACTGCGGTTCCTTCGCCAGCAGGTGGCAGCTGATGTCCGGCCGCGGCCGGATCTGGTCGTATGTGCTGCCCCACCCCCCTCTCCTGCCCGCCTACGCCGCCGTGGCCCCGTACAACGTGATCCTGGTCGAGCTGTCCGAGGCACCGCGGATCCGCCTGGCCGGAAACCTGGTACGGGCCGCAGGCGAACCACCGAACTCCGTCGACCCCACCCGGCTGCGCATCGGCGCCCGGGTCCAGGTCGTCTTCAGCTCGGCCGGCGACGGGTTCGCGCTGCCGCAGTGGCAACTGGAGCGCCTTTGAGCACGCTGCTGGTCGAGCGCGACCCGGCCACCGGGGTGGCGGTGGTCACCCTCAACCGCCCGGCCCGGCACAACGCGATCGATCTGGACACAGCGGCGCGCCTGACCGCCTTCTGGCAAGCCCTCCGCTTCGACGAGACGGTGCGCGCAGTGGTCCTCACCGGTGCGGGAACAGCCGCCTTCTGCACCGGCGTCGACCGCGCCTGCGAAGTGCCCCAACCTCCATCCCCCTACTGCGTGGACGATCCGCTGGTACGCCTGGGCCCCAAGGCGAACGACCTGTGGAAGCCGGTGCTCGCCGCGGTCAACGGGATGGCCTGCGGGGGTGCCTTCTACCTCTTGGGCGAATGCGAGTTCATCATCGCCTCCACCGGGGCCAGCTTCTTCGACCCGCACACCAGTTACGGCATGGTCAGCGCCTACGAGGCGGTCTACATGGCCCAGCGGATGCCCTTCGGCGAGGTGGCCCGGATGTCCCTGATGGGCACGGCCGAACGGCTTTCCGCCCGCCGGGCGCACGAGATCGGGCTGGTCAGCCAGCTCGCCGAGCCGACCGACACCCTCCCCGCCGCCGTCCGCGCCGCCACGACCCTCGCCTCCTTCCCCTCCAGCGCCGTCCAGGGCACCGTGCGGGCCTTGTGGTCGGCCAAGGAGACCGCCCTGACCCAGGCCCTCAGCCGGGCTCCCCAACTGATCGCCTTGGGGAACCTCCCCCCGGCCGAACAGGCCGACTTGTTCGAGGGACGCCCCAGGCGCGCGGGCCCACCACCCGAACCAGCCTGAGGCGCCCACATGCCGCCGCCGAGGGACGGGCCGGGTGCTGTCAGGGCGCCAGCGGGCCGAGGTCATTCCGCCTGCGCGCGTCCTGCATCGAGGACAGTTGCAGCGTCGAGCAGGGCGAGCAGCAGGAGACCGACGCTGGCGATCCTCGCTGGGCCGCGCAGTTCACGCAGTTGGAAAACTCCCTGTGGTGTTCCGCCGATGGTGGTCAAGATGCCGTTCCCCCCGAAAACGATGTCGCCCCACCAAGCGTGGGCATGCCAAGGAGGTAGGCGGCGGCTCGGCCCCACGTGCGTCCGGCTCCACCGCGGCGTAGCGTCAAGGGCGAGGGCCCCGGCAAACGGCTGCTCGGTCCGGGGCCCGACAAGCGACGGCCGCCGTTCGGACCCCCTTCCGTTGGCCGGTGCGACGGCCGTCCCGGCGGGCCCCACCCGTCAGCCGGTCAGCGACAGCTCAAGACCCTCCGCCGTCCCCGCCGAACACGAACTCCCCCGGGGCCGGCCCTCAAGGCCACAGCAGCTCACGCAGCCACACCGGCTCCCCGTCGCCGCCCGCGGCGGGGCCCCCGTCCGGGCCCTGCCCGGCACCGTCCTGCCTGTGGTACCGCAAGCGCACATGCCTGCGGCGCGCGTCGCCCTGGAAGAACTCCACTTCCCGAGGGTCCAGGACGTACCGCACCCAGCTGGGAACCGGCGCCTGAGGATCCCGCTCCGCCCGCGCCCAGGCCGCGTCGGCCGCCTGGGCGAGCTCTGCCACCGAGCCGAGCGCCTCGCTCTGGTGCCCGGTGAGCGCGGCTGCCAGGGCCCCGGTGCCCCGGACCGTCAAGGTCGCCCGGCTCTCCTGGCGGTCACAGGCGTGCACCGCTCCGCGCAGACGGACCTGGCGGCCCTGGGCCGGCCAGTAGAAGTGCAGTGCCGCCTCCGGACGGGCGGCCAGTTGCCGACCCTTGGCGCTGGTGGCATGCGAAGCGAAGTGCCAGCCCCGTGCATCGGCATCGTGGAGCATCAGGGTCCGAAGGTCCGGCCTCCCCTGCGAGTCCACGGTCGCCAAGGTCATGGTGTGCGGCTCCGGCTGGCCGGCCGCCGCCGCTGCCACGAACCACGCGTGGAACAGCGGCAACGGGGACGCGGGAGCGGCTCCCGGGTCGAAGGAGGGCAGCTCGGTGTCCCAGACCCGCAACCCGTGCAGCACCTCGTGGAAGGTCGGTCCCGACCCTCCGGTCTCATGGCTCCTCATGAGGGCATGGAACCACGCCCGCCCGAGGGGGTGGCGGGTACTGCGCTCAGGACGCCGCGCGGGTCCCCGTCCCCTTGGCGGCGTCCAGGGCGTACACGCACCGGTCCTTGCTGCACGCGTACACCACGCCCGCCTTCGCCACCGGAGAACCGGTGATCTCGCCGCCGGTGGCCAGCTTCCACCGCAGTTGACCGCCCGAAGCGTCCAAGGTGTAGAGGCAGTGGTCGGCGGAGCCGAAGTGGATGCGGCCCTCCGCTACTACCGGCGCACCCACCAACTCACCGCCAGCCGCGAAGCGCCACTTGGGCGTACCGGTGACGGCATCCAAGGTGTAGAGGTGGCTGCCGGAGGCTACGTGGATGTTGCCCTCCGCTGCCAGGACCGGCTCGGCGGACTTGCGCGGCTCGGTCGCGATGCGCCAGCGGTCCTTGCCGGTGGCCGCGTCCAGCGCGTAGACCGTGCCCAGGTAGTCGGCGAGGTACACCCCGCCACCGGCCACCGAGGGGCCGGCGGCGTACGCCGGCGGCGCCAGGAAGACGGCCGGGGCCTCGAAGTGCCAGCGGACGTGGCCGGTGGCCGCCTCGATGGCAAGCACCCGGGTGCCGGCGGCGATGTAGACGCAGCCGTCCGAGGCCCCCGTCACCCGGACCGGCACTCCGCCGCAGGAGGCGGCGTCGCCGATGGGGTAGGACCAGCGTTCGGCGCCGCTCCGTGCCTCCAGGGCGCGCAGTCGCGCCTCCTGCCAGAGGTAGACCGTGCCGTCGTGGATGACGGGCGCGGCCTCGCTGGTCTCGAAGTCGCTCTGGGCTCCGGAGAGCTCCCACAGCCGCTGGCCGTTCGAGGCCTCCCAGCCCTGCACACCACCACCGCGCGTGGCGGTGACGACGGTGCCCCGGTCGGCCCGGAGCGCGTACACCCAGGCGTCGGTCTGGGCTCGCCACCGCTCGGAGCCCTCACCGGCGTCCAGGGCGTAGAGGGAGGGACCGTCTGAGGCGTGGATCCGGCCGTCGGCCACCGCCATGGACCAGGCCACGTCCCGGGTCTTGAACTGGCGGCGCCCGCTGGCCACGTCCAGTGCGTGCACTTCGAAGGAGGTCACGTACAGCAGGCCGTCGACGACGCTGGGGGTTCCCCAGACGTCATTGGACATGCGAAAGCGCCAGGGACGCCAGCGACCGCTGTCCGGCGCGGCCCCGGGCCGGGGCACGGTGGACGAGCCCGGCGCCGGTCTCGTACCCGGGCCGGGGCCGAGGGCAGCGGTGGCCGACACCCCGACCGGCGGACGTACCCAGCCGGACGCGGCCAGGGCCTCGTCGGAGCCCTGGGCGCCCGCCCCCAGCGCCGACACCAGGGGACCGGGACCGATGGCGGCCCCGGCACCGGCGAGCCGCACCGGGGCGTCCGGGTCGGCCGCCTCCTCGGCGGGCACCGCAACCCGGCCCGGCGGGTGCGGCGGCCTTGGCGGCGCCTGGTCGGTGCGCGGGTCCGCCCAGCCCGGTCGACGGGACGGGGCCGGCGGGCGTCGCCGTCCGCCCACGGGCTGGGCGGCGGGCTGGGCGGCCGTGCGACCGCCACCGCGACGCGTCTCGATCATCGCGGTCGCCCGCGGCGGGAGCCACTCGTAGGCCGTTCCGCTGTCATCACCGGCGGCGAACAGGTGGGGGGAGAGCTGGGCCTGGAGGTCGGCCGGGCTCGGGCGCAGGGCGGCGTCCATCTGCATGCAGGAGTCGATCAGCGGGCGTAGCTCCGGGGGGAGTCCCTCCAGATTGGGTCCCTCGCGCAGCAACATGAAGACGGTCTCGACCGGGTTCGCCCCGTGGAAGGGCGGATGCCCGGTGGCCGCGAAGACCAGGGTGGAGCCGAGTGAGAAGACATCGCTCGCGCCCTTGACGCTGCGGGAGTCCTTCGCCTGCTCGGGAGACATGTAGGCAGGGGTTCCGACGGCCACGTTGGTCATGGTCAGCCGGGTGTTCGAGACCCCGCTGGCGATGCCGAAGTCGATCACCCTGGGGCCGTCCTCGACCACCAGCACGTTGGAGGGCTTGAGGTCGCGGTGGACCAGACCGGCCCCGTGGATGGACTGCAGGGCCTCCGCGATGCCCGCGGCCAGCCAGCGCACCGCCTGCGCGGGCAGCGGCCCACACTCGTGGACGATCTCCTCCAGGGAGGGGGCCGGGACGTAGGCGGTCGCCAGCCAGGGGACGGCGGCCCGCGGGTCTGCGTCGACAACTGCTGCGGTGTAGAAGCCACTGACGGCCCGGGCCGCCTCCACCTCGCGGGTGAAACGGACGCGGAAGAGCTGGTCCTCGGCGAGTTCGGTGCGTACGGTCTTGATCGCCACGCGCCGGCCGGACGCCGAGCGCGCGAGATAGACCAGCCCCATGCCGCCGGCCCCGAGCCGTCCCAGCACCTCAAACGGGCCGATCCGTCTCGGGTCGTGCTGCGTCAGCTGCTCCACCACTTGCCTGCCACCTCCCCGTTACGGGCCTTGGTTGGGCCCGTGCCCTACAGCCCCGTGCAGCGTCTCACCGGTCGGCGCCTCCCGGGGCCGCCCCGGAGTGCGCACCCTAGATTCTTGCAGCCGCTCAGGCCGGAGCTGCCAGCAGCGCGAACGCGGCGCCCTGATTGTCCGAGACGACCGCGATCCGCCCGTACGGGCTGTCGAACGGATCGGCGCTGACCCGTCCGCCGAGACGGCGGACGGTGGAGACCGCCGCATCGCAGTCGGTCACGGCGAAGTAGACCAGGAAATGGGCGGGCATCTCGACAGGAAAGGCCGCGGTGATCACGCTGCGACCGAGGACCGCGCTGTCCGGCCCGGGTTCGGTGTCGGCCGGGGACCAGGCCCGGTAGTCGATGCCGGCGTCCTCGCGGTCTTGCGGCACATAGCCGAAGACCTCCTCGTAGAACTCGTCGACCTTGTCTCTCTCCCGGGTGTAGACCTCGCTCCAGCAGTAGGAGGACGGCTTGCCCCGGAGGGCGAACCCTCGGTGGGTGCCCGGCTGCCAGAGCCCGAAGACGGCTCCGCCGGGATCGGCGACGGTGGCTCCGACCCCGAACGGGCCGACCTCCATGGGTTGCATGACCAGTTGCCCGCCGGCCTTCTGGACCCGGGCGGCGGTGGCCCAGATGTCGGGGGTGGCGAGGTGGACGTTCCACACTGTGGGCATCCGACCGTCGGGTTTGGGGGCGAGGGCGGCGACGTTGCTCCCGTCGAGGTAGGCATGGGTGTAGTGGCCGTACTCGGCTCCCGCGCTCCCTGCGAAGGTCCAGCCGAAGAGTTCCCCGTAGAAGCGCTTGCCCGCCTCGACGTCCGGTAGCGAGGCATCCACCCAGCAGGGGGTGCCCTCTGCGAATACGGCCATGGCGGTACGGATCCTTCCGTTGGGGAGTTTCTATGGCTTCTTGGGATTTTGTCGCTTTCCTTGCCCATTCTCCCCTCGATGGGCGTGCGGGCACCCGCACCGGGCCGCCGGGGGCTCCGAACAACGCATCAGCGCTCCAGGCCGGTGGATGTCCACAGGCTGTTGAGAACCCCTGCCCGCCGGCGGGGCCGGGCTGCGCCCACCGATCGGTACCGGCCAGAGGGGTGGACGCCGACCACGGCCAGAAGGCGCCCTGCGGCGCGACGAGCGCCCGTAACCCCATTTGCAGGCGGTCGAATCGCGCCAGGATCGCCCGTCGGTAAGCTGACGGCATGACAGGACAAGTACGCACCGTCGACGGCCGCGTGGCCGGTCGGCGCGGTCAGGCGACGCGGCAGAAGCTGCTCGACTGCCTCAGCGAGATGCTCAGCTCCTCGCCGTACCGGGACGTCAAGGTGATCGACGTCGCTCGGAAGGCAGGCACCTCCCCCGCGACCTTCTATCAGTACTTCCCCGACGTGGAAGGCGCGGTCCTTGAGATCGCAGAGCAAATGGCCACGGAGGGCGCCCAGTTGACCGCGCTCGTCGAGGGGCGCTCATGGGTCGGCAAGGCGGGGTGGCAAGCAGCCGAGGAACTCGTCGACGGCTTCTTGGACTTCTGGCGGCGCAACGACGCGATCTTGCGCGTGGTCGACCTGGGCGCCGCCGAGGGCGACAAGCGCTTCTACAAGATCCGCATGAAGATCCTGAACTCCGTCACCAACTCCCTCACCGAAGCCGTCCGCGAGCTCCAGGCCCGCAACAAGGTCGACAAGGAAGTCAACCCGGCGGCGATGGCCGGATCGCTGGTGGCCATGCTCGCCGCGGTCGCCTCGCACCAGAAGGGCTTCCAGACCTGGGGCGTGAAGCAGGCCGAGCTGAAACCGAACCTGGCCCTGCTGGTCCACCTGGGCATCACGGGCCGGAAGCCGACCCGGTAGCCCACTTCCGGCATCAGCACCCGGCCGGATCGGCGGGCCGGCGAGACCGCCGGCCGCGCCATCGCCCCGGTCGGCGGGCCCGGCGCCTACCGATCTGCGCGCCGGTACCCCCTTCGCTCTTGCACGCGTCCTGTCTGCGCGGCGGCACCCCTGCTTCCGGTGCCCCCGCAACACACGCCGAGCGGGGCGACGGCCCTCAACGACGTTCGAGCCTGAAGAGCCTGATCTCCCGGTCGATCCGGGCCTGATAGGTGGCGTACGGGGGCCAGAACCGCAGCGCGTCCGCCCAGGCCCGCGCACGCTCCTCCCCCTCCAACAAGCGGGCGCGTACGGCGATGTCACGCCCCTTCCAGTTCACCTCCGCCTCAGGGTGCTGCAACAGGTTCGCCGTCCAGGCGGGATGGCCGGGCCTGCCGAAATTGGAACCGATGAGTACCCAGGTGCCGCTCGTCTCCTCCGGCATGCACGCGAGCGGCGTGGTGCGCGGCAGACCGCTCCTCGCACCCCGCGCGGTGAGCACCACCCCGGGCAGCATCCGGGCGCTGGGCAACAACCGTCCACGGGTGAGCCGGTGCACGGCGCGGTCCAACGCGGGGATGACGTGCGGGGCGACGCGGGCGAAGGCGCGGGTGGCGGAGAGCCGCTGCACCAGGCGCCGCCCGAGGGCTCCGGTGGCCTTCATGCGCCCACTCCCGCCGCCGGGGAGCTCGGGGAGCCCGCCTGGGCGAACAGCCCGGCCTGTTCGGCCGCGTGGGCCCGCAACCGGTGCACGGGGCCGAAGAGGAGCTCGTCGGCCGCCGCCCGCTTGAGGTACAGGTGCGCTTCATGCTCCCAGGTACAGCCGATCCCTCCGTGTAGCTGGACGGCCTCCCCCGCCACCGCCCTCAGCGCCTCCAACCCCTGGGCGAGCGCGAGCGGCCCCTGCGAGGGGTCCCAGGCGGCGTAGTAGGCGGCGGACCGGGCCGCCTGCAACTGTACGTACGCGTCGGCGAGCCGGTGCTTGACCGCCTGGAAGGAGCCGATGGCCCGTCCGAACTGCTCCCGGGTGCGGGCATGGGCGACCGTGGTCGCCAGTGCGTGGTCGGCGGCCCCCACTGCCTCGGCAGCGAGCGCGGCGGCTGCCTGGTGGCCGACTCCGGCCAGGGCGGCCGTCATCCGCGGGCCCCCGACGCCGTCCTCCGCCCCGCCCAGCAGCTCGGCTGGAGCATCCCTGAACTGCACGCGGCCCTGCGGACGGGTCTCGTCAAGAGCCGTCTGGCGTGCCCGGACGACCCCGGGGGAAGCCGCCGGCGCAAGGAAGAGCAGGGTGCGGCTGCGGGCGAAGCCACCGGCGTGCGCGGCGACTAGGAGCAGGTCCGCGCTGTGGCCGTCGAGGACCTGGACGGCCTCTCCGTACAGGCGCCAGGGTCCGTGCGCGGGGTCTGGCGCCCGGCGGGCCTGGATGCCGCCAGCGCGCCCACCGCCCGCCCAGCGTCCGCTCGGGTCCTCGGCGGTGAGCCCGAGGGCGGTGGGCAGGGCGGGGCCGGGAACCACGAGGGCGGCGGTGAGCGTGCCCGCGGCGATGCGGGGCAGGTGGGCGGCGCGCTGCTCCTCGGTACCCAGGGCGGAGATCAGGGGGGTCGACAGGACTGCGGTGGCGAGCAGTGGGGAGGGCAGCACGACCCGGCCGGTCTCCTCGCAGGCGAGGGCGAGGTCGGTGAAGGCGCAGCCCAGGCCGCCGTGGGCGGTGGGGACGGCGAGTGCGGGTAGTCCGAGGTCGCCGGCGAGCTGTTGCCAGAGGTCACTGTCGTGGCCCGCGTCGGTGCGCACGGCGGCCCGGACTTCGGGTGGGCCGCAGCGCTTGGCCAGCAGTTGGCGCAGGGTGCGGCGCATCTCGTCCTGCTCCGCGGTGAAGGCGGCGTCCATCGGCGGGACTCCCTCCATGACTGACGGGTCGTCATATTAGGTGTGCGTGGCGCACTTTCACAGAGCAGAGGCGCTGCCGAGGGCGCCTTATCTGATGTACCGTCAGCTCCATGCCAGCATCCGACAGAAGGGTCGCGATCGTCGGCGTCGCCCTCTCCGACTGCGGCCGGATCGACGAGGCCACCCCCTACGCACTGCACGCCCAAGCAGCCCGGCGGGCACTCGCCGACAGCGGCCTGGACCGCTCGGTAATCGACGGCTTCGCCTCCGCGGGCCTGGGCCCGCTGGCCCCGATCGAAGTGGCCGAGTACCTGGGCCTTAGCCCCAGCTGGGTGGACTCCACCTCCGTGGGCGGCGCCACCTGGGAGGTCATGGCCGCACACGCCGCAGACGCGATCGCGGCAGGCCACGCCAGGGCTGTACTCCTGGTGTACGGCTCCACCGCCCGCGCGGACGTCAAGGCCCGCCGGCGCACCGCCAACCTCTCCTTCGGAGGACGCGGCCCCCTCCAGTTCGAAGTGCCCTACGGACACACCCTGGTGGCCAAGTACGCCATGGCCGCCCGTCGCCATATGCACCAGTACGGCACCACCCTGGAGCAGCTCGCCTCCATCGCCGTCCAGGCCCGCGCGAACGCCGCCTCCAACGAGGACGCGATGTTCCGCGAGCCCCTGACCGTCGACGAGGTGCTGTCCGCCGAGATGATCGCGGACCCCTTCACCAAACTGCACTGCTGCATCCGCTCCGACGGCGGATGCGCGGTGCTGCTGGCAGCCCCGGAGTTGGTGCCCGACACCGTGAAGGCACCCGTGTGGGTCCTGGGCGCGGGCACGGCCGTCTCCCACGCCAGCATGAGCGAATGGGAGGACTTCACCGTCTCCCCCGCGGCCCGCTCGGGCCGTCAGGCCTTCGAACGGGCCGGCCTGCGCCCCGCCGAGGTCGATCTCGCCCAGATCTACGACGCCTTCACGTACATGACCTTGGTGACCTTGGAAGATCTCGGCTTCTGCGCCAAGGGCGAGGGGGGTGCCTTCGTCGAGAAGGGCCGGCTGCTGTGCGGCGGAGATCTGCCGGTGAACACCGATGGCGGCGGACTGTCCGCCTGCCACCCCGGGATGCGCGGGCTGTTCCTGCTGGTCGAGGCCGTACGTCAGCTGCGTGGCGAGGTCGACCGGGCCCGTCAGGTCCGCAGGGCGGACGGGCATCTGCCGTCCGTGGCGCTGGCCTCGGGCACCGGCGGCTGGTTCTGCTCGTCCGGCACCCTGCTGCTGGGTCGCGACTGAACCTCGGCGAGGCGCCGACCGACGCGCTCAGCGTTTCGCGGTCCGAAAGACCGGGACCGCCATTACCCCTCCCTCGACGCGGAAGTCCAGCCACAGGTCCATGCCGATGCACAGCTCCTCGCCCGCCTCGCGCAGGACTTCCGTCATCATCCGCGGCCCCTCTTCGAGGTCGACCACCGCCGCCACGTACGGGACCCGCGAACCGAACGGCGGCAGGTCGTTGCGGTACACCACGGACCAGGTGTAGAGGGTGGCGCGACCACGGGCCTCCTCCCAGAGCACGCGCTCGCTCCAACAGTGGGGGCAGAACTCCCGGGGGTAGTGGTGGGCCCGCCCGCATGCGGCGCAGCGGCGCAGTAGCAGGGTGCCGCGGGCGGCCGCGTCCCAGTAGGGGCGGGTGAAGTCGTCCACCTCGGGCCCGTCGAAGCGGGGTGGTGCGGGAGCGGGCCGCCCGGTCCCGGCGGCGCTCACAGGAACAACCCGAACGCCCGGTCCAGGGACCAGGTCTGCCAGCTCATGGCGAAGAACCCGACCAGGCAGATGAGGGCCATCATCGCGTTCTGCCCCTGTTCCGCCCAGTCGTGGATCATCAGCAGGAAGTAGACGAGGTTGAGCAACAGTGCGGCGACCAGGGCGATCGGGGTGAGGAATCCGAGCACCAGGCCGAGACCGAGGGCGAGTTCGGCACCCAGTACGAGATAGGCCATCAACCGGGGCCATGGCTGCACCACCCGTTGGAAGCCTGTCTTCACCCACGGCCAGCGGTGGCGCTCGGCGATGTCGGCGGCCCAGGAGATTCCGGTGCCCCGCTCCAACCAGGCGCGCTTGTCCTTGTGCCGCCAGCTCTCCAACCACCACAAGCCGAGCCCGATCCGCATCACGGCGAGCCACTCGGCACCGCTGAGCCACAGGGCGTGCATCGATCGGCCTCCTCCGACGAGCCCATTAACTGACGGTACGTCAGTTCAGCTGATACCGGCGCCCTCCACAAGGGGCGTGACGACTGCGTTCACGCACCGGCTACCGCACCGTGATGAATTCGCAACCGATTTCCGACTTGACCGAGACCCAACAACACGCTGCGTGGATACGCTCACACCTCATGGCCGCCTCTCCCCACGACCCCGCTCCCGAACCACCGGTGTACGTCATAGGCGCCGGACCCGGCGGCCTCGCCGCCGCCGCCGCACTGCGCGCACGGGGCATAAGGGCCGTGGTCATCGAGAAGTCGGAGGGCGTGGGCACTTCCTGGCGGCACCACTACGACCGCCTGCACCTGCACACCACTCGCCGCCTCTCCGCCCTGCCGGGACTTCCCATCCCCCGCTCCTTCGGGCGTTGGGTGGCCCGCGACCAGGTGGTGCGGTACCTGGAGAAGTACGCGGACCACCACCAGCTCGACATCGTGACCGGCGTAGAGGTCACCCGGATCGAAGTGGCCAGCCACAGCGGCGGCGAGGGCGAACCAGCCGGCTGGGTGCTGCACGCCACCGGCGGTCGGGAGCTCGCCGCCCGGGCCGTTGTCGTCGCCACCGGCTACAACCACACACCCCACTTGCCACGGTGGCCCGGCTCCGAGACGTACTCCGGCAATCTGGTGCACGCGGCCGACTACCGCAACGCCAAGCCGTACCACGGCCAGGACGTCCTGGTCGTGGGCACCGGCAACACCGGCACCGAGATCGCGGTGGACCTCGCCGAGGGTGGCGCGGCACGGGTGCGGCTGGCCGTACGCACCGCCCCGCACATCGTGCGCCGCTCCACCGCGGGCTGGCCGGCCCAGCGCACCGGGATCCTGGTACGACACCTGCCGGTGCCCGTCGTGGACCGGCTGGGCCGGCTGGTCGCCCGAGCATCGGTCCCCGATCTCTCGCCCCACGGGCTCCCCCGCCCCGAGACCGGCCTGTACAGCCGAGTACGACAGGGGGCCATCCCGGTCCAGGACGTGGGGCTGATCGACGCGATCCGCCAAGGAAGGGTGCAGCCAGTACCGGCGGTCGACTCCTTCGACGGCGAGGAAGTGGTCCTCACCGACGGCAGCCGGCTGAGCCCGCACACCGTGATAGCCGCCACCGGCTACCGCCGCGCCCTGGAGGGCCTGGTCGGTCACCTGGGCGTACTGGACGCGCACGGTCGGCCGCGAACCCGCGGCGCCCATACGTCGCCGTCCGCTCCCGGCCTCTACTTCACCGGCTTCACCAACCCCATCAGCGGCATGCTCCGCGAAATGGCCCTCGACGCCGACCGGATCGCCCGCGCGTTGGCCCGGCAGGGCCGACGCGCGCGGGCCGGAGTCCGTGCGACCCGGGCCGGGCGAGGCCCCGACCCGGCACGGCTGGGCCGCGTGGACCTGCCCCGCTGATCGCCCCCCGCCCGCCCGGAGCCGATCCCACCGGGCCGGGCACTCGCCCGCACCACCCACCGACGGCCACTGGGGCGGGCGGCGCAGTCGGCACCACACTCGGCGTCCCTGCCGTCAGTGTCGGGCGATGTACACACGGGCCGGCGCGCAACTGTGCGCGCCGCAAAACCGCCTTCTACGGCACCGGCGCTTCGTCGGACAATGGTCGGGCGGCACCTCCACTCCGGAGCGCCCACCCGTGCGCCGGGCGCTTCCGTCGGATTCCCCTGCGCAACAGTGTTCCTGACAACTCGTCAATTCAGTAATCTGACTATGCGTCAGCTATGGAGTCAACGAGCAGGAGCGGGCGGAACGATGCTTGGATCTACTCACGGCACCCTCACCACCGACCTCCGCGCCCGAGTGTCAGCCTGCGGCGAACCGTCCCGTCAGGCTGTCCACTCCACGGCCGCACCCTCAGCCGCGGACGGTGACGCCCTCGACGTCAGCGGACGCCCGCTGCACGCGGCCACCCCCGACCTGGATCGCCTCTTCAGGCCGGAGACGGTGGCCGTCATCGGCGCATCCGATGCCGAAGGCAGGCCCAACTCGGGCATCACGAGGCAGCTGATGGCCTGGGCCGAACGCGTCGGCGCCCGACTCCACCCCGTACACCCCAGTCGTGACACCGTCTTCGGCCGACGCTGCTTCCCGACCGTCGACGCCATTGCGGAACAGATCGACCTCGCCGTGTTGCTGGTCGCCGACCCGCTCCCCCTGATCGAGGAACTCGATCGGGCCAAGGTCAAGTTCGCGGTGGCCTTCGCCTCCGGCTTCGCGGAGACCGGCACGGAAGGCGCCGCCGCCCAACTCCGCCTGAGCGCGGCCGTTCGGCGCAGCGGCCTGCGCCTCCTGGGGCCCAATACCAACCTCAACGCCTTCGAACCCTTCCGCCAGGACCTCGCCGGTCCGGCGATCGCCCTGATCACCCAGTCCGGACACCAGGGCCGCCCGCTCTACGCCCTCCAGGAGCTGGGGATCCGCCTCTCGCACTGGGCGCCCACCGGAAACGAAGCGGACCTGGAGGCCTCGGACTTCATCTCCTACTTCGCCAGGCGGCCGGAAGTCGGCGCGATAGCCGCCTACATCGAGGGGATCAAGGACGGGCGGTCCTTCCTCCTCGCCTCCGATCGAGCCGCCCGCAACGGCGTCCCCGTGGTCGCCGTCAAGGTCGGCCGCACCGAGGCCGGCGCCCGTACCGCCGCCTCGCACACCGGCAAGCTCACCGGAGCGGACACCGTGGTCGACGCGGCCATGCGGCAGTTCGGCGTGATCAGGGTGGACGGGCTCGACCAGCTCCAGGACACCGCGACCCTGCTGGCCCGGGCCAAACCCCCCACCGCCGAAGGGGTAGTGGTCTACTCGATCTCGGGCGGCACCGGAGCACACTTCTGCGATCTGGCCACCGCGGCCGGGCTGCGCTTGCCCACCCTCAGCACGGCCAAACAAGCAGAGCTCCACCAATGGATACCCGAGTACCTGGACGTGGCCAATCCGGTTGACAACGGAGGGCACCCGGTCGGTGACTGGCGAGGCCGAAAGATCATCGACGCCCTGTTGGCCGACCCGTCCGTGGGCGTGCTGATCTGCCCCATCACCGGCCCCTTCCCACCGATGAGTGACCGACTCGCCCAGGACCTGGTGGACGCCGCCGAGGCCAGCGAGAAACTGGTCTGCGTGGTGTGGGGGTCACCGGTGGGCACCGAGGACGCCTACCGCCGGGTCCTCCTCGGCTCCTCCCGGGTAGCCACCTTCCGCACGTTCGGCAACTGCATCAACGCCGTGCACGCCTACCTGGAGCACCACCGCTTCACCGCCGGCTACCGCTCCCCCTTCGAGGAAGCACCACGCACCCCGTCCCCCTCCTTCCGCAAGGCCCAAGCCCTGATCCGACCGGGGCAGCAACTCAGCGAGCACGCGGCGAAGCAACTCCTGCGCGCCTACGGGATCCGGGTCCCCCGCGAGCAGTTGGTCACCAGCGCGGCGGCGGCGGTCCGGGCCGCCGGGCAGGTCGGCTACCCGGTGGTCATGAAGGCATCGGCGCCGCAACTCGCCCACAAGACGGAGCTCGGCCTGGTCAAGGTGGGCCTGACCTCCGCCAGCCAGATCCGCGACACCTACCGGGAGCTGACCGACATCGCCCGCTTCGAAGGCATCGAAATGGACGGGATCCTGGTCTGCCAGATGATCGAGCGCGGCGTGGAGATGATGGTCGGAGTCACCCAGGATCCGCTCTTCGGCCCCACCGTGACCGTGGGGCTGGGTGGAGTGCTGGTGGAGGTGCTGCGCGACACCACCGTGCGGGTGCCGCCCTTCGGTGAGGAGGAGACCCGAAGGATGCTCGGCGAACTGCGCGGCCACGCCCTGCTGGAGGGGGTACGCGGTACCCCACCGGCCGATGTGGACGCTCTGGTCGAGGTGGTTCTGCGGACCCAGCGGATGGCACTGGAGCTGGGCGAGGACCTCGCCGAACTCGACGTCAACCCACTGATGGTGCTACCCCGCGGCCAGGGCGCCGTCGCCCTGGACGCCCTGGCCCGCTGCCGCTGACCGGGCCGGTACACCGAACCCATGACCCCCCGTCGAACGGGAGCACCCCCGAGATGCCAGACGCCCCCCTCGCCCCGCAGATGCCCTCCCCCGAGCCCGCGGCAGCACCTCCCGTACGGCACACCATCCGCAACGGGGTCTGCTGGATCACCCTGAACCGTCCTGAGGCGATGAACGCCCTCACCCGGGAGCAGCGCGAGCGCGTCATCGCGCTGCTCGGCGCAGCCGACACCGACCCCACCGTCCGGGCCGTCGTGATCACGGCCACCGGTAGGGGATTCTGCGCCGGCGCGGACCTGCGCGGCTCCAGCGCGCCCGGTCCGGGGAGTGCGACGGAGGACGGCAAGCCGGCGGCCGGAGACATCACGCGTCTGATCCGGCACGGTGCGCAGCGGCTCATCGGGGCGGTCCTGGACTGTGAGAAGCCGGTGGTCGCAGCCGTCAACGGAACGGCCGCCGGCATCGGCGCACATCTGGCCCTCGCCTGTGACCTGGTGCTTGCCGCGGAAGGCGCGCGCTTCATCGAGGTGTTCGTACGCCGCGGCCTGGTACCAGACGGCGGGGGCGCCTACCTGCTTCCCCGCCTGATCGGCCCGCAGCGCGCCAAGGAGCTGATGTTCTTCGGCGACGCGCTGTCCGCCGTCGAGGCCGAACGGCTGGGCCTGGTCAACCGGGTGGTCCCCGCGGAGGACCTCCAGCCCACCGCGCGCGCCTGGGCCGAACGCCTGGCCCAGGGCCCCACTCGCACCCTGGCCCTGACCAAACAACTGGTCAACGCCTCCCTGGACGTCGACCGCACAGCCGCCTTCGCCGCCGAGGCCGCGGCGGTGGAGTTGGCCATGGCCACCGCCGACGCCGCCGAGGGCGTGGCGAGCTTCCGCGAGCGAAGGCAGCCCACCTACCGCGGGATCTGACAGCGACGCGGCTGCCTCACTGCTCCGCCCGGGCCGCCCGGAGGAAGGCGGTGATCAACTCCGGGCTCTTGACCCCGCGCCTGATCTCGATGCCGCTGGAGACGTCGAGGCCCCACGGGCGGGCCGCCTGCACCGCGTGGGCCACGTTGTCCGGGGTCAGGCCGCCGGCGAGCAGCCAACGGCTACCGGCGGGCGGAAGCCTCTTGCCCTCCCAGTCCCAGAGCTCCCCCGCACCGGGAACCGGGGCGTCCAGCAGCAGGATGTCCTCGCCGCGTTCACCGTGGGCCGGCACCTCGTCGCGCACCGAGGCGCCCCGGATGAGCGGGAGACCGGTGGGGCGCAGCGCTTCGTAGAAGGCGAGGTCCTCCGCACCGTGGAGTTGTGCGGCGCGCACGGCGCTCGCTTCGAGGAGTTCACGTACCTCTTCGAGGGGCTGGTTGCGGAAGACGCCGACCGTCATGATCCCTTCGGGCACCCGCCGGGCGAGTGCGCGTGCGGTGGCCGCGTCGACCTGCCGGGGGCTCTCGGCGAAGACGAAGCCGATGGCGTCCGCGCCCGCCGCCACCGCCGTCTCCACGTCCCTCTCGGTCCGCAGTCCGCAGACCTTGATGAACAAAGGCGTACTCACTGCGCTGCTCCTCGCTCGCTGGACCGCGTCCCCGGCCCCTCGTCCCACCTGCCACGCTACCGCGCATCGGTCTCCCGGGGCCGCACGAGAGGGAAGGACGTCCAGCCGTGCGGTGCGGCCGGCCCGGCCGTGCCGCCGCTCTTGTGGTGGCGCGGCGGCACGGGACTTCACATCTGACGAACCGTCAGCTTGAATGAGTCCTGTGATGGGACACGAAGGAATGGCCGCCACCGTCGTCCGCTACCTCAGAGCCGCCGGAGAACACCCGGCGGCCGGCGCCGCACCGCGCCCGACCGTGCCGCTGGACACCACGCCGCCGCGGCTGAGAGCGGTCACCGACGACGAGCGGGTGCCGGTGGGAGCCGAGGAGTTCCGGTCGGTCCTCGGAAACTTCGCAAGCGGCGTCACGGTCATCACCGCGCCCGGCGCCGAAGGCGCGGGCGGGCCGGCCGGCTTCGCCTGCCAGTCCTTCGCCTCCCTGTCCCTGGACCCGCCGCTGGTGACCTTCATGGTCGGGCGCGGCTCCACCTCCTGGCCGCGGATCGCCCGCGCCGGAGTCTTCTGCGTCAACGTGCTCAGCGCCGACCAGGGCCAGCTGTGCCGCACCTTCGCCGTCAGTGGCGCGGACAAGTTCGCGGGCGTCGCGTACGAGCCCGCCCCAGTGACCGGCTCCCCGCAGTTGGCCGCCGTCCAGGCCTGGATCGACTGCCGCATCCACGCCGTGCACACCGGCGGAGACCACCTCATCGTGGTGGGCCACGTACTCGCGCTCGGCGCCACGGAAGGCAGTTCCCCACTGCTCTTCCACCGCGGAGGTTTCGGCCGCCTCGCACCGCTGTAGGGCTCCCGGCTACAAGGGCACTGGGTCGAGCGCGGTCGCGCGTCATGCGAGACGCACCGCGGCGCGGGCCGCGGCGCGTCGCCCGGGGGTCTGCGGTGCCCTAGAAGGTCAGGACCCCACGCGCCACCCGACCGTCCCGGGCGTCCCTGGCCGCCTGCGCGAAGTCCTCCACCGGATAGGTCCGGGTGACGAGTTCGTCGAGTAGCAGTCGGCCGGTGCCGTAGAGCTCGGCGTACAGCGCGATATCGCGCTGAGGCCGCGAGGAGCCGTACCGGCAGCCGAGGACGGACTTGTCCAGGTACAGGGTGGACACCTGGAAGGATGCTTCAGCAGCGGAGTCCGGTACGCCGAGCAGGACGGCCTGCCCGTGCCGGTCCAGCAGGTCGACCGCCTGCCGGATCAGACGGGTGCTGCCCACGCATTCGAAGACGTGGTCGGCACCGCAGGGCAGCACTTCACGCACGGCGGCGACGGTGTCCGAGACGGCCGAGGCGTCCACGAAGTGGGTGGCCCCGAACCGCCGGGCGAGGGCTTCCTTCTCCGGGTTCGCGTCCACGGCGACGATCCGGGTGGCGCCGGCCAGCCCAGCCCCTTGGACGACGTTGAGCCCGACCCCGCCGGCGCCGATGACCACCACCGAGTCCCCGCGGTCCACCCGGGCCCGGTTGAGGACGGCGCCCACTCCGGTCAGGACCGCGCACCCGATCAGTGCGGCCGAGGTCAGCGGCAGGTCCTTGGGGACGGGCACCGCCTGTACCGCGGTGACGATCGTCCGCTGCGCGAAGGCCGAGTTGGCGGCGAACTGGAACAGGGGCCGACCACCCCGCGAGAAGGGCTGCGCGGGCATCCCGATGGACCTGCGGCACATGGTGGGGCGCCCCCGGTCGCACTGTGCACACGCACCGCAGTTGGCGAGGGTCGACAGGGCCACGTGGTCCCCGGGACCGACGTGGCAGACGCCGGGGCCCACGGCGGCCACCACTCCCGCACCTTCGTGGCCGAGTACCACGGGCACCGGGAAGGGGATGGTGCCGTCCACCACGGACAGGTCGCTGTGGCAGAGCCCGGCCGCCGCGATCTCGACGAGCACCTCCCCCGGCCCCACGTCCCGGATCTCCAGGTCGTCCACGACCCGGGGCTGTTTCCCGTCGAAGATGACGCCTCTCACCTGGGCTCCTTAGGGAGGCCGAGCACCCGCTCGGCGATGATGTTGCGCTGGATCTCGTCCGATCCGCCGTAGATCGTGTCGGCCCGGGCGAAGAGGAACATCCGCTGCGCCGCATCGAGCACGTAAGGATGTTCCGGGGTCCATTCCTGGGGGCCGACGGTCGATGCCGCGCCGCGCACCGCCACGGCCAGCTCGCCGAGCCGCCGGTGCCACCCGCCCCAGAGCAGTTTGGCCACACTGGACTCGCCGCCGGACCGGGACGGTGGGCCCGCCAGGGTACGCAGCGCGTTCCAGCGCATCGCGTGCAGCTCCGCCCACAAGGTGACCAGGCGGTCCCGGAGCACCGGGTCCCGGGCGGCGCCCGAGGCCAGCGCGCTGCGGACCACCTCGTCGAGCTCGGCGGCGAACCCGATCTGTTGGACCAGGGTGGACACTCCTCGCTCCGCGGCCAGCAGCCCCATGGCCACGTGCCAACCGTTGCCCGCGCCACCGACCACCTCCCGGCACTCCGCCCCGTCGAAGAAGACCTCGTTGAACTCGCTCGTCCCGGTCAGCTGCTGGATCGGTCGGACCACTATCCGCCCCGGCTGGTCCATCGGCACCAACAGGAACGAGAGCCCTCGGTGGCGCGTCGAACCGGCCTCGGTGCGGGCCAGCACGAAACACCAGTCGGCGTCGTGGGCCAGCGAGGTCCAGATCTTCTGCCCGCTGACCCGATAGACGGTGCCCCGAGCTCCGACCTCCGATGCGGCGACGGTGCGGATGCCTGCCAGATCGGAACCGGCGTCCGGCTCGCTGTAGCCCTGGCACCACAGTTCCTCGCCGCGGGCGACGGCCGGCAGGAAGCGGGCCCGCTGGGCGGCGCTTCCGTGGGCGAGGAGAGTGGGGCCCAGGAGGTTCTCGCCGATGTGCCCCACCCGGGCAGGGGCACGGGAGCGGGCGTACTCCTCGGCCCAGACCACCTGCTGCACCAGGGTGGCGCGCCGGTTCCCGTAGCTTCCGTACGGCCCGCCGCTCGGGTCCGAGGGCTGCTCCCAGCCCAAGCCGATCCATCCGCCGGCGCCCAACTCCCGCTCCCAGGCTCGCCGCAGGACCACCTGTTCGTGCTCGCTACCGGGGCCACCGAGCCCGACCGCGGTGGCGTACTCCCCCACCAGGTGACTGGCCAGCCACTGCCTGGCCCGCATCCGAAAGCCCTCGTCCTCGGGCCCGACGGCGAAGTCCATGCGTCTCACCCCCTGCCCGTCCGCGGAGCATTGGGGCGGTCCTGGGTGGCGGCGGCCCTGGCCATCTCCGCCACGCGGGCGAGCATCGGCATCGGATCGGTTCCCACCGTGCCGGGCAGGAAGTCGGCGATGCGCTGAGGGGTCCAGGGGCCCTCGGCGTATCCGGCGCGCAGCTCACGCGGCTGCGCCCAAACGGCGATCTTGGGTCCGGCGACGGTGTACACCTGTCCGGTGATCGGCTGCCCCCCTTCGTCCCGGGCCCGGTCGCTGAGCAGGTAGACCACGAGGGCGGCGACGTCCTCGGGCTCTCCGATCTCCTTGAGTTCGACGGGCACGCTGGCGGACATGCGGGTGCGGGCCACCGGTGCGACCGCGTTCGCCGTCACGCCGTACTTGTGCAGGCCGAGGGCGGCGGACCGGACCAGTGAGATGATCCCGCCCTTGGCCGCCGCGTAGTTGGCCTGCGAGACGCTGCCCTGGTGGTTGCCGCTGGTGAACCCGATGAGGGTGCCGGCGCGCTGGTTGCGCATCGCGGCGGAGGCCGCGCGGAAGACGGTGAACGTCCCCTTGAGGTGCGTGGCCAGGACCGGGTCCCACTCCTCCTCGGCCATGTTGAACAGCATCCTTTCGCGCAGGATCCCGGCGACGCACACGACTCCGTCGATGCGGCCGTACTCGGCGAGGGCGGTGTCGACGATCCGCTGTCCACCGGCCATCGTGGAGATGTCGTCGGCCACGGAGACGGCCGTCCCGCCGGCTGCGGTGATCTCCTTGACCACTGCCTCGGCCACCTCGCTGCTGGGCTCGGCGCCGGCCACCGAGACGCCGTAGTCGTTGACGACGAGCCGGGCGCCCTCGGAGGCGGCGGCGAGCGCCACGGCCCGTCCGATGCCCCGGCCCGCGCCGGTGACGGCGATGACCTTGTCGGCCAAGAAGTTCCCCACGTCGGCCCCTTCCCGCGATATCTGACGACCCGTTAGATTCTTGGCCAGCCGGACGCTGGAGCACAAGCCCCCGGAGGAAGCGATGGCACTGCCCGCCGAGTTCCACGAGATCGCCAAGCAGGTGAACAACTGGGGACGTTGGGGAGCCGCCGATGAGATCGGCACGCTCAACCTGATCACCCGCGAGACCGTGCGGCAGGCCGCCGACTGCGTACGCGCCGGCCTGCGGGTGCCCCTGGCGCTCCCGCTACGGGAGGACGGCGTGCAGACCGGGGCCATACCCGGCCGCATCAACCCCTTCCACACCATGGTCCAGGTCAATCAGGAACTCTTCGGGCCGGGCACGGTGGCCTGTAGCGACGACGCGGTCACCATGGGGCTACAGGCGGGCACCCACTGGGACGCCCTCACCCACGCCTCGCACTCCGGCCGGATCTACAACGGCCGCCCCGCCAACACCGTGACCGCCCACGCCGGCGCCCGGTTCAGCGGGATCGACAAGGCCGCCCCGGTGGTCTCCCGGGGCGTCCTACTGGATGTGGCCGGCGCCAAAGGGCTCGACCGGCTGCCGGGCGGATACGCCGTCACACCCGAGGACCTGACCGAGGCCGAGGAACACGCGGGCGTCACCGTGCGCAGCGGCGACATCGTCCTCGTCCGCACCGGACAGATCCGCCTGTACCTGGAGGGCGACCGGCACGCCTACGCCTTCCCCTCCCCCGGGCTTTCCGTACGCACCCCGCAGTGGTTCCACTCCCGCGAGGTGGCAGCCGTCGCCAACGACACGCTCACCTTCGAGATCTTCCCGCCTGAGATCGAGGAACTGTGGATGCCGGTGCATGCCCTACACCTCGTCGAGATGGGCATGCACCAGGGCCAGAACTGGAATCTCGAACCGCTGTCCACAGCCTGTGCACAAGAAGGGCGCTACGCCTTCTTGATCGCCGCAATGCCGGAACCCTTCGCCGGCGCCACCGGGTCGCCGGTGGCGCCCGTCGCCGTGCTGTGACGCCCTCCCCGACAACCCGAAGGGCGCCGGACACAAGCGGAGGAAGGCGGTGAGCCTACCCGCGGACCGGCCGGCGGCCAGGTCTTGCGGGTGGCGGCGAGCAGGCGTGTTCGCCCCGAGCGCGACACGACGGGCCGCCACCCCACGACCCGCACTCGCCGAGGAAGGCTGAAAGCCTCGGCGTCCCCTCGCAACGAATCGCCTCCTCAAGAGTGATCAACGGGAAAGGAAGCGTCAACACCTCGTTAGGGGGCATTTGGAGCATCCGTACAGGCGGTCGAAGCACGGCGGGGAGCAGGTTCCACCGGCCGTTCCACCCGGCCGACCGAGCCGCGCCGCGGGCCCCCGCCCTCCGCCACCACGCAGGACGGGGGGCCCGCACACGAACTCACAGAGCGAGTTGCCCGCCGATCTGGGACCGGCCGGAGAGGGGGGCACCCCGATCGATCTCGCACCAGATGCGCTTGCCGGCACCCTCCGGCTGCCACCCCCAACGGTCGGCGAGCCCGTCGACCAGCTCAAGGCCGCGACCGTGGGTGTCCTCGTTCTCAGCGTGCCGCTGTGCGGGCGGATGGCAGCTGACGTCGGTCACCTCCACCCGTACGGTGCCCGTCGGCCCCGAGTCGCCGAACAGCATCCGCAGCACCGCCGGGCAGCCGGTGTGCACCACGGCGTTGGTCACCAACTCTGAGATCAACAGGATCAAGGTCTCGGCAACCGGCTCGTCCAGCCGTATCCCGTAACCGGCCAGCCGTGACCGCGCCCACCTGCGCGCCCTTCCCACCTCGGCGGGGTCCGCACCGACTTGTAGCTGAACCTGCAGCACCTGCACCGCTCACACCGTCCGAACCGGCAAATACTTCGCCATACGTCCGAGCGGGTTCACCGAACGTGATCCCGCGATCCCCCTGCGGAGCAGCATGGTTGGCACACCGTCACCTCAACAAGCGCTTCGGGCATATTCACACGCGAAAGCGTGGGCGTGGTGCATACTGCGCGGCGCGTGCGCCGCCGGACCGTTCGCATCCGCATCCGGGGAGCGTACCCGAGCAGGTCGGCCCCGTTCCGACGCCGCGAGCCCCTGCGAGGACACAAACCTATATCGAAGCTTTCACCCGGCTCCGGCGGCCGCCTCCAGGTCCGCGGCGAGCCGCTCCTCGCACTCCGTCGCCGTCAACCACAGCCCGGCCCGCAGCCAGGCCCGCTTCAGGTGCAGGTGAACGTCCGCCTCCCAGGTGAACCCCATCCCACCGTGCACCTGAAGGCAGTCCCGGGCCCCCCGCACCGCTGCCCGGTCGGCCAACAGCTTGGCACCCGCGACCTCGGCCGGGTCCATGGTCACCGCCGCCGCGTAGAGTGCCGTGCGCGCCAGTTCGGTACGGACCAGCATCCCGGCGCACAGGTGTTTCACGGCCTGGAATGCCCCGATCGGCTTCCCGAACTGCTGACGCTGCTTCGCATGCTCGACCGCCATCTCGGTGGTCCGCAGCGCGCTGCCCACCTGCAACGCAGCCGTCAACAGCGCCCCCTGCGCCCGGTACGCCGCCGGGGGCGCCGCTCCCGCCACCCGGTGCAGCGGTGTCAGCGGATCCACCGACCGTACGGGCACCGGCCGCAGCACCGGGCCCCCCGCGACCTCCTCACCGGGCCGGCCCAGCAAGGCGTCGGAGTGCGACAGGTGGGCGACCAGAGCCTCCGCTTCAGGCACCGTCACCACCACCTCGCCCTCCGCGGCGCCCTTCACCAGCCCCGCCGCCAGGTGGCTGGCCACCAACGGCCCGGGCAGCAGGACGCGGCCGGCCTCCTCGAAGACCAGGACGGCTTCGGCGGCCCCGAGCCCCACCCCGCCCTCGGATTCCGCGAGCCGCAGCGCGAAGAACCCGGCCGCACCCAGCTCCCGCCACAGGCCACGGTCCACCACCGGCCCGCCACCGTCCACGGCCGCCCGTAGCGCATCGCGCCCGTACCGTGCGGCCAGTAGCTCCCGCATACCGGCTCGTAGCGCGCGCTGATCGCCGGACAACTGGAAGTCCACTGCGCTCACCGGCCCTTCGGAAGGCCGAGGAGCCGCTCAGCCACGATGTCCCGCTGGATCTGCGAGGTGCCGGCCGCGATGGTGTAGGACAGGGAGCTCAGCCGGTCCCGTACCCATTCGTGGTCCAGGTCCAGCGCGTCCGCGGCACCCAGCACCTCGGCCGCGGTGTCGTAGAGCTCCTGGCGGGCTTGCGAGTAACGCAGTTTGAAGACGGAACCGCCGACACCGGGAACCCCGCCGGTGCGCTGGGCCTCGCTCACGTTCCACTGGGTCAGCCGCCAGAGCGCGAGGAACTCCCCGTGCAGCCGACCCAGCCTGCGCCGCAGGCCGGGATCGTCCCAGCGGCCGTTCGCGCGGGCGGCGCGGGCGAGGGCGGTGAGGGTGCGGCGGCACGCCACGACCTCGCCGACGAAGGCGGTACCCCGCTCGAAGGACAGGGTCACCATCGTCACCCGCCAGCCGTCGTCCTGCGCCCCGACCCGGTTGGCCACCGGCACTCGCACCTCGTCCAGGAACATCTCGGCGAACTCCGTCGAACCGGCCAGGGTACGCAACGGCCGAACGGTGATCCCGGGTGTGTCCATGGGGAGGGCGAGCCAGCTGATCCCGGCGTGCTTGGACGCGTCCGGTCCGATCGGGCGGGTGCGCACCAGCAGTTCGCACCAGTCGGCGACCTCCGCGTGCGAGGTCCAGATCTTCGAGCCGCTCACCACGTAGTGGTTCCCGTCCCGCTCGGCGCGGGTGCGGAGCGCGGCCAGGTCGGAGCCGGCGCCGGGCTCGGAGAAGCCCTGGCACCAGACCTCTTCCCCGCGCAGCACCGGCGGTAGCCAGCGCGCCCGCTGTTCGGGCGTTCCCTCGGCCGCGATGGTCGGGCCGGCATGCAGCAGGCCGACGAAGTTGGCACCCACATAGGGGGCGCCGGCCCGCTCGGTCTCTTCCAGGAAGATCAGGTGCTGGGTGGGGGTGGCACCCCGACCGCCGGCGTCCCGGGGCCAGTGCAGCCCCGCGTAGCCGGCGTCGTAGAGCCGGCGCTGCCAGCCGAGGTCGTAGGCCCGGCGGGCCGGCCAGTCATCGGGGGAGGGACGGGGCGGCAGCGTGGGCAAGGTGGCTGCGAGCCACCGGCGCAGGCCCTCCCGGAACTCCTCCTCCGCCGGGGTGTACCCGAGGTCCACTAGCGCTCCCCGGCCTGGTCGGGCGCGGGGCGGGCGGCGACCTTCCGATCGGCGTCCAGTGGCAGCCCCAGCATGCGGATGGCGTTGCCCCGCATGAGTTTGTAGACGGTGTCCTCGTCCAGCCCCTCGACGTGGTCGAGAGCGACCTGTTTGGTGTTCGGGAAGGTGGAGTCCACGTGGGGGTAGTCGGTCTCGAAGGTGGCGTTCTCCCGTCCGACCACGTCGAGGGAGGCGATGCCGTGCTTGTCCCGGAAGAAGCAGCAGAAGATCTGCCGGTAGTAGTAGACCGAGGGGGGCTCCGGGACCACCTCGCGCACCCCACCCCAGGCCCGGTGCTCCCGCCACACGTCGTCGGCGCGCTCCAAGGCGTAGGGAATCCAGCCCATCTGGCCTTCGCTGTAGGCCAGTTTCAGACGCGGGAACTTCACCAACACGCCGCTGAAGAGGAAGTCCATCATCGAGGCCATGGCGTTGTTGAAGCTCAGCGCTGCCTGAACGGCGGGGGGCGCGTCCGGGGACGCGGCTGGCATCTGGGAGCTGGACCCGATGTGCATGTTGACGACGGTGCCGGTGTCCTCGCAGGCGGCGAAGAAGGGGTCCCAGTAGCCGGAGTGGATCGAGGGCAGGCCGAGGTGGGTGGGGATCTCGGAGAAGGTCACCGCCCTTACGCCCCGGGCCGCGTTGCGTTGGACCTCGGCCACCGCGAGGTCGATGTCCCAGAGGGGGATGAGGCAGAGCGGGACGAGTCGTCCGCCGCTGGAACCGCACCACTCCTCGACCATCCAGTCGTTGTAGGCGTGCACGCACGCCAGTGCGACCTCCTTGTCCTTCGCCTCGGCGAAGGTCTGACCGCAAAACCGCGGGAAGGTCGGGAAACAGAGGGAGGCCTCGACGTGGTTGAGGTCCATGTCCCGCAGTCGCTCGGCGGGGTCCCAGCAGCCGGGCCGCATCTGCGCCCGGGTTATCCCCTCCAGGGTCATCTCGTCCCGGTCGAAGCCGACCGCGGCGATGTTGCGCTTGTACGGGAACTTCAGGTCTTCGTAGACCCACCAGTCGGTCGGGGGGCCGTCCGGATCCATGGAGATGACGTACTTGCCCCCGATGTAGACGAGTTCCCCGATTCCGGCGGTGAGCGGCTGTGGTCCGCGATCCCGGTACCTGCGCGGGAGCCAGGTCCGAAAGAGGTGGGCGGGCTCGATCACGTGGTCGTCGACGCTGATGATCCGAGGCAGTTCCATGGAGATCCCCTCACCCATTTCTGATGACCCGTCAGAAACAAACTAGCCCCGCGCCCCCTGTACCGACAAGCGCCGCCACCCCTACCCTCGACCCGATCTGACTATCCATCAGTTCACCTCGGATGGAGGGGACCATGTCGCTGCACGAATCGCCCACCCTCTGGGAGCTGGTCCGCCGCCGCGCCGTGCGGACCCCCGACGCACCCGCACTGATCGAGGCCGCACCCGACCCGGCCCACGACCGGTCGATCACCTTCCGTGAGCTCCACGACCGCGCCGAACGGGTCGCCGCGGGCCTACGGGCCCAGGGCATCGGCCCCGGGACCGTCGTCGCCTGGCAACTGCCCACCCGTATCCAAACGGTGCTGCTCTCCTTGGCCCTGGCCCGGCTCGGAGCCGTCCAGTCACCGATCATCCCGTTCTACCGCGACCGCGAAACGGGCTTCGCGCTGCGCGAGTCCAAAGCGGAGTTCTTCGCCGTCCCCGGCACCTGGCGGGGCTTCGACCACACCGCGATGGCAGTGCGCCTCGGCGCCCGCGGCATCATCCCCACCCACACGGGCCTGCCCGAAGCCGATACCGACGACCTTCGCCCCCCTCCCACCGACGGCACCCGCGTCCGCTGGATCTACTGGACCTCGGGCACCACTTCCGACCCCAAAGGGGTCCTGCACACCGACCGCAGCCTGATCGCCGGCGGCAGCTGCCTGGCCGACGCCCTCCACCTGGACGCGACCGACGTGGGCTCGATCGCCTTCCCCTACGCCCACATCGGAGGCCCGGACTACCTGGTGATGCTGCTCCTCCTCGGCATCCCGGCGGTCCTGTTCGAGAACTTCGCGCTGCCCCGGTCCCTCGACGGCTACCGCCGCCACCGGGTCACCGTGGCCGGCGGCTCCACCGCCTTCTACTCGATGTTCCTCGCCGAACAGCGCAAGGACCCCTCCCGCCCACTGATCCCCAGCCTGCGGCTGCTGGCGGGCGGCGGGGCACCCAAACCCGCGGAGCTCCACCACGCAGTGGTGCGCGAACTGGGCTGCGAACTCGCGCACGGCTACGGCATGACCGAAGCACCCATGATCACCATGAACTCCCCCGACGACAGCAGCGAGCACCTCGCCCACACCGAGGGCCGCCCGCCTTCCGGCATGGAGATCCGCATCACCGACCCCCAGGGCGATGCGCTCCCGCCGGAGATCGACGGGGAGGTGCGGCTCAGGGGCGAAGCCGTCTGCCGGGGCTACCTCGGCGAGGCGCACGACGACGCCTTCGACTGCGAGGGATTCCTCCGCACGGGCGACCTCGGCCACCTCAGGACCAGTGGGCACCTGGTCCTCACCGGCCGCCTGAAGGACGTGATCATCCGCAAGGGCGAGAACATCTCGGCCAAGGAGGTCGAAGAGCTCCTGCACACCCATCCCTCCGTGAGGGACGCGGCGGTCATCGGCCTCCCGGACCCGGACCGCGGTGAACGGGTGTGTGCCGTGCTCGAACAAGAGGCCGGCACCGCGCCGCTCACCCTCGCGGAGGTCACCGCTCACCTCGGCGCGGCCGGACTCGCCCCCCACAAGCTCCCGGAGCAGGTGGAGGTCCTCGACACCCTCCCCCGCAACGGGGCGTTGCGCAAGGTGCTCAAGTACCGGCTGCGCGAACGTTTCAGCTGACGCGCCGGGGATCCGCCGGCAACCAGTTCCGCGGCCGGCGGCGTTCGGCCCGCGGCGGCGCGTCGGGCACGGCGCACCACGAGACCCAGCGGCTCCCGACCACCGGAGGAGACCGCGTGCTCCGACCACGAGACGAACCGCCCCGCCACGTGCCGGCCCTGCCAAGAGCCCGCAACCGAACGCCCCCTGACCAAAGGTCCGGAGGCCCGAGGTGGCGACACCCCTCAGGCGTCGGGTGCCTGCACTCCGCAGTAGCCGGCGAAGGCCGCCAGGATCACGTCCTCGGAAATCCGGCCGGCGGCATCGGCGGGAAGGCCGGCGGTGACCTGGACGGCCACCTCCTCGGGGGTGCCGAGGACCCGCATCACCCGCTGGGCGCCCTGCGCGGTCGCACCCCGGCCGTCCTCGTCCGCCACCGAGATCACCGCGTGCAGGAAGGGCCGGGCGATCTCGGCGAAGCGCTCGGGGTTGTCACGCAGCCGCTTGGCGGCGCCCGTCACGAACTCCTCACGGGTCACCCGCTGGTCACCGTCCACATCGGCGATTCCAGCCATCCCCTGCCAGAAGGCCTCCGCACCGGCGAAGAGCGCCTGGCCCCGGTCGGAACGCGCGGTGACACCGAATTCGGCCAGCACGCTCCGCGCCGCCACACTGAAGTCCTCCCGGTCGATATAGCCGTTGCCGTCCTGGTCGAACGTGGCGAATCGGGCGGCGATCTTGCGCTCGTACTCTGCGCTGTCCATGTTCGGTATCCGCCTTCACTGGTGCAGTGGGTCCGCTTCAAGTCAGGCAGGAGCGTACGGCCTCGGTGGCCACGACGTTAAGGAAAGCCGTCCGGCACGTGGCGGCAATCGGCCAGCGCACAGGCAGCACGACCGGCGCACCGGGATCTGCTCATTACCATGGACGGCCTCCGCACGAGGGCACCTTGTCGTAAACCAAGTGCAGAACGGCCCGCGACGTCTACATTCGAAAGAGCAGAACAGCAGGCCGGGGCGTATGCCGCTCCGGGTACGCACGGGCAAGGGCTCAGGAGGTCGGGGGGAGCACATGGCGAAGAACGCACCGCCTCGCTGGGACCGCAGGATGCAACAGCGGCTGGCCCGGGGCGAAGCCGCGGCACTCGGGGAGCTCTACGACCGCTTCGCCTCCCTGGTTCACCACCTCGCCTACCGCGTGCTCGGCGACGAGGAGGCCGCCGACCGGGTCACCCGTGAGGTCTTCGGCTACATCTGGGAGAACCCGGACGCCTACGACGCCAAGCAGGGTTCGATGCGCTCCTGGGTCGCCCGCCTGACCCAGCGGCAGGCAGTGGCCCGGCTACGGCAGCTGGCCGCCGGTGAGGGCTCCCTGGAGGAGCTGGAACAGCGGGTACGCACTGCCTCGGCCGCCGCCCGAGCCGACTACATCGTCACCTCCATGCCCGCACCCCTGCGGGCAGCCCTGGAACTCGCCTACTTCCAACGGCGCGACTACCGTCAGGCCGCAGCCGACCTCGGGGTCACCGAGGACGAGGCGCGCCGGCGTCTGCGACTCGGCCTGCAACTGCTCTCCACCGCGAACAACCTGACGGCCGACGGGCGCCCGCCCGCCACCGGCGGCGGGCTCGGGCAGGTCCGGTGAGTACGGACGAGGGCGTGGAGCAGCCCGCCACGCCGGACGACGGCCACGGACCGCGAGACCAGCCGCCCCAGGAGAACGACGTGCGTGGCGGCAGCAGCGGCCCGAAGGAACCGGAAGGTGCCGGCCGGCAGGCCCGTCCACCGCGGATACCCGCTCCCCGAAGGGCCGCCGATGACCTCGACCCGGCCCTCGCACCTGACCCCACGGCCGTACCACCCGCGGATCCGACCACCACGAGTGCGATGACCAACACCGGCGATGGCGGGGCCGAGCCAGAGACCCGGCCCAAGCCGGCCCACCAGGTCCTACGGTCACTGCTCGGCGCCTGGGCACTGTCGGCCTGCTCGACCGAGGAGTCCGAGGCCGTGGAAGGCCACCTGACCGAATGTGCGCCCTGCGCGGAAGAAGCCCTCCGTCTTCGCGACGCGGTGGGCCTGCTGCACCACGAAGAGACCCTGGACCTGGACCCGCTGCTGCGCTCCCGGGTCCTGGAGGGCTGCCTGGGCAAGCGTCCGGCCCGCATCCCCGTGCCGAGCTGGGCGGCACCGTACGACACGGAGACCGCCCGGCTCGACGCCCTGCTCAAGGACATCGGCGACGCCGAATGGCACGCACCGGTGCGACTGAAGTGGTTCCAGGGCGAGCGGGTGCACAGCCGGAAGACCACCGTGGCCGGGGTCATCGGGCACCTGCTGAGCGTGGACGGACTGATCACCGCCGCGCTGGGACTGGACGATCCACTGGGCGACCAGGCCCCGATGGACCCGACGGATCGCACCGAATTCCTCTGGGCGTCCTTTCCCACCCCTGCCACCCGCCGCATCCGTGAACCCTGGCGAGAACAGAGCCACGCCCTCGTCCGCACGGTTTCCTTCGCCGGCCGCGGAGCGGCCGAGCTTGCCGTACCGTACGGCCAGCAACGCGCCCTACCGCTACAGGACGCCTTCTTGGAGCGGGCCTTCGAATGCTGGGTACACGCGGGCGACATCGCCGAGGCCGTCGACTACCCGTACGAAGCTCCTACCGGGCCGCATCTCAACGGCATGATCGACCTGGCCGCGCGGCTCCTGCCAGGAGCTCTGGCCGAGCGTCGCCGAGCAGGGCTCGCCGCCCCGGCCCGTGGGCTGGTGGCCGCCGGTGCCCCCGGCCGCACCCTGCACCTGGAGGTCGAGGGCAGTGGCGGCGGCAACTGGTTCATCGCCCTGGACTCCCCCGCCGCATCCACCTCGGCAGAGCGCACGGTGGCGCAGATCGCCCTCGACGGGACGGAGTTCTGCCAGCTCGCAGCGGGCCGCATCGCCCCCGAGGACGCGGTTGCGGGCTTGGACGGCGACCGGGAGGCGATCCGCGACGTTCTCTTCGCCGCCGCCTCCCTCAGCCGGCTCTGAGGTCACTCCCGTCGTCTCCAGGTGGACCGGGCGCGCGGCGTAGGGCACAGGGCCGCTCTCCCCGTGGGGGTGCTTTCGGGCGATGACCAGAGAGCCTCGGGCGCGGACCGGTACCCAAGGGCCCGGTCCACTAACCCCAGCGGGTGTTCAGGCGAAGACGACGGTGCGGGAGCCGTTCAGCAGGACGCGGTGTTCGCTGTGCCACTTCACCGCGCGGGCGAGCGCCTGGCACTCCACGTCCCGACCGATGGCCACCAGTTGCTCGGGCGAGACCTCGTGCCCCACCCGCTCCACCTCCTGCTCGATGATCGGACCCTCGTCGAGATCGGCCGTCACGTAGTGCGCGGTGGCGCCGATCAACTTCACGCCCCGGGCATGCGCCTGGTGATAGGGCTTGGCGCCCTTGAAACTCGGCAGGAAGGAGTGGTGAATGTTGATGATCCGCCCGCTGAGCGCCTTGCAGAGGTCGTCGGAGAGCACCTGCATGTAGCGGGCGAGCACCACCAGTTCGACGTTCTCCTCGCGCACCAACTCCAGCAGTTGGGCCTCGGCCTGCGCCTTGGTGTCCCGCGTCACCGGAATGTGGTGGAAGGGGATGTCGTACGAGGCGGCGAGCTCGGCGAAGTCGGTGTGGTTGGAGACGACCGCGGCGATCTCGACCGGCAGCGCGCCGATCCGCGAGCGGAAGAGCAGGTCGTTGAGGCAGTGGCCGAATCTGGAGACCATCAGCACGATGCGCATCCGCTGGTCGGCTCGGTGGATCTGCCAGTCCATCCGGAAGGTGTCACCGATGGCTGCGAAGCTCGCCCTCAGTTTGTCGACCGTCACGGGAGTCCCGGCCGAGAAGTGCACCCGCATGAAGAACAGGCCGGTGCCGTGGTCACCGAACTGCTGGCTGTCCTCGATGTTGCAACCCGTCATGAACAGGTAGCTGGAGACGGCGTGCACGATGCCCGGCTTGTCCGGACACGAGAGGGTGAGGACGTACTGTTCGGGTGCAGCGGGCGTGGGGTCGGCTTGCGGATCGCTCATGACCCCACAGAATCCCATACCGGTCGACCGGGGCCGGAGTCTGCCTGAAGGGTGAGACGCGACGCCCACCCGCGCGGGCCGTCAGGCTCCCGTCATGATGCGCAGGACCTCCAGTGAACGGGGCGCCACGTCCGGGTCCTCCGCATCAGCCGTCGCGAGGCGCACGTGCGCCTCGCGGGCGGCCCGCACGGCCTCGGGCCAGGCATGGTGCTCCAGGTAGGCGGAGACGGGCGCGTCGGGGCCGACCTGGTGCAGGATGCGCAGGACCCGCAGCACCGCGGTGTCGACGAGCGCCGCCTCCTGCGAGTCCCGGAAGACGGTGCCGACGTACTTCTCGGCGGACCAGTTGTCGAGCCAGGTGTCCTCGACGAGTCGGTACACCGCATCGGTCACGTCCCCGTAGCCCTCGATGCCGGCCAGCCAGCACTCCTCGTGGAACACCGGGTCGGAGAGCATGTGCAGCGCCGAGCGCACGTTGCTGCGCCAGCGCCACCAGGGCATGTCGGTGAGAGGCATGTCGCCCATGGTGGACGAGCGACTGCCGCGACGGGAAGAGTTCTTCGAACCTTGCACGGTCACCGATCGTACGTTCCCCCTCCGTCGTGATCTCGCCACCCCGGTAGTTCACTTGATCGTCACCAGCTGTTAGCGACTCCTCACTCCCGAATTCCCTCCGGAGCGCAATCGTGCAGATTCATGACCGGATGGCGACGCATGTTCCCGCATCGACCCGACCGCTACACCCACCCGCGCATCCCCACGGGCACCGGCGCCCGCAGCGCTCCCGTGCGAACCGCGGTCTGTGCCGTGGTCGGCGCGTCCTTCATCGCAGGTTGTGGCGTGCTCCCTGGAGACCCGGGGGGGTCCAGGGAGCCGCTGACCGTCATGACCTGGGCTCCGGTGGGCACCAAGGCAACGAACATGGCCGGAATGCCCGCCATGGCACAGGCCTACGCACGATGGGTCAACGCCAACGGCGGCCTGGCCGGCCGCGACCTCAACGTCCTCACCTGCAACGAACACAACACACCCACTGGCGCTGCGGACTGCGCCCGCAAGGCCGTGGCGGCGGGCGCAGTGGCCGTCATCGGCTCGTACAGCCAGCACGGGCGTGCCTTCATGGCACCCCTGGAGACGGCTGGCATTCCCTACATCGGCGGCTACGGCGTCTCCTCGGAAGAGTTCAAGTCCGCCCTCTCCTACCCGGTCAACGGAGGCCAGCCGGCGCTGCTCGCCGGCAACGGCCGCCAGCTCGCCCGCGACTGCGAGCGCGTCGCGCTGGTCCGCCCCGACACCCTCCCCGGCGACTCCATGTCCGCTCTGCTCAATGCCGGGCTCACGGGGGGCAAGAACAAGGCGGCCGTCGACATCGTCGCCGCGGAGGACGCGAGCGACTACAGCGAACCCGCCCGCGAGGCACTCGGCGCGGCCGGCGCCGACCCCGCGCTTCCGGCCCGGATCGGTACCGCAGCGGCCCGCGAGAAGGCCGCCAAGGGGTGTGTGACGGCCGTGCTCGGCGAGCGGACGGAAACCTTCTTCGACTCCTTCCGGCGGATGGAGTCGAAGGACCAGAAGGTCCGGATCTCCTCCGTGCTCGGCAGTGTCAGCCAGGATCTGATCAACAGCACCGGTGGCAAGAACGGCCCCTTCGAAGGTGCGTACGTCACCGGCTGGTACCCGGTGTCCAGCGACCCGCTGTGGGACCGCATGAAGGGAGTGATCCGCGACCATGCCTTCGGTGACGACCGGATCGACCCGGCCGACACCGGGGTGCAGACCACCTGGATCGCGTACTCGGTCTTCAGCGAGATCACCAAGCGGCTGGCGGACGGCGAGATCAGCGCCCGCAAGGTCGCCAGGGCCCTCGACCGCGCAGAAGGAGTGGCCACCGGCGGCCTTACCCCGCCGCTGAGCTGGCGCTATGAGGACATGCGCGCGGTGACCGGCTTCCCCCGCATCGTCAACGGGCAGGTCACCTTCCAGTTGGTGCGAGAGGGCCGGTTGGTCGCCCTCGCCGATGGGGGCGACAGCGGCTCGATGGACATGACGCAGACCCTGGAGAACGCCCCCGGCCCCATCTGAGCCCCTACAGCTGGGACTTGGTCCGCTTGGGCAGGTCGTACTTGGCGGCGACACGGTTCCACAGTGTCGCCGCCGAAGCCTTGTAGCGGGTCGCCGAAGCGCTCGCCTTGTTGGCGGCAGTGGTATGGCTCGTGGTCTTGGCCCTGCCGTCCTTGCAGAGCTTCTTCCCGCCCGACTCCACCTGCTTGGCCCAGGCCGCGTAGTGGTCATCTGCCGAGGCCGAGGCCTTCCAGGCGCGGCGCAGCGCCGAGGACAACTTCGTGTCGTCCTTCAACTTGTCGATCTCGACGCCTTCGAGCCGGGTGATCAGCTCCTTGCGCTGGCGCGCGGCGGCACGCAGGTCATCGGCCGCCGCCTCCAACTTCTCGCACTTCTTGATGTTGTCCACGGAGCGGATCACCGCGTCACGGCTGTTGTTGCTGTCTGCGAGCAGCGCATCGAGCTGGACCGCCTGCGCCCGAGCCGGATCGACCGGCTTCTCGCCGTTGCTCGCCTCGCCCTCCGCCTTGGCGGTGGGCGAGGACTCGGCCGTCACCTTGGTCCGCTCGGCCTGGGCCACCGGGTCCGAGCCGTTACCGAGCAGCGAACCGACGCCCACGCCCACGACCACCAGCCCCACCGCGCCCGCGGCGGCCAACGGCACCGTGCCGCGTCTGCGCTTCGCCGGCGGCTCCCGGTACGCCGGTTGCGGGGCGGGCTGGTGATGAGGAGGCGGGGGCGCCTGGTGGTACTGCGGAGCAGGTCCGGGCGGCTGCTGTTCGATGACAGGCAACTGTGCGGTCGCCTCCACGCCGGCGCTCGCCCGGTCGCCCGGGGAGCCGCCCTCGCTCCGGAAGAGTCCGTCGAATTCCGCGTAGGGTGCGCCGGCGGCAGGCGCCGCCGGAGTGACGGGCCCACCCGGAACCGGCGGCAAGTACTGGGTGGCCGCCGCCGAAGCGTCCTGACCCCCCGGTGGCCCACCCGGAACCGGCGGCAAGTACTGGGTGGCCGCCGCCGAAGCGTCCTGCGAGTCCTGGTAAGGAGGGATCAAGGCCGTGGCGTCCGCGTCGGAGCCCATGGTCTGCGCCGGCGCGCCCGCCCCTTGCGAGGGGTAGCCGGAGGCGGCCGGAGCACCGTGGCCGGGCGGCGGAGCCTGCGCTCCTGTGGAGAACGGGCCCGGGTCGTACACCGCGCCCTGACCGGCGCCCTCGTGGCCGTGGCCCTGGTAGCCGCCGGACCCTGCGTAATCCGGCGCAGAGTGATAGTCCTGCTGACCGTAGAAAGGCTGCCCCTGGGGGCTCTGCTGCTGGTACTCCTGCCCGTAGGCCTGCTGACCGTAGTTCTGCTGGCCGTAGGGGGACTGCTGTTGGTAGGGCTGCCCACTGCCGCCGTACTCCGGCTGGGCGGCCGGTGCGGGCGCCCCCTGGGGGCTCGCACCGGCCGCCCAGCCGGAGTCCCAGGACTGGCCTGCGGCCGGCGTGGATGCCTGCTGCGGGTCCTGGGCGACGTACGGACCGGAGCGCGCCTCCTCCTGGCCGGCCGCACCGGGTATCCAGGGGCCCGATCCGTCGGCGGGCAGTACGATCCCCTCGCGCGCGGGCTGGGTCGCTCGGAACTGCGACTCACCCTGTCCGCTCTGCGTCACCGGGACTCCCACCTCACGTACGTGTGCCGACCTACGGAACCGTCGGTGTACGCTACCCGGTCGTCCGAGCGCCCTGCCACGTGGCCGTGACCCCGGCAGCGGGACTGCCCGGCAGGCATATGAGGAAGTGTCACCATCTGCTCCGGGCAGCGGCCTGCCCGCCCTCTCAGGCCGCCTGCGCCTCCAGCCGGGCACTGAACTCCCTTACCGGCGCTTCTTCCTGGAAGGGCTCCAGGCGTTGCTGAAGGTCAGCCAGGTACTCGGCGCCCCGGTTGCTACGCAGGCCCGACAACAGGGCGGCGGCGGCCGTCCCGGTGTGGCAGGCCTGTTCGATCTCCCTGCGCTGCACCTGCGAGGTGGCGAGCAGCAGGAGCCCGATCGCCCGGCGCCTGGCCTTGCTCTCCGGGAGGGTGTGCAGTGCCTCCTGTGCGCACCGGCCGGCTGCCTCGGCCTGCCCCAGGTCCCGGTGGCAGTGGGCGAGTTCGTCGGCGAGGTAGGCGCCGTCGAAATGGGCGATCCACACCGGGTCGTCGCCGGCGCCCGGGTCTGCGCGCTCCAACGCGTCCTGGGCCCGACCGGCCAGGGTCGCCGCGGCGCGGGCGTCCCCGAGCAGCGCGTGCCCGCGCGCCTCCGCGGCGCAGAACATCGCGGTAGCCCGAGCGGTGACCTGTCCGCGGGTGCCCTCCTGTGCGGCGCGCGCCAACTGGGCGATCTCACGGGGGTTGCCCAGTTGGGCCGCGAGGTGACTCATCGAGGCGGCCAGTACGTAACCGCCGTAGGCCCGGTCCCCCGCGGCCTGGGCGAGCCGGAGCGCCTGGATGTAGTAGCGCTGGGCCAGGCCGGGCTGGCCGGTGTCGACTGCCATGTACCCGGCGAGTTCGGTGAGCCGGGCCACGGCGGCGAACAGGGAGCGGCCCACTGATTCGCGGTAGGAGCCGCCGAGCAGGCCGGAGACCACACTGTTCAGGTAGTGGACGACGATCGGCCGGACGTGCCCGCTGCCGAAGCGGTGGTCCAGGTCGACCAGGGCCTGGGTGGTGGCCAGCACCGCCTCGACGTCGCTGGCCCCCACCCTGGCCCCGGAGGTGCGGGCCACCTGCGGGTCGGCGCCCGTGATCAGCCAGTCCCGGCTGGGCTCCACCAAAGCGGAGGCGGCCACCGTCGACCCGGTCAGGAAGTCCCGGCGGCCCACGTCGCTGCGCCACAGCTCACAGACCTGCTCGATGGCCCCGAAGACGGTGGGGGAGAACTGTAGGCCGATACCGGAGGCAAGGTTCTTGCCGTTGGCCATGCCGATCTCGTCGATGGTGACGGTCCGACCGAGCTTGCGCCCCAACGCCTCCGCGATGATCCCCGGAGCCCGGCCGCGCGGCTGCTGTCCGCGAAGCCAACGTGCCACCGAGGTCTTGTCGTACCGCAGATCCAGTCCGTGTTCCGCGCCGCACATGTTCACGCGGCGGGCCAACCCGGCGTTGGAACAGCCGGCTTCCTGAATGAGCGCCTGCAACCGTTCGTTCGGCTGACGGGCGACGAGAGTCCTGGCTGCCATGCAAAACCCCCTGTAGCCGCGGGTGATCCTTGACGGGATCAATGCCCGGCAGATGTGCGAGGAATGCGGGACTTGCCCGGATCGTGGTGCTCACGCCCGGCGCCTGCCCGTGTTCCCGCACGACGTCACCTTCGTGGCTACCCGCTTGCAGATGCACGGCCGCACACGCGCCCCCGCCCGTGCACCCATGCGCCCCACGTGCAGGATCGATGAGCCGCATATCGGGCATGCCGGCTTGGTTGACGGCCGTAACCCCGGGTGACACCTGGAGTTGAGCTGAACGTGGAAGAGACCATCGCAGTCACGGAAGCCGCACCCCTCCCCAAGCAGCGTGGCGATCAGCTGTTGGACCATGCCGTGCGGTACGTCGAAGAGCGGCACTGGGATGTTTTCCCCGGCACCTGGTTGGAGGCTGCGGACGGTCACGAGCTCTGCTCGTGCGCCGACGCGGCCTGCCCGCTCCCCGGTGCGCACCCGGCCCGGCCGGACTGGGCCACCCAGGCCACCGGCTCCGCGGTGCAGGTCCGCCGTTCCTGGCAGCGACAGCCGACGGCCTCCATCCTGCTCCCGACCGGACGCACCTTCGACGCGCTCGACGTCTCCGAGTCCGCGGGCTTCCTGGCGCTGGCCCGCATGGAGCGGATGAACCTCACCCTGGGACCGGTCACCTGCACCCCGGACCGCCGGATGATGTTCTTCGTACTACCCGGGGCCGGCGCCAAGATCCCCGACCTGGTGCGCAGGCTGGGCTGGGCGCCGGCGGCTCTGGACCTGCGCGCCCGCGGCGAGGGGGAGTACGTCGCCGCGCCACCGACCCGCCTCGGTGGGCGCGGCGCCGTGCAGTGGGCGCGCCGCCCCACACCAGCGAACCGCTGGCTCCCGGACGCCGAGGAGCTGCTCAGCGCCCTGGCGTACGCCTGCGGTCGCGAGGCCGCCGCGGAACGGGATCGACGGGAGTAGCCGTCCGCCCTGCCCCCGCAGGGCTCCCCGGCCGCATACTGGCGCCTCACGGAACGCCTCCTAGAGTGGGTTCGAACAACGGGGAACACTCAGGAGGCACGTCACATGAGTGGGCAAAGCTTTGCAGAACCGACGGGTACGGCGCTGACCACGCCGCCCCCAGCCGTGCGGATACGCGGCCTCTGGAAACGCTTCGGGCAGCAAATCGCGGTCGCGGGGATCGACCTCGAACTACCGGCGGGCAAGTTCATCGGCCTGGTCGGACCGAACGGAGCGGGCAAGACCACCACCTTGTCGATGGTCACCGGACTGCTGCGGCCCGATCAGGGCCGCATCGAGGTCGCCGGCCACGACGTGTGGGCGGACCCGGTCGCCGTCAAGGCCCGAATCGGCGTGCTGCCCGAAGGGCTGCGCCTGTTCGAGCGGCTCTCCGGACGTGAACTACTCGGCTACATGGGACGCCTACGCGGCCTGCCCGGCGTGGAAGTCGACAAGAGGGCGACCCAGTTGCTGGAGGTCCTCGACCTGGCCGGCTCCCAGCACAAGTTGGTCATCGACTACTCCACCGGGATGCGCAAGAAGATCGGTCTGGCCGCAGCACTCCTGCACAACCCGGAAGTCCTCTTCCTGGACGAGCCCTTCGAGGGCGTCGATCCCGTCTCGGCACAGACCATCCGCAAGGTCCTGGAGCGGTACACCGCTTCCGGGGCCACCGTGATCTTCTCCTCGCACGTCATGGAACTGGTCGAGTCGCTGTGTGACTGGGTGGCGGTGATGGCCGCCGGTCGGATCCGGGCCCAGGGTCCGACCGTCGACGTACGGGGCGACGCGCCCTCCCTGCAGGACGCCTTCCTCGAACTGGTCGGGGCGGGCGGCCGGGACGACCGGGACTCCCTGGACTGGCTGGGCGGAGCAGCTCGGTGACCGCTCCCGCACTCACCGAGCGCCCGCAGGCGAGCGTTCCGCCGAGCACGTCGGCCGCCGCCCTCGTACCCGTCTTCCTCCGGCTGAAGATCTCTCTGATGATGGGTGGGCTGCGCCAATCTGCCAAACGCCGCACCGCCTTCATCACCTCAGCCGTCTTCTCCCTGCTCTTCGCCGCCGCCACCGTGATCTCCCTGATCATGGCGCGCGGCCATGATCAGGCGGGCACCCTGGTCGTCCTCCTGGCGGCGGTGCTCGCCGGCGGCTGGACCTTCATGCCGCTGCTCTTTCCCACGGGCGACGAGACCCTGGACGCCACGCGTCTGGTGATGCTGCCGCTTCGACCGCGCCCGCTGGTCGGCGCCCTTCTGGCCTCCTCGCTGGTCGGCGTCGGCCCGCTGTTCACCTTCAGCCTCGTCATCGGCGCGGTCATCGCGGTGACCCACGGCGGGGCCGCCCTCGCCGTCGCCGTGCTGGCGGCGCCGCTGCTACTGCTGACCTGCGTGGCCCTGGCCCGGGCGGTGGCCACCGCCAACGTCCGCCTGCTGACCAGCCGCCGCGGCCGTGACCTGGCGGTACTGAGCGGCCTACTGATCGCCATCGGCGCGCAGTTGGTGAGCTACGGCTGGCAGAGCCTGAGCCGAAACGGTGGGCTGTCGTCCCTGGAACCGGTGGCCGAGGTCATCCGCTGGGTGCCCCCGGCCTCGGCCGTCGGCGCCGTCGACTCGGCCTCCGAGGGATCCTACGGTCGGGCAGCCCTGCAACTGGTGCTGTCCGCCGTCGCCCTCGTGCTGCTGCTGCGGTGGTGGGAGCAGAGCCTCAACCGGCTGATGACCGCGCCGGACTCCTCCACCCTCACCACGACCGCCCCCGCCGCCCGGGAGCGGGCCGGCGGCGGCCGGCTCTCCCGGCTGCTGCCCGAGGGGCGTACCGGAACGGTCATGCAGCGGACCCTTCGGTATGCGATGCGCGACCCGAAGACCAAGTCGGCGTGGGTGAGTTCGCTGGCCATCGGGCTGCTCGTGCCGGTCTTCAACGCCCTCCAGGGCACCGGCTCGGTCTACATGGCCTGCTTTGGAACGGGCATGCTGGGAGTACAGATGTACAACCAGTTCGGGCAGGACGGTCCGGCGTTCTGGATGGTCTCGCAGACCATCTCGACCAGCCGCGAGGCGTATGGCGAACTGCGGGCCCGGGCCCTGGCCCTGCTGTCGGTCACGCTGCCCTACACCCTGCTGGTCACCGCGGTGACTTCGGCGATGCTAGAAGACTGGAAGACCTTCCCGGAGGTCCTCGGAGTGGCGCTGGCGCTGCTGGGCGGGATGGTCTGCACGGGCGCCCTCGCTTCGGCCCGGTTCCCGTACTCCATCCCGCAGGAGGGGGCGTTCAAGAACGTGGCACCCGGCCAGGGCGCGCTGGCGTGGATGGGCATCTTCAGCGGACTGTTCACCTCGGCAGTGCTCTCTTCCCCGCTGATCGCGCTGGTGATCACCTTGCACGCGGTGGACCGAGCTGACCTCCTGTGGACCGCCCTGCCACTGGGAATCGCGTGGGGCGGGTTGATCTGCTGGGCGGGGCTGCGCCTCGCCGCGCCGATGACGGCGAAGCGACTGCCGGAGATCCTGGCGGCGGTCAGCAAGGGTTGACCGGCCGGGGGGAGTGGAGGCTCACCACCCTCCCCGGTGGCCCTGACGCGTGGGGAGGGCTGTCCCGTGATCCCCTGGCGGGATGCGTGACGGGACAGCCCTTCAGCCGGTGAGGACTCCGTCCAAGAAGGGCTCAAGGATGGTGCGCCACGCGGCCGGCTGGTCGTAGTGGAGGTAGTGCCCGGCATCGGGTACTTCCGCGTACTGGCCGTGGGGGAGGACCCGGACCATTTCCTGGGCCTCGGCTCGCCCCAGCTCGCCATCGAGGCCGCGTACGACCAAGGTGGGGCAGCGGACCTGGGCCAGCTCCTCCCAGTGGGCGTCGTAGACCCAGGTGGCGCGGGCGGCGAGCATATGCGCCCGGGAGAAGACCGGCCGCCAGCCATCGGGATAACGCGCCATCATCTCGGCGAAGAATCTTCCCCGCGCCGGGTTGGGGCGCTCCAGCCAGGGATCCGCGGTGCCGAACCAGGAGCGGACCGCGGCAAGCGAGGAGAAGGGCAACGGCCAGGCTCGGAACCAGTCCTCCCACTCGCGCTGGGAGGCGGCGCCGAGGGCGGAGGCCCGCATATCGCAGATGACCAGGGCATGCACCAGGTCGGGGCGCCGAGCGGCCAACTGCCAGGCCGTGAGCGCTCCCATGGAGTGCCCGACGAGGGTGACGGGGCCGAGGTCCAGTTGCTCGACGGTGGCCTCGACGTCCTCGACGAACGCTTCACGGGTGTAGGGCCCGGGGGCTGGCTTGTCGCTGTAGCCGTGGCCTCGTTGGTCCAGGGCGACGGTGCGCCGCCGGGTGCTGACCCAGCCTGCGGTGTCGGCCCAGTGGGCGGCCCGCCCCATCAGGCCGTGCAATAAGAGCACCGCCGGTTCGGCCTCGGGCCTCGGTCTGGGAGCGGCCCCCGGACGAGGGGGCGGCAGGGCGGCGGTGGCGGGGCCGCCCTCCGGCGTCTTCGGTGGGTCGAACTCCCACGCCGCGAGCCGGACACCACCGGCTCCCGTGACATCGATGCGCCGCACCACTGCCGCACCCCCTTCGGGCTGACCTTGCCGCGCCAGGCTATCGAACTTGCATTCGAAATCGCGGTTCTCGACGCAACACCGCTCTTTCGAGTGACCTTGCTCAAGGATTGACGGCCGCTGCCGAGGGGAGATCTTCCTCGGGAGGCGGGCCGCTCGGGGAAGACGGTCCGAGGGGATCGACCCTGGGAGCTCGGGGCTCCGGGTCATCCAAGGGGAGGACGGGTCCCGGCGCCAGCAGGCGCCGGGACCCACCCATGAGCACACCAGTCCCTCGACGAGATGTGCACCGAAACCCCTACGGCTAGCGCTTCGCCACGAACACGTGCGAGGCGATGTCCGGCTGGAGCTCGGCCGCCTCACCACCACTGCCGACCAGCACACCACCCGGGGACTCCGTCACGCTCACCACCGACCCGGGCTGCACCCCGGCCCGCCGGAGCGTGTACATCAGCTGGGCATCAGTCTGGATGGGCTCCCCGATCCGGCGCACGATCACCGTCTTGCCCTCCGCCCCCGGTTCGAGGTCGAGCAGGCTCACCATGCCCTCGTCGAGGAAGGGATCGGCCTCCGCCTTCTCCCCCAATTCCTCCAGCCCCGGAATGGGATTGCCGTACGGCGACTCGGTCGGATGGCGCAGCAGCTCAAGCACCCGCCGCTCCACCGCCTCGCTCATCACGTGCTCCCAGCGACAGGCCTCGGCGTGCACCTGCTCCCACTCCAGCCCGATGACGTCCACCAGCAGGCACTCGGCCAGCCGGTGCTTACGCATCACCCGAGTGGCCAGCTTGCGGCCCTCGTCGGTGAGCTCCAGGTGGCGGTCGCTGGCAACCGCCACCAGACCATCGCGCTCCATCCGCGCCACCGTCTGGCTCACCGTGGGGCCGCTCTGATCGAGCCGCTCCGCGATTCGGGCGCGCATGGGCACCACACCTTCCTCTTCCAGCTCAAGGATGGTGCGGAGATACATCTCCGTGGTGTCGATCAGTCCGGACATACGTGCCCCTCGTTATCGTGCGCTGGCCCTTCTACCAATTCTGCCGGATAGCGCTGACAACCGGGCCCCGCCGAAGGGATCCGGAAGGCGCGCGCACCGTGCGGCGGGGGCGTCCCGCCGTATTGACACGCCGATGGTCCAGACCGCACGGTGAGCGGCGACATCGCACGACACTTCTCGGGAAGGGCCCTCGGCGGATGAGCGGTATGAGCGAGAGCAAGCTTGCAGGCCAGTTCTTCGACGCCGCCATCGGCCTGCTCCAGCGGGTCCGGGACGAGGAGTCCGCGCGGATCGCCGCGGCCGGCACGCTGATCGCCCAGGCCGTGGCCGACGGCAAGCGCCTGTTCGCCTTCGGCGCCGGCCATTCCTCGCTGCCCGCCCAAGACGTGGTCTACCGGGCCGGCGGGCTGGCCCTGATGAACTTCCTGGCCGTGCCCGGCACCGTGGGTATCGACGTCATGCCCGCCACCTTGGGCAGTGCCCTGGAGCGGGTCGACGGCCTGGCCGGCGCGGTCCTGGACAGCAGCCCGGCCGCCGAAGGCGATGTCCTGGTGATCATCTCGCTCTCCGGGCGCAACTCCCTGCCGGTGGAGATGGCCGTCAACGCCCGCGCTCTCGGCCTGAAGGTCATCGGCGTCACCTCCGTGGCGTACACCCGGGAGACCAAACCCAGGCACGCTTCCGGCACCTTCCTGAAGGAACACTGCGACATCGTCTTGGACAGCAAGATCGCGGTCGGCGACGCGGAGTTGACGGCCGAGGGTATCGAAGCCCCCTTCGCCCCGGCCTCCACGGTGGTCACCAGCGCGATCATGCAGTCCGTGATGGCCGCTGCCGCCGGCGAGCTGGCCGAGCGCGGCATCGAGCCGCCGCTGCTGCGTTCCGGCAACGTCGACGGCGGACACGAGTGGAACGGCCAGGTGATGTCGGAGTACCAGGACCGGATCTTCTTCCGCCGCTGAATGAGCCCCGGGCGCGGCGCGCGCCGCCCGGAGGGCGTGCAGACCGCGGGCTCGGGCGCCGCGCCACCGCGGCCGTCAGCCGCGGTGGCGCAGCGCCATGGCCAGGGCCAGGTCGGCAGCCACCCGTGCCGCGACGTCCTCCGCGTACGCCGCGTCCGGGCGCTCGAAGGCGGCGCGCGCCGGGCCGCGCAGGAAGGTCGCCACGCCGAGCGTGCGACCACGGTTGCGCAGCACCGCGCACAAGGCGTGCGCGGTACCCGCGGGCCACTGACGAGAGTGCGCCCAGTCCGCCGCCACGCCAGGTGGAGCGGAGCTGCGCACCGAGCCCACTCGGTCCAGGGCGTGCAGCGCCGGATGGCCGTCGTTGTAGCACACCGGTATGGCACCCGGCGCGGGCAGCGCGGGTCCGCCCGGCCCGGCGGGCGCACAGGGCCCGCGCACCAGGCGTTCGGGTTCCTTGCGGGCGACCTCAGCCCGCGCTTCGCCCTCCGGGCGGTCCACCACCGCGCCCGTGTCCACGAGGTCGAGCAGCGCATGGTCGGCGAAGCCGGCCAGCGCGAACTCCAGGCGCACCACCGCACCCTCGATCGGGTCCTCGCACTCGGCGGCGGCGCGCTCCGCCCGGTGGAGCTGGTTGGCCCTGAACCGCAGTTGCGCCGCGTCCAGCTCCGCCTGCCGGGCTTCCGTGACGTCCTGGAAGATCCAGCCGACGCCGAGCGGCACCGGTTCCTCCGCCAAGGGCGACGCCAGGCGTACGAAGCCGCACCGCCAACAGCGCCGCCGTGCTCCCTCCGCGGTCCGCAGTGACACCCACAGCTCCACGGGGGCGGGTGGCGCGCCCTCAGCGAGCACGTGGTGGAAGGCGCCCTCCAGTTCCTCCACGCCCTGGGTGATCAGCTCGCCCAGCGGCCGTCCCAGCAGGACCGTCCGCCCGGTGCCGAAGGCCCGCGCGGCATGCGCGTTGACCACGGCCGGCCGCAGGTCGACGTCGACGAGGACCACGCCCCAGGGCGCGTCCTCCATCAGCGCCTCGCTGAGGGCCACGGACCGTTCCAGGTCCATCTGTGCGTGGACTTCGCTGAAGGCGCAGTACACCCCGGCCGGCCGGCCACCGGCGCCGCGCACGCCGGCGGACTGGGTCCGTACGAGCACCCGCCCGCCACCCTTGGTGACCAGAGCGAATTCGTGCACCTGACGCCCCGGGGCGTCGAGTGCGGACATCAGCCTGCGCTGGACCTCTTCGGCGTCGGCGGCCCGTGCCGCCCAGCCTGCGAACCCGCGCCGGCCGACCGCCTCGCCGGCGGTCCAGCCCAGGATCCGCTCGGCTTCGCGGTTCCAGTGAGTGATCACTCCGTCGGCGTCAAGGGCGCAGAGCGCGGCGTCCATGCCGTCCAAGAGTGCGGCCAGTAGATCGTCGGCGGTCTCACTACGTCCGAAGGCACTCACCTGACACCCCCTGCAGGTGTTCGCGTGTGCGGCACGTCAGATCATTGAACTGCAACGTGACGCGAGCCACACCGCGTTCCCGGGAAATTAATCGCTTGTGAGCTCCTGGAAGGGCTCGTAGGTTTGAGTCACACGAGAAGGGAGGTGGTTCCGGAAATGTATGGATACCGGACGCGTGAGGTGGCTGCGGGCTAGCGCCCGTCGTCGCACGCACCCTGTGCGGTCCCGGCGCACGATCGCCGGCCAATCCCAAGCAGTCACCCGACCCGCGGGCTCGCCGGTACGTCCGGCCGGCTCCTCTCACTGCAGGAGAGGACCCGAGCCCGCGGGTCGTCTGCATCCGGCTCCCGGGCCGGACCAGCCCGGTCAGGGGTTGAGGCGCTCCACCCGCCACCCGCCGCCCTCACGGACGTAGCGCAGGCGATCATGCAAGCGGTTCTCGTGGCCCTGCCAGAACTCGACCGCCTCCGGCACCACTCGGTAGCCACCCCAGTCCAAAGGCACCGGCACCTGCTCACCCTCGGGGTACCGGGCAGCCAGATCCGCATAACGCCCCTCCAACTCCGCACGGGAGCCGACCACGGCGGACTGTTCACTCGCCCAGGCACCCAACTGCGAGCCGTGCGGGCGCGACCTGAAGTAGGCGGCCGTCTCGTCCCGTCCCACCCGGTCGACGCGGCCCGTCACCACGACCTGCCGGGCGATCGGATGCCAGGGGAAGAGCAGCGAGGCGTGGGGGTTCGCGGCCAGCTCCTGACCCTTGCGGGAGCGGTAGTTGGTGTAGAAGACGAAACCGCGCGCGTCGTAGTGCTTCAGCAGCACCGTACGGGAGCTCGGCAGGCCCTCGGGCGTGGCGGTGGAGACCACCATCGCATTGGGCTCGAACAGGTTCGCCTCGGTGGCCTGGAGGAACCAGCGGGCGAACTGCTCCATGGGACCGGCAGCGAGGGAGTCCTCGGTGACCACCTCGGAGCGGTACTGCCGGCGCATGACGGAGGGGTCGATCTCGTGGTTCGGCACACCCGCCATCCTGCCGCAGGGCCGCAGTCTGCCCCGCTGCGGGGCCCCTCAATCCTGTCCGCGGTAAATGGGACAGTGTGCGGGACGTCACGCTTCCCCGCATCGGTCGAACCCGCCAAACTCATACGCCGGGCCACTGTGGCCTTCATACATCCGGGGACGCCGAGCGCGGGTTATCGTGCCTGTCCGCGCCCTGGAGCGTCGCGTTTCGCACATGTGAGGAGCCGCCTGATGTCCGAGTTCGTTGCCGGCCTCGAAGGGGTCGTGGCCTTCGAGACGGAGATCGCCGAACCAGATCGGCAGGGCGGCGCACTGCGCTACCGCGGGGTCGACATCGAGGACCTGGTCGGACACGTCTCCTTCGGAAACGTGTGGGGCCTGCTCGTGGACGGTGCTTTCAACCCGGGCCTGCCGCCCGCGGAGCCGTTCCCGATCCCCGTCCACTCGGGTGACATCCGGGTGGACGTGCAGTCGGCGCTGGCGATGCTCGCACCGGTGTGGGGCCTGAAGCCGCTCCTGGACATCGACGAGCAGACAGCCCGCGACGACCTGGCGCGGGCAGCGGTGATGGCCCTGTCCTACGTGGCCCAGTCCGCCCGCGGCCAGGGGCTGCCGATGGTCCCGCAGCGGGAGATCGACAAGGCCGAGTCCGTGGTCGAGCGGTTCATGATCCGCTGGCGTGGGGAGCCCGACCCCAAGCACGTCAAGGCCGTGGACGCCTACTGGACGTCGGCCGCCGAGCACGGCATGAACGCCTCCACCTTCACCGCCCGGGTCATCGCCTCCACCGGCGCCGACGTGGCAGCGGCGCTCTCCGGCGCCGTCGGGGCCATGTCCGGTCCGCTGCACGGCGGCGCTCCCTCCCGGGTCCTCGGCATGATCGAAGAGATCGAGCGGATGGGTGACGCCCGCGCCTGGGTACGCCAGGCACTGGACAAGGGCGAGCGGCTGATGGGCTTCGGGCACCGCGTGTACCGCGCGGAGGACCCGCGGGCACGGGTCCTGCGCCGTACCGCCAAGGAGTTGGGCGCGCCGCGCTTCGAGGTGGCGGAGGCCCTGGAGAAGGCCGCGTTGGAAGAGCTGCACAACCGTCGTCCGGACCGGGTTCTGGCGACGAACGTGGAGTTCTGGGCCGCGATCACGCTGGACTTCGCGGAGGTCCCGGCGCACATGTTCACCTCCATGTTCACCTGTGCCCGCACCGCGGGCTGGTCGGCGCACATCCTGGAGCAGAAGCGGACCGGCCGCCTGGTGCGCCCCTCGGCCCGTTACGTGGGCCCCGGCCCACGTGATCCGCGCGCCATCGAGGGCTACGAGGACATCGCGAGCTGACCCTCGCACACGACTGACGCCCGGCCGGTGGCCGGGCGTCAGTCGTTCGCGCCGAGCGCCCCGTCCAGGATCTTCGACCACTGGGCGACGACCCGGGCGCGACGCGGGGCGTCGTCGGTGAGGACGTTGGCGAGCCCGAGGCCGCGGGCCATGTCCAGGAGGCCCTGTACGGTCTCGCGCACTCCGGGCAGTGATTCGTCGGCTCCGAGCAGGTCCACGGCGATCCGGTGGGTCTCGCGGCCCACCCGCGCTTCCAGTTCGGTGACGCGGGGCCGGAGTGGCTCCTCGTTGGAAGCGGCCACCCACAGGTGCAGGGCGGCCCGGAAGAGCGGCCCCGTGTAGAGGTCGACGAGGGCTTTGACCACCGTGCCCCGCGGGGCGGGGCCGTCGGCCCCGTCGGTGAACAGACCCCGCAGGGCCGCCGAGCGCTGCTCGGCTACGTACTCCACGGCGGCCGTGAAGAGGTCCTCTCGGGTGGGGAAGTGGTGCTGGGCGGCTCCACGGGAGACCCCGGCCCGCTCGGCGACTACCGAGACCGTGGAGCCCGCCCAGCCGTATTCGGCGAGGCAGGCCACCGCGGCCTCCAGCAGGCGCAACCGGGTGACCCGGCTGCGGTCCTGTTTGGGTGAACGCTCGGCCCGGCCTGCGACCGGGCGCGTGTTCCCCGTGGTGCCCAGGGTTCCGGGCACCGTCATGACGCCCACGTGGGATCCCGCCGCTCCAGGAAGGCGGCCACGCCCTCCCGGGCCTCCGGGGAGGCGAAGAGCCGGGCAGAGAGCACCACCAGATCGTCGGCGTCCCGGTCGAAGGCCGCCCGTACGCCGGCGGTGACCAGACGCTTGGACTCGGCGAGCCCTTGGGGCGAGGCTTGGCGCAGCCCTTCGAGGATCGGTCGCAGCCCCTGGTCGACCTCGGGGGCCGCCAGAGTCAGCAGGCCGATCCTGGCCGCCTCCGCCGCGTCGAAGCGCTCCCCGGTGAGGAAGTAGCGACTGGCGGCCCGCGGGTCGAGTCGGGGCAGCAGGGGCAGCGAGATCACCGCCGGAGCCAGGCCCAGCCGGGACTCCGTGAAGGCGAAACTCGACTCGGGTCCCGCGACGGCGAGGTCGCAGGCCCCGAGCAGCCCGAGTCCGCCCGCCCGCACGTGGCCGGTGACCCGGGCCAGCACCGGCTTGGGCGACTCGGTGATCTCCCGCAGGAGAGCCACGAAGTCGTAGGGGTTGCTGGGAGACTTCAGGTCGGCTCCGGCGCAGAAGGTGCCGCCGGTGTGGGTGAGCACGACCGCCCGTATCGAACGGTCGGCGCCCGCCTGAGCGAGGGCTTCGCGCAACCCGCCGACGAGTTCCGCGGAGAGCGCGTTGCGGTTGTCGGGCGAGTCGAGCGTCAGGGTGGTGATCCCGCGCCCGTCGGACGTGATCCCAAGGGGGTTGGCCATAAGGCTTCCTACCACTCGAACGTCGGTTAGTACGACTTAGGCAGGCCCAGGGTCTGGTGGGAGATGAAGTTGAGGATCATCTCCCGGCTGACCGGGGCGATCCGTGCCACCCGGGAGGCGGTGATGAGCGAGGCGAGCCCGAACTCACGGGTCAACCCGTTGCCTCCGAGGGTGTGGACCGACTGGTCCACCGCCTTGACGCAGGCCTCCGCGGCGGCGTACTTGGCCATGTTGGCGGCCTCGCCGGCGCCGGCGTCGTCTCCGCGGTCATACAGGGCGGCGGCCTTCTGCATCATCAGCCGGGCCAGTTCCAGTTCGATGTGGGCCTGCGCCAGCGGGTGGGCGATGGCTTGGTGGGCGCCGATGGGCTCCTTCCAGACGGTCCGGGTCTTGGCGTAGTCCACCGCCCGGGACAGGGCGTAGCGGCCCATGCCGATGGCGAAGGCGGCCGTCATGATCCGTTCCGGGTTGAGGCCTGCGAAGAGTTGGAGCAGCCCGGCGTCCTCGTCGCCGACCAGAGCGTCGGCGGGCAGTCGCACCTCGTCCAGGACCAGTTCGAACTGCTTCTCCGCAGCGTTGAGTTCCATGTCGATCCGGGTGCGGGTGAAACCGGGCGCGTCACGTTCCACGATGAAGAGGCAGGGCTTGAGCCGTCCGGTGCGGGCGTCTTCGGTGCGACCGACTATCAACGTGGCGTCGGCGATGTCCACACCCGAGATGAACACCTTGCGACCAGTGAGCACCCACTGTTCCCCGTCGCGGCGGGCCGTGGTGGTGATGCGGTGCGAGTTGGATCCGGCGTCCGGCTCGGTGATGCCGAAGGCCATGGTGCGGCTGCCGTCGGCCAGACCGGGCAGCCAGGCGCGTTTTTGTTCCTCGGTGCCGAAGCGGGCGATGACGGTGCCGCAGATGGCGGGCGAGACCACCATCATCAGCAGCGGGCAGCCGGCCGCTCCCAGTTCCTCCAACACGAGGGAGAGTTCAGCGATGCCACCCCCGCCGCCGCCGTACTCCTGCGGCAGGTTCACCCCGAGGTAGCCGAGTTTGGCGGCCTCCGCCCACAACTCCTCGGGCTGGCCACCCTCATGGCCGAGTCGGGCGAGATAGGGGCGCCCAAAGCGCTTGCCGAGGGCGGCGACGGCGGTGCGTAGGGCCCGGTGCTCTTCGGGTTCGACGACGGAGCTCATGACGGCGGTGCCTCCTGTGCTTCCTGGGTCTGGTGGGCTTCCTTCGTGCAGTGGTCGTGCGGGTCCTCCTGGTCCTGCTGCTGGACCACCGCGAGCAGGGCTCCGAGCTCGACTTGACGGCCCGGTACGGCGTGCAGAGCGGTGAGCGTGCCGGAGCCCGGGGAGACGATGCGGTGCTCCATCTTCATGGCCTCCAGCCAGAGCAGAGGCTGCCCGGCGGCGACCTCCGCGCCGGGGACGATCCCTTCGGCGACGCGGACCACCGTGCCGGGCATCGGGGCGAGCAGAGAACCGGGCTCGGCACGGTCCTCGGGGTCGGTGAAACGCGGGAGGGCGGTGAGCGCATGAGCACCGACCGCGGAGTCGACGTGGCGCGCCCGGGCGTACCGCGCGACGTGGAACGTCCGCAACACACCCTCGACTTCCAGGACCACCCGGTGCGGTGCGGCCTCACGGACCCGGACTCCGGGGTGGTCTCCGGGCTCGGGTTGAAGGCCGGCGTCCCGGGTCAGTCGGTAACGGACCTCGTGCACGCCGCCGCCCGGATCGGCGTAGCTGCGGGAGTGCGGTCGCGACGGCACGTTGCGCCAGCCACCCAGTCGGGCACCCAGGGCTCGCCCCTTGGCATCCGGCGCCGCATCGGCCAGGGCGGCGGCGAGGGCGGCCAGGGCCACGCCGCGCGCCTCCCGGTCGGTCGGCTCGGTGAGGGCGCCGAGGTGCCGGGCGTAGAAGGCGGTATCGACCCGCCCGGTGGCGAAGTCCGGATGGCGAAGGGACCGTACGAGCAGCTCCCGGTTGGTGTTCACGCCGTGGATACGGGCCCGGGACAGGGCCCGGGCGAGGGCGCGGACGGCTTCGGCACGGGTGGGCGCGTGGGCGATGACCTTGGCCAGCATCGAGTCGTAGTGGACCCCGACGGTGTCGGCGTCCCCGTACCCGCTGTCCACCCGCAGGCCCGGGCCTCCCGGGACTGCGAAGCTGTGCAGGACACCCGTCTGGGGACGCCAGTGAGAAGCCGGGTCCTCGGCGTACAGGCGCGCCTCGACTGCGTGTCCCAGGGCGTCGGGCCGCGCTACTGGCAGCGGCGCGCCCTCGGCGATGCGGAGTTGGAGGGCTACCAGGTCGACCCCGTACACGGCTTCGGTGACGGGGTGTTCGACCTGGAGTCGGGTGTTCATCTCCAGGAAGTACGGTTGGCCCTCGGCGGTGACCAGGAACTCCACGGTACCGGCGCCCTGGTAGTCAACAGCGCGGGCCGCGGCCACGGCGGCTTCGTGCAAGGTGGTGCGCAACGCCTCGGACAGGTTCGGGGCGGGAGCCTCCTCGATCACCTTCTGGTGGCGGCGCTGGAGGGAGCAGTCACGGGTGCCCAGGGCCCAGACGGCTCCGTGGGCATCGGCCAGAACCTGCACCTCCACGTGCCGGGCGCCCTCCACGTAGGGCTCGGCGAAGACCTCACCGTCGCCGAAGGCGGCGCGGGCCTCCGCCCGTGCGGCTGCCAGTTCCTGCGGGAGATCGGCGAGTTCCCGTACGAGCCGCATGCCGCGGCCACCGCCGCCGGCAGCCGCCTTGAGTAGCAGCGGCAGGTCGGCGGCGGTGACCGCAGCCGGGTCCACCTGAGCAAGCAGCGGTACCCCCGCTGCGGCCATCAGGGTCTTGGCGCGTGTCTTGGAGGCCATCGCCTCGATCGCTGCGGGGGGCGGGCCGATCCAGCGCAGCCCGGCGTCCTGCACCGCGCGGGCGAACTCGGCGTTCTCGGAAAGGAAGCCGTACCCGGGGTGCACGGCGTCGGCGCCGGCGGTCAGCGCGGCCTTGATGACCAGATCGCCGCGTAGGTAGGTGTCGGCTGGCGCGGCGCCGGGGAGCCGCACGGCCGCATCGGCTTCGCGGACGTGGCGGGCGTCGGCATCGGGGTCGGAGTGGACGGCGACGGTTTCCAGGCCCAGTTCGCGGGCGGTGCGCAGGATCCGACAGGCGATCTCACCGCGATTGGCGATCAGCAGGCTGGTCAGGGGGCGGATCGGGGTTCGGGGGGACGGGGTGGTCAACTGTGGCCTCACATCCGGAAGACGCCGAAGCCGCCGCGGGCGCCCTCGACGGGGGCGTTGTGGACGGCGGACAGGCACAGGCCGAGCACGGTGCGGGTGTCGCGGGGGTCGATGACCCCGTCGTCGTACAACCGCCCGGACAGGAACATGGGAAGGGATTCGGATTCGATCTGCTGCTCGACCATGGCGCGCAGCCCCGCATCCGCCTCCTCGTCGTAGGGCTGGCCCTTGGCGGCGGCCGAGGCGCGGGCGACGATGGACAACACTCCGGCGAGCTGGGCGGGTCCCATCACGGCGGACTTGGCGCTGGGCCAGGCGAACAGGAACCGCGGGTCGTAGGCCCGACCGCACATGCCGTAGTGGCCGGCGCCGTAACTGGCACCGAGGAGCACGGACAGATGCGGCACCCGGGAGTTGGAGACCGCGTTGATCATCATCGCGCCGTGCTTGATGATGCCGCCCTGCTCGTACTCCCGGCCCACCATGTAGCCGGTGGTGTTGTGGAGGAAGAGCAACGGGATGTCCCGTTGGTTGGCGAGCTGGATGAACTGCGCGGCCTTCTGCGATTCGGCGCTGAACAACACGCCCTGGGCGTTGGCGAGGATGCCGACGGGATAGCCGTGCAGACTCGCCCAGCCGGTGGTCAGGCTGGTGCCGTACAGCGGCTTGAACTCGTCGAACTCGGAGCCGTCCACCAGACGGGCGATGACCTCGCGCGGGTCGAAGGGCACCTTGAGGTCTGCCGGGGCGATGCCCAGGAGTTCCTCGGGGTCGTGGACGGGTTCGGCGGCGGGGGACGGATCGGGTTGCGCCTTGCGGTGGTTGAGCCGCGCGACCACGCGCCGGGCCTGACGAATGGCGTCCTGCTCGTCGAGGGCGAAGTAGTCGGCGAGGCCGGAGGTGCGGGCGTGCATCTCGGCGCCGCCCAGTGATTCGTCGTCGCTCTCCTCTCCGGTGGCCATCCGTACCAGTGGCGGTCCGCCGAGGAAGACCTTCGACCGTTCCTTGATCATGATCGTGTGGTCCGACATGCCCGGGACGTACGCCCCGCCCGCCGTCGAGTTGCCGAAGACCACCGCGATGGTGGGGATCCCGGCGGCGGACAACCGGGTGAGGTCACGGAAGATCGCTCCTCCCGGGATGAAGATCTCCTTCTGAGAGGGCAGGTCGGCGCCGCCGGATTCGACGAGGCTGATGCAGGGCAGTCGGTTGCGCAGTGCGATCTCGTTGGCCCGCAGGGCCTTCTTCAACGTCCAGGGGTTGCTCGCTCCGCCGCGGACGGTCGGATCGCTGGCGGTGATCAGGCATTCGACACCCTCGACCAGGCCGATCCCGGTGACGGTGCTGGCACCCACCGGGTACTCACTCCCCCAAGCCGCCAGCGGGGACAACTCCAGGAAGGGTGTATCGGGGTCCACCAGCAGTTCGATCCGCTCCCGGGCCAGGAGCTTGCCCCGCCCCCGGTGGCGTTCGGTGTACTTCGGGCCGCCCCCGGCGAGCGCCTTGGCGTGCTCGGCTTCGAGTTCGGCGAGCTTGTCGAGCATGGCGGTGCGGTTCGCGGCGTAGGCCGGATCGCGGGTGTCCAAACGCGTGCCGAGCGCGGTCACGGGTGCGCGGTCCCTTCGGTGGTCGGGGCGGATGGCTCCAGCAGGGCTCTCGGCACGTCAAGGTGACGCGCACGCAGCCACTCGCCCAGGGCTTTCGCCTGCGGGTCGAAGCGGTGGCGGGAGGCGACTCCCTGGCCGAGGATGCCTTCGACGAGGAAGTTCAGGGCGCGCAGCCGAGGCAGCGGGTGCCGGGTGACGGTCAGTCCCCGGGTCTCGGGGAGCAGTTCCGCCAGCCGTTGCACGGTGAGGGTGTCCAGCAGCCAGCGGTAGGCCTCTTCGCTGCGGACCCACACGCCGATGTTGGCGTCGCCGCCCTTGTCCCCGCTGCGGGCCCCCGCGATCAGGCCGAGCGGCACCCGGACGGTGTCGGCGGCGGGCGGTCCGGCGCTGGCGAGCCCGGCGCTCGGTTCCGCCTTCGGCGGCGCGCAGGCGCCGGAGGCCGGTGGGGGCGGTCCGGAGGTGGTCGTGGGTGGTCCGCCCGGCGGCAGCGGCAGGACCGTTCCGTCGGGCAGCACCGCCTGGGCCCGGACCTCGGTGCGGTCGACGTAGTGCGTTTCGAAGACTCCGTACGGGCTGGGTTTCGCCGGGGCGGAGGTGAGGTGGAAGCCTGGATAGCTGGCCAGCGCGAGTTCGACCGCGGCGGAGGTCAGGGCACGCTCCACGGCCGTCGCGTCAGCATCGCGCACCACCAGCCGCAGCAGCGCACTTGCGGTCTCCTCGGTGGGGGCGTCCGCCCGGTCGGTGCGCGACAGTTCCCAGTCGACGTGCGCGGGGCGGCGTCCGGACCGGGCCAGCGCGTCCTCGAACTGCCCCTTCAACAGGTCGGCCTTGGCCGGGATATCCAGTCCGGTCAGCACGAACACCAGCTCGTTGCGCCAGCCTCCGATCCGGGTCACGCCGACCTTGAGCCGCTCCGGCGGAGGTTGTCCGCACACCCCGAAGACGCGTACCCGATCCGGCCCTTCCGGCTCCAGGCGGACCGTGTCCAGACGGGTGGTCACATCCGGCCCCAGGTAGGCGGCGCCCTGGGTCTCGTAGAGGAGTTGCGCGGTCACGGTGCCGGTGTCCACCACGCCGCCGGTCCCCGGGTGCTTGGTCACCACGCAGGATCCGTCGGCATGGATCTCAGCGAGCGGGAAACCCGGGTTGCGTACGTCGTGTTCGGTGAAGAAGGCGTAGTTTCCTCCGGTGGCCTGCGTACCGCACTCCAGCACGTGGCCGGCGACGGTGGCCCCCGCCAGGGCGTCGTAGTCCTCGGGGGACCAGTCGAACCACCAGGCGGCGGGCCCGCTGACCAGGGCCGCGTCCGTCACCCGACCGGTCACCACCACGTCTGCACCGGCGCGCAGGCAGGCGGTGATTCCCGCGCCCCCCAGGTAGGCGTTGGCCGTCAACGCCCCGGACGGGGGCGGCAGGTCGTCGCCGGTGACGTAGCCCACCGAGACCGCGAGCCCCGACTTCTCGGCCAGTTCCTCGATCGAGCGGGCCAACGCGGCAGGGTGGAGGCCACCGGCGTTGGTCACGATGCGCACCCCGTGGTCCTTGGCGAGTCCCAGTCCCTCCTCCAGTTGGCGCAGGAAGGTCTTGGCGTAGCCGGTGGACGGGTCCCGGAGCCGGTCCCGGCCCAGGATCAGCATGGTCAGTTCGGCCAGGTAGTCCCCCGTGAGCACGTCCAGCGGTCCGCCGGTGAGCATTTCCCGCATGGCGGCGAAGCGGTCGCCGTAGAAGCCGGAGGCATTGCCGATCCGCAGCACGCTCCGCCTGCCCGCGGCCGATGTGCCGGCGCCGCTCACCGCGGGCCGCCGAGCGCCTCGCGTCCGGCTCCGGGTGGCCCGGCGAAGGCCTGGGCGATGTCCAGCCAGCGGTCCGCGTCGTGGCCTTCCGCCCGGACGGCCAGGTCGGCCCGGTGTGCCCGCTGGGTGACCAGCAGACAGAAGTCGAGGGCGGGTCCGGTGACTCGTTGATCGGCCTCCGGTGGTCCGTACGTCCATGTGTCGGCGCCGTCGGGGGCGGTGAGTTCGACTCGGAACTCCCTTTCGGGTGCGGGCAGTCCGCGTACCAGGTAGGCGTAGTCGCGGGCCCGGACGCCGATCCGGGCCACGTGTCGCAGTCTCGCGGTGGGCTGTCGCCGCACGTTGAGGGCGTCGGCTACGTCCTGGCCGTGCGCCCAGGTCTCCATCAGGCGTGCGCTGGCCATGGACAGTGCCTTCATCGGCGGCCCGTACCACGGGAAGCGTTCGCCGGGCGGTGCCTGACGGCAGGCCCGGGTGAGTGCGAGGCGACCGTCCCGCCAGCGTTGCAGGAGTTCGGCGGGTGGCAGTTTCGCGCCGGCGGCTGCGCCCTCGTCCACGAAGGATTCGGGGACGGCGAGGGCATCTTGCACGTGGGCGGCGAAACCCTCCTGGTCGGTGAGGGAGAGCAGCGCGGCACGGTCGGTCCATTCCAGGTGGGCGATCTGGTGGGCAACGGTCCATCCCGGTGCGGGCGTCGGGCGCGCCCAGTCGGACGGGGCCGCTGAACTGACCAGTGCGTCGAGCTCCTCCCCCTCCTGTTGTAGATCACCGAACACGGTGTCGACGGATGGTTCGGGCACGGTGCGCTCCCCTCGGGGTGTGGGACACGGGCTCCGGAGTGGGGGAAGACTGGCAGCGCCCCACAAAACAATCAAGCGTGCTTGCATTGTTTTTCTGTGCGAACGTCAAATTCCAGCCAACTCAGGGGCGTCCCACCGTCTCGGACCGACGCGTGACGACAGCCACGGCGCCCGACCGCATCGCCAGATCGCCTGAAAACGCCACTCAGTAGGAGGAACTGCCGCCTCGCGGCGCACCACATCTGACACCGCGCACCGGTCCACCGGGGCCGCGGAACGGTCATTCGGCAGCTCCTTCCCGCGGCGCCCGGCCCACCCGCACCTCACCGGCCAACCGGCGACCGAACGCTGCACTATTTCGTTTTGGCCACCGGCCAAGCCCTCTACGGACAGTTCGAGTTCACCCGGCTACCGTGATCCCGGCGCCCGCACTGCGGACGCTGCGTACGGGGGCAGCAAGGGAGTACGTACCGATGGAATCGGTTCTGCACGCGCGGACGAATGTTCGGCAGCGCGCCTGGGGGTGGCTACTCGGCGTGCCGGGCACTGCCCCTACCGCCACGCGGGGCAGGCACCGCAGCCGGGCCGTCCAGATCTGGAGAGACTCCCCCGTCGCCTGAAATCTCAGCACCTGAGATCGATCGAGGCGATGAATTCATGACTCAAACCATTCCCGACTTTCCTTACCACCCAGACCCACTGGCCACCGGCTCGGTGGTCTCCTCGGACGAGCCCTGTGCCTGCTGCGGGCAGGTTCGGGGCTTCCGTTACACCGGCCCGGTCTACTCGACGGGCACCTTCGGCGGGCAGCTCTGCCCGTGGTGCATCGCCGACGGCAGGGCCGCGGAGCGGTACCGCGCCCAGTTCAGCGCAGGAGTCGACAGCGAGGACGAGGTGAGCGGCGACGCGGTGCGCGCCATCATCGAGCGCACCCCCGGCTTCACCGCCTGGCAGGACGAGCAGTGGCTGACGCACTGCGGGGACGGCGCGGCCTACCTCGGCCCCGCCGGAGCCAGTGAACTGGCCGGGCATCCGGACGCCATCCGCGCCTTGTGGCGGGAGTACCGCGGCTACGGATGGCCGCCGGACGGGATCGAGGACTTCCTCGCCCGCCTCGACAAGGAAAGCCAGCCCACCGCGTACCTCTTCCGCTGCCGGGTCTGCGGCACTCACCTGGCCTACGCGGACTACACCTGAGTGCGCTCCCCGCCGGGCCGCGGCGGAGTGCCCGGGCTCCGCCGCGGCGCACCCCGGGCCCGCGGCACCGGCAACGGGCCTGCCCCATCCGACCGTGCCGACAGGCGTCGAGGCCGACCCCATCAACCCGCCGGGGCTGTCCATGAGGTCTTGGCCTGGGAGCGGACTGCGCCCATGCTCGCGGCGACGACCAGGGCGATCGCCAGGGCGTCGGTCACGGACAGCGCCTGGCTGAGGACCAGGAAGCCGGCGGTGGCGGCGATGGCCGGCTCCAGGCTCATCAGGACCGCGAAGGTGGGGGCGGCCATCCGCCGCAGCGCCAGCAACTCCAGGGTGTAGGGGAGCACGGACGACAACAGGGCGACCGCCACGCCCAACCCGAGCGTGCTCGGGACGAGGAGCTTGGCACCCGCGTCGGCGATACCGATCGGCAGACTCAGTACCGCGCCCACCGCCATCGCCAGGGCCAGCCCGTCGGCCTGCGGGAAGCGCCGGCCGGTGCGCGCGCTGAAGACGATGTACCCCGCCCACATGGCGCCCGCGCCGAGGGCGAAGGCGGCTCCCGCGAGATCGAGTGTTTCGAAACCGCCGGCACCGCCGGAACCGAGGACACCGCCCAGAAGGGCCACCCCGCACAGCGCGAGGCCGGCCCAGAGCAGACTGGACAGCCGTCGGGAGACGACCACGGACAGCACCAGCGGCCCCAGCACCTCCAAGGTCACCGCAGGGCCGAGCGGAATCCGGTCGACGGCCTGGTAGAACAGGCCGTTCATCCCCGCGAGGGTCAGACCGAAGGCGAACACAGTGCCCCAGTCGGCCCGCCGGTACCCACGGATGCGGGGACGGCACAGAACCAGCAGCACCACGGCCGCCGCCAGGAGCCGCAGGGTCACCACTCCGGCCGCACCGGTACGCGGCATCAGCGTCACCGCCAGGGCGGCCCCGAACTGCACCGACACCCCGGCCGAGATCACCAGGGCCACCGGTCCCAGGCGCCCCGGGGCCACCGGGCCGGGGGCGGGTGCGCCGACGGCTGTCGTGCTGGCGCGTGCGGCGGACCCGGCCGGGCCGGGAGCGGAGGCAGTCATTCCTCCAGACTAAAGCCGCCGTACCCGTGACCAGGCACCCCGGAAGGTCGACGCCTCGGCTTCGGCCCGCCGCGAAAGCGGACCGCGGCCCTCGACGCGGCGGCCCGCAGGAACGCCCTCAGGCACTCCCGGGATCCGCCAGGCCCTGCGCCAACAGCTCCGCCAGGTGCCGCCCCGACCGCCCACCACCGAGCTGAGCGATCTGGGTACGGCAGGAGAAGCCGTCGGCCAGGATCAACGCGTCGGCGGGAGCCCCGCGCAGCGCGGGCAACAGCTGCTCCTCGGCACAGGCCACCGACACCTCGTAGTGGCCACCGCCCCGCTCGAACCCGAAGTTCCCGGCCAGCCCGCAGCAGCCCGAACTGAGCTCGCCGGTCAGCCCGGCAAGGTCCCGCAGGCGGCGTTCCGCCGCGTCCCCGAGGACCGCGTGCTGATGGCAGTGGGTCTGCCCGGCGACCGGGCGGTCCAGCCGCGGCGGGAGCCACCGCGGCGCGCGCTCGCGCAGGACCTCCGCAAAGGTACGGACAGCCGCCGCCAGCCGCGCCGCCCGAGCGTCTGCCGGCAGCAGAGCCGGCAGGTCCCCCCGCAGGGCGGCGGCGCAACTGGGCTCCAGGACAACCACCGGCAGACCCGCCTGCAGGGCCGGCTCCAACACGTCCAAGCTCCGCCGCAGCACCGTCCGCGCCCGGTCGAGCCTGCCGGTGGACAGGTACGTCAAAGCGCAGCACACCCGCCCATCGGGCACCGCGGGCCGTAGCCCGGCATCCGCCAGGACCCGGACCGCAGCCCGCCCCACAGACGGCGAGAAGTGCTCGGTGAACGTGTCCGGCCACAGCACCACGTCGACCGCCCGCCCCGGCGTAGGCCCGGGCCCGGCCGCCGCCCACCACCGGGTGAACGTGCGGGTGGCCACCTTCGGAAGTTCCCGCTGAGCCGCGATGCCACCCAGACGTCGGGCGAACGACGCCAACGGCCCCGCCGAAGCGGCGCCGTTGACCACCGGCGCCGCCCGCAGCGCCGCCACCAACCGCAGCCAGTTCGGCAAACCCCCCATCGAGTAGTGCGCGGCGGGGCGCAGCCGGCCCCGGTAGTGGTGGTACAGGAACTCGGACCGATAGGTGGCCATGTCCACCCCCACCGGACAGTCGCTCAGGCAGCCCTTGCACCCCAGACACAGGTCCAGGGCCTCCAGGACCTCCCTCGAACGCCAGCCCCCCGTGACGACCTCACCCGCCAGCATCTCGTGCAGCAAGCGGGCCCGCCCGCGGGTGGAATGTCGTTCCTGTCCCGTCACCCGGTACGAGGGGCACATCACCCCCGGTCCCTCCACGGTCGGGGTGCGGCAGGCCGCGACCCCCACGCACCGCCGCACCGCGGTGCCGAAGTCCCCAGCGTCCTCGGGGTAGTCGAAGGCCACCGCCACCGGCCGCCGGGGCAACACCTCCAAGCGCAGGTTGCGGTCCAACGGGGCCGGGCGGACCAACACCCCGGGGTTCATTCCTCCCGCCGGGTCCCAGAGGTCCTTGAACGCGCCGAAGAGCCGGACCACGTCGCCCCCGTACATCCGCGGCAGCAGCTCCGCGCGGGCCATGCCGTCCCCGTGCTCCCCCGACAGCGAACCGCCGTACGAGACCACCAGATCGGCCAACTCTGCCGAGAAGGCGCGGAAGCGGGCCACCCCGGCCTCGCTGACCAGGTCGAAGTCGATCCGCACATGGATGCAGCCCTCCCCGAAGTGCCCGTACGGGGCACCCCGCAGCCGGTGGCGGACCAGCAGGGCGCGGAAGTCCCGCAGATAGGCACCGAGCCGCTCCGGAGGGACCGCGCAGTCCTCCCAGCCGGGCCACGCCTCGCTCCCGTCGGGCATCCGGGTCGCCGTACCGGCCGCGGCCTCCCGGATCCGCCACAGCGCCCGCTGCTCGGCCGCGCCGGTGACCACAGCCGTGTCCAGGGCCCCCGCCGCCCGCGCCAGCGCCTCGGCCCGCGCCCGCGCCTGCGCCGCACTCTCGCCACCGGTCTCGACGAACAGCCAGGCCCCGCCGCGCGGCAGCCCCGCCGCCCCGTCCACCAGGTCCCTCGCCATGCCCTCAACGGTCAGCGGGGCGTGCGGGAGCAGGCCGGCGGCGGCCTGCGCGGCCTCGCCCTCGTCCTGGTAGCCGAGCACGGCGAGCGCCCGAGCCCTGGGAGCCTCGACCAGGCGCACCACAGCCTCCGTGACCACCCCCAGGGTGCCTTCGCTGCCACAGAAGGCCCTTGCCAGCTCGGTGCCGCGCTCCGGCAGGAGCGCGTCGAGCGCGTAGCCGGAGATCCGACGGGGCAGCTGCCGCCCGGACGCCGGGAATCCGGTGCGCAGCAGGGCCAGGTTCCCCGCCACCAGTTCGCGCAGCCCGAGCGGGATCTCCGCCCCGCCATCCGACCGCCCGGCGGGCCAGCCCGAGCCGATGCGATGGCGGTCGCCCCCGTAGGTGAGGACCTCCAGCTCACGTACGTTGTCGGCGGTGGTGCCCCAGGCCACCGAGTGCGACCCGCAGGCGTTGTTTCCGATCATCCCGCCCAGCGTGCAGCGGCTGTGCGTGGACGGATCAGGCCCGAAGGTCAGTCCGTGGGGGCGCACCGCGTCTCGCAGCGCATCCAGCACCAGCCCCGGTTGGACCACGGCGGTGCCGGCCTCCCGGTCCAGGGACAGCAGGGAGTTCATGTGTCGGGTGAAGTCCAGCACCACCCCGGTCCCGGTAGCCTGACCGGCGATCGAAGTGCCGCCACCGCGGGGCACCACCGGCACTTCGGCCTCGCGGCAGACCTCCAGGGCCGCCGCCACGTCCTGCGCGTCCCGAGGCGCGACCACGCCCAGCGGGACCCGACGGTAGTTGGAGGCGTCCATCGTCACCAGGGCCCGTGCCGAGGCCCCGAAGTCCACCTCGCCACGCACCACCGCCCTGAGGGCGTGCTCGACTTCCCGGGCCTTCGCCGCATCGCTCGTCACCTGCCCATCTTCAGCCCGGGGCGCGACGCGTGGTGGCATCTCACCGGGTGGACCGTCGATCGCGGCTCGACCGGGACCGGATACGCTCCGCTCGTGGCTGAGATCCAGATTCCCGCTGACATCAAGCCCGCCGACGGCCGTTTCGGCGCGGGCCCCTCCAAGGTGCGGACGGAGGCGCTCGACGCGCTGGCCGCCACCGGAACCTCCCTGCTCGGCACCTCCCACCGGCAAGCCCCGGTGAAGAACCTCGTGGGTTCGGTACGGGAGGGCATCCGCGAACTGTTCTCGCTGCCCGAGGGCTACGAGGTGATCCTGGGCAACGGCGGCTCGACCGCCTTCTGGGACATCGCGACCCACGGGCTCATCGAGAACCGCTCCCAACACCTGTCCTTCGGCGAGTTCTCCTCCAAGTTCGCGAAGGCCGCCAAGCTCGCGCCGTGGCTGGCGGAGCCTCAGGTGATCTCCTGCGACCCGGGTACCCACCCGGAACCCGAGGCGACGGCCGGCGTGGACGTCTACGCCTTCACGCACAACGAGACCTCCACCGGTGTCGCCGCCCCGATCAAGCGGGTGACCGGCTCCGACGAAGGCTCTCTGGTGCTGGTCGACGCGACCTCCGGTGCGGGTGGCCTGCCGGTCGACATCACCGAGACCGACGTCTACTACTTCGCCCCGCAGAAGAGCTTCGCGGCGGACGGCGGCCTGTGGCTCGCCGTCTTCTCCCCCGCAGCCCTGGAGCGCGCGCAGCGCATCCACTCCTCCGGCCGGCACGTCCCGGAGTTCTTCTCGCTTCCGACCGCCATCGACAACTCCTTGAAGAACCAGACGTACAACACCCCGGCCCTGGCCACCCTCTTCCTGCTGGACGACCAGCTGAAGTGGATCAACGGTCAGGGCGGCCTGGACTGGGCCGTGGGCCGCACCTCGACCTCCGCCAGCACGCTGTACGGCTGGGCCGAGAACGTGAAGTACGCGACACCGTTCGTCACCGACCCGGCCAAGCGCTCCTCGGTGATCGGCACCATCGACTTCAGCGATGACGTGGACGCGGCGGCGGTCGCCAAGGCCCTGCGGGCCAACGGCATCGTGGACACCGAGCCGTACCGCAAGCTGGGCCGCAACCAGCTGCGGGTCGCCATGTTCCCGGCCGTGGACCCGGCGGACGTCGAAGCCCTGACGCGGTGCGTCGACTACGTGATCGAGCAACTTTGAGCTCTGCCCCCGCGGTCCACTGACCGCTCCGTCCCCCGGTGGGCTCCTACGACCGCGGTCGTAGGAGCCCACCGGTGTTCGTCAGTCCCTGCGCCGCACCAGCCGCTTCAGACCGAGGACCAGGGCGGTCGCACCCGCCAGCACCAGGGCGCCCAGGGTGAAACTTCCCCGGTCGCCGTCCGGTTCGGTGCCCTGGCCGCCGGGGTCCTGGGCGGCCGGGCTACTGGGGGAGCCGGAGGGCCCGTCAGCCCGTTTCACGTCCACCCGCACCACTTCGCTGGACCTGCCCTCGGAGCCGAACATCAGCGCCGAGCCGTCCGCGGTGTAGGTCACTGACTCCGCCTGGCGCTGGAAGGGGGCGTTCACCGGTTCGCCCCCTCCCTGTGGGCGCCCGTCCCGCCAGGGATAGACCCGGGCGAAGAAGTAGCCGCGGAGCACCAGTTGACCGCCGTCGGGCGAGAAGGCGCCGTCGGTCACCCAGGGGACGTCCGCGATCCTGCGGAAGGTGTTGGAGCCGGTGGCGGACAGCCTGGACGGCCCCTCGTACAGGCCGCCGGTGTCCGGGTTCTTGCTGGCGATGTAGACCCGTCCGGTGACCGGATGCACCATCAGCGCCTCGGCGTTGCGCGCACCGCCCTCGTAACGGACGGTGTACTGCGTGGCCTTCACGGTGGCGTCCCGCAACTGGGCCGGCTCCGGGAGGCGGTAGATCCACACGTGCTTCCAGGAGCCGTCGAGATTGTCGCCGATGTCGCCGACGTAGATCTGGTTGTCGGGTCCGATCGAGATGGCCTCCACGTCCCGTGGACTCCCCACGCCCGACATGGTGATCGTGGCGACGGTGCGACCGGTGGCGGAGTCGACGGCGTACAGGTACGGGCCGTCTTCGCTGTCGTTGTGCGTCCAGTAGATCCCTGGGTGCTGCCGGCTCGCAGCCAGGCCGCTGGACTCGGTGATCCGGGAGTCCTCCAGGGTGAAGGACCGGTCGGGGGTCGCGCCGAACAGCGGGAGCGTGGCGGCGAGAACGGCGGCGGAAGCGAGCAGGCGCATGCGCCAAGCCTGCCAGGCCGCCACGGCGGGCGGGCCGCGTGGGCAGGGTCACAGCGCACCGGCCTCGGCGATCCGCGATGATGACCCGCATGCGTTTCATGTTCGTCGGCGATTCCATGACCATCGGGCGCGCCGGCGACTTCACCTGGCGCTACCGGATGTGGCGGCACCTGAACGCGACGTTCGGCGGCCCCTACAAGATCGTCGGCCCGCGCTGCGAGGTGTACGACACCTTCGCCGACGCCCCCGTCTCCCACGAGTACGCCGACCCGCAGTTCCCCGCCCGGGCCCGCCGTCACCTCGCCGGCTGGGGTGAGGGCTGGCAGCACATGGCGCCACTGGTCGGCCCGGCGGTCTCCGCGCACAAGGTCGACGTCCTGCTGGTCTCACTGGGTCTGATCGACCTCGGCTTCTACACCCGGGCTCCCGAGACGGCCGACAACGCCCGCCGCTTCATAGCCGCGGCCCGGGCCGCCAATCCGCGGGTCCGGGCGGTGCTGATGCCCGTGATACCCAACGTCCGCGCCGAAGCGGACGAGCCTTTCGCCGCCGAGGTGGCACGGTTCAACGAACTGCTGGCCAAGGCGGTCGCCGACCTCGACTCCGACGTCTCTCCGCTGCTGCTCGCCGCTCGCCCGCGCGGGTACGACATCCACTACGACACCTACGACGGCACCCACCCGAACGTCTCCGGTGAGCACCGCCTCGCTGGCGAGTTCGCCCAGGCCATGCACCAGGCCTGGGGCATCGGCGGGTCCTACGAGCACTCCGGCACCCGCTGAGCGAAACGGGCCGCGGCACGCGGTGGTCGAAGCCCGCCGCGCGAAGGCGGGCGCCGACCACCGCTCACAGCCGGCCCCCGCCCGGGGACCAGCCGCTCACCAGGCGAAGGCCTCCGGCGACGGGCCGGGGCCGGGGAAGACCTCGTCCAGGCCGGCCAACACCTCGGCAGAGAGCTCCACTTCCAACGCCCGCAGCGCGCTGTGGAGTTGTTCGACCGTACGCGGACCGACGATCGGCCCCGTGATGCCGGGCCGGCTCAGCAACCAGGCCAGTGCCGCCTCACCGGCGTCCAGTCCGTGCTTGTCGAGCAGGTCCTCGTAGGACTGGATCTGCGCACGCACCGCCGGGTCAGTGAGTGCCTCCGCGGAGCGGCCCGAGGCACTGCGCCTCCCCTCGCCCGCCTTCTTGATGACACCACCCAACAGACCTCCGTGCAGCGGGGACCAGGGGATGACCCCGAGGCCGTACTCCTGGGCAGCCGGGATGACCTCCATCTCGGCGCGCCGCTCGGCGAGGTTGTAGAGGCACTGCTCGCTGACCAGTCCGAGCGAGCCGCGGCGGGCCGCGGTCTCGTTGGCCTGGGCGATCTTGAAACCGGGGAAGTTGGAGGAACCCGCGTAAAGGATCTTGCCCTGCTGGACCAGCACATCGACGGCCTGCCAGATCTCCTCGAACGGGGTCCGGCGGTCGATGTGGTGGAACTGGTAGAGGTCGATGTAGTCCGTCTGGAGCCGTTTGAGGCTGGCTTCCACGGCACGGCGGATGTTCTGGGCGGACAGGCGGTCGTGGTTGGGCCACGGGTCACCGTCGCCGGCCATGTTGCCGTACACCTTGGTGGCCAGCACCGTCTTGTCACGCCGGCCGCCACCCTGGGCGAACCAGGTACCGATGATCTCCTCGGTACGGCCCTTGTTCTCGCCCCATCCGTAGACGTTGGCGGTGTCCACGAAGTTCAGACCCGCGCCGAGAGCGGCGTCCAAGATCGCATGGCTGGTGGGTTCGTCTGTCTGCGGACCGAAGTTCATCGTGCCGAGAACGAGTCGGCTGACCTTGAGTCCGGTGCGTCCGAGCTGCGTGTACTTCATGTCCACCAGCCAACTGCTTCGAGTCCGCTCCAAGCAAGTACACCCGGCCGAAACGAGGCTCTTGGGACGGACGGAAGCCGGGCAAGGGCACCAACCGGCCGCGGGGCAGCGCGGGCCGCGGCGAGGTGGGCACCCCCGGGAGTCAGCGGCCGACGGCTGCCGCCACCGCCACCACGGCGAACATCATCACGAGCACACCGGCCATCACACGGTTTCTGGTCTTCGGATCCACCTGTCGAGCGTAACGAACGCCTGGGCTCAACCTTCCAGCGGCCAGGTGCGCACCACCTCGTACCGTGGCCGCTCACCGGGGACACCGCTCACCGGAAGCCGGCTGCGCACCAAACTCACCTCGGTGACCAGCCACGTGGCACCGGTGAAGTCTCGCAGGGCCTCGGCGTAGGGCCGCAGGTCAAACGATGCGGCGGCTCGGGCCAGGGTCAGGTGCGGGGTGTAGTGGCGGTGCTGGTCCAGGGCGAGCCCCGCCTTGCGAGCCGCGGCTTCGACACGGGCCACGAGCCGCCGCAGCGAATCCGGCTCACCGGCGGCGCCGGCCCACAAGACCCGGTCGGAGAACCGACCCGCGCCCTGGATCCGAAGACCGAACGGTGCGGTCCGGCGGGCTGCCCGGGCGAGCCGCTCGTCCAACGACGGCAGCCGCTCCTCGGCCACCTCGCCCAGGAAGGCACAGGTGAAGTGCCAGCCGTCCCTGCCGGTCCACCGCAGGTCGTCGGCGCCCGGCAGGGCTCGGAGGCCGCGGACAGCGGCACCGAGTTCGGCGATCGCCGCGGGGGGCGGCAGGACCGCGACGAAGAGCCTCATGTCCGCGACCCTAAGCGCTCGCGTCCAGGGGTGCTCCCAAGGGGTGAGACGGGGGATGCGCGGCCCCCGGGTCGTTGGGTCGCGAACGGCCGTGTGATCGGCGGGCCGGATGGTCCGTGCCTGTCTGCCCTGGATCCTGGCGCCCGTCGGCTGCATGCTCCCGACGTCTCCGTCCCCTAAGGTGCGGCGGGCGGCGCTCCTGGGATCATTGGCGGGACCCGTCGTAGTCACGTCGAAGGGCCGCCAGCATGCATGACGATCTTGGCGCCGGATCTGCTGACGACACAGCGCACCGGAAGGGCTCCACCACGGCCGAGGGCACTGGCGGGCGCGATATGTACGCGCTGCTGCGCTCCCTGCCGGTGTTGGCGGACCAGGTGTCCGTCTTCGATCCCGAGGACGTTCCCGCTGATCCGGTCACGCTGTTCGTTCGCTGGCTCATCGCCGCCGTCGAGGCGGGCGTGCCGTCCCCGCACGCTGCGGCACTGGCGACCGCCGACGCACAGGGCCGACCCTCCGCCCGCATGCTGGTGTGCAAGGACGTGGAGGCGGCCGGTCACTGGTACTTCGCCTCCAGCGCGACCAGCCGCAAGGGCCGCGAGATCGCCGAGAACCCGCATGCGGCCCTGGTGTTCTACTGGCCGGCCCAGGCCCGCCAGATACGGATCGCCGGGCCCGTCGCCCCGGCGGACGCCGGGCGCTCCGCCGCGGATTTCCTGGCCCGCTCTCCGGCGGCTCGGGCCGAGGCGCTCCTGGCCCGACAGTCGCAGGTCCTGGACGATCCGATCGGCGCCGCCGCGCTGCTGCGTGCCTCGCAGGACCGGCTCGCCGCCCAGCCCGACCTGGTCGCACCGGACCGGACCCTGTACGCCCTGACCGCCCGGGAAGCCGAGTTCTGGCAGGCCGACGATCAGCGCCGCCACATCCGGCTGCGCTACCAGCACACCGGCACCGCCTGGACCCGTCAGCGGCTCTGGGCGTAGACGACCCCGATCGGCGCGCTGCGCCCACGCCGGCCCAGCAGGAGGGCGCGGGCACCGTGCCGGGCCCTCCCGGCCCCCGCCCGGTCGGCGGGCTCAGGCCACCGCGGCCAGGTCCGCGCGGGTACGCGCAACGAAGCTCAGGTGACGACGTCCGCGGCGCAGGTCCACCTGTAGGCGCAGGCCACCGACCCGGGCGAGGGCCAGTCCGACGCCGACCGCCGCCAAGGCGGAGACGATTCCGCCGGCGGCCATCGCGATGCGGGCGCCATGGACGTCGGTGATCCAACCCACCAGTGGCGCACCCAGCGGGGTGCCACCGGTGAACACCATCATGAACAGGGCCATCACCCGCCCGCGCATCTCGGGATCGGTGGCCATCTGCACACTGGAGTTGGCCGTGACGTTGACGGTCAGCCCGAACATACCGATCGGCACGAGCAGTACCGCGAACAGCCAGAAGCCGGGGGCGAAGGCGGTCACCGTCAGCAGGGCACCGAACAGCAGTGCCGCGCCCACCAGCAAGCGCAGCCGTGAGGTCCCTCGGCGGGCCGCGAGGAGCGCCCCGGCCAGCGAACCGGCCGCGATCAGCGTGTTGAGGAGTCCATAGGTGCCGGCTTCCCCGTGGAAGAGCTCGTCGGTGAAAGCGGAGAGCCAGATCGGGAAGTTGAATCCGAAGGTGCCGATGAATCCGACGAGCACGATCGGCCAGATCAGCTCGGGGCGGCTGGCGACGTAGCGCAGGCCTTCGCGCAGTTGCCCCTTGCCGCGCGGTGCCCGTTCGACCGGATGGAGCTCCCTGGCGCGCATCAGCACCAGGCTGAGGATCGGAGCGGCGAAGGACAGGCCGTTCAGCAGGAAGGCGTAGCCGGATCCGACCGCGGTGATCAGTACGCCGGCCACGGCCGGGCCGATCAGTCGGGCGGACTGGAAGTTCGCGGAGTTCAGGCTGACCGCGTTGGCCAGTTGCTCCTTGCCGACCATCTCGGAGACGAACGACTGTCGGGCCGGGTTGTCGACGACGGTAACCAGGCCAAGCAGGAAGGCGATCAGGTAGACGTGCCAGACCTGCACGTGTCCGCTCAGGGTCAGCACGGCGAGGGCGAGGCCGGTGAGGCCCATCGCGCTCTGGGTGGCGAGCAGCAGTCGCCGTTTGGGCAGCCGGTCGGCGAGCACGCCCCCGTAGAGACCGAGCAACAGCATCGGAAGGAACTGGAGGGCGATGGTGATGCCGACGGCGGAGGCGGATCCGGTGAGCGAGAGGACGAGCCAGTCCTGGGCGATGCGCTGCATCCAGGTACCGGTGTTGGACACCGCCTGGCCGAGGGCGAAGAGACGGTAGTTGCGGATCCGTAGCGAGCTGAACATCCCGCCGCGGGCGGGACGGGCGGCGAGTTTAGGGGCCGGCGGGGGGTTGGGGTGGATGGATCGGGGTGCGGGTGCGGAGTCTGCTCCGTTTCCCGTACTCAAGGGCTTTCGCCTCCTCGCGTCTTGGTGTCACAGGTGCGCGAGCTTCTCCAGTACGGGGGCGGCTGCGCGCAGCTTCGCCCACTCGTCCTCGTCGAGCTCGGCCGCGAGCCCGGCCAGGAACGCGTTGCGCTTACGGCGGCTCTCTTCGAGCATCACGTCGGCGCGTTCGGTCCTGGTGACCACCTTCTGGCGGCGGTCGTCGGGGTGCGGCTCCAGCGTGACCAAGCCCTTGGCTTCGAGCAGGGCGACGATGCGGGTCATCGACGGGGGCTGCACGTGCTCCCGGCGGGCCAGCTCACCGGGGGTGGCTGAGCCGCAGCGGGCCAGAGTGCCGAGCACCGACATCTCGGTCGGGCTCAGCGATTCGTCGACGCGCTGGTGTTTCAGGCGCCGGCCCAGCCGCATGATGGCCGAGCGGAGATCGTTCACGGCGGCTGCGTCGTCGCCATGGGAAAGGTCACGCATGTTCCTTAGGTTAACTCATTACTCTGCCTAAAGAACACCCGGGAGCCGCGTGACGGGCGCCACGCGGCTCAAACTTTTCACCCCCCGAAAACCTCTCTCATCACTCATACGGGTGAGAGAGTCGCGAAAAGTGACATCGTTGGGGCAGCCCCGACCGACCCTGTCGGCATGGGGTCAGACGTGCTCAGCATGCGCATAGACGGGGAGCTGCTGGACCGGGTCCGCCAGCACGCCGCCAGACGCGGAATGAGCGTCCAGGACTACGTGGTCCGGACGCTCATTCGCGATGACTTCGACGAGCGCTTCAAGACGGCGGTCGACGAGACGGAGAAGTTCTACTCGGGCTGACCTGGGCAGCGGGCCCGGGCCCGGACCACTCAGGTGAGGCCCAGCGCGGGCATGGCGTAGTAGAAGACGAAGATCGCCGACACCACGTACATCGCGGTCGGAACCTCCCGGCCACGGCCCGCCGCCAGACGCAGCGCACAGAAGCTGATGAAGCCGATGCCGATGCCGTTGGTGATCGAGTACGTGAAGGGCATCGTCACCATCGCCAGGAAGGCCGGGACCGCGATGGTGAAGTCCGCCCAGTCGATGTCCCGGACCGACCCCGCCAGGATCAGGAAGCCGACCGCGACGAGCGCCGGAGTGGCCGCCTGGGAGGGGACCATCGTGGCCAGCGGGGTGAGGAACAACGCCACCGCGAAGAGCGCGCCGGTGACCACGCTCGCCAAGCCCGTACGGGCTCCCTCCCCGACGCCGGCGGTGGACTCCACGAAGCAGGTGTTGGCCGAGGCGGAGGTGGCTCCACCGGCAGCGACGGCGATGCCGTCGACGATCAGAACCTTGTTGATGCCGGGAAGGTTGCCGCGCTCGTCCATCAGCTTGGCCTCATCACCGACGCCGAGGATGGTGCCCATCGCATCGAAGAAGCAGGAAAGCAACACGGTGAACACGAAGAGGGCGCCCGTGAGGAAGCCCACCTTCGAGAAGCCGCCGAAGAGGCTGACCTGGCCGATGAGCCCGAAGTCCGGGGCGGACACGGGGTTGCCCGGCCACTGCGGGACGGTCAGGCCCCAGTCCTGGCCGGGCAGGTCCGTGACCGACTGGACCAACAGCGCGAGGACGGTCATCACGACGATCGAAATGAGGATCGCGCCCGGCGCCTTGCGGACGATCAGCGCCAGGGTCAGCAGAACCCCCAACACGAAGATCAATACCGGCCAGCCGTGCAGGTGGCCGTTGCCTCCGAGTTGGAGCGGCACGGTGGTGTGCGCGGCATCCGGGATACGGGAGACGAAACCGGAGTCAACCAGCCCGATGAGCATGATGAACAGGCCGATGCCGATCGCGATGCCCTTGCGCAGGCCGGTCGGTACGGCGTTCATCACCCGTTCCCGAAGACCGGTGGCCACCAGCAACATCACCACGAACCCGGCGAGCACCACCATGCCCATGGCGTCCGCCCAGCTCATCCGGGGCGCGAGCTGGAGGGCGACCACCGTGTTGACGCCCAGTCCGGCAGCCAGGGCGATCGGCACGTTGCCGATGACACCCATGAGGAGCGTGGAGAAGGCCGCGGTGAGCACGGTGGCGGTGACCAGTTGGCCGCCGTCGAGCTGGTGACCGTACATGTCCTTGGCGCTGCCGAGGATGATCGGGTTCAGCACGATGATGTATGCCATCGCGAAGAAGGTCGCGAATCCGCCCCGGATCTCCCGGGCCACCGTGGAGCCCCGCTCGGAGATCTTGAAGAAGCGGTCGAGTCCGCTGGTCACGGGCTGCTGCGCGGGTGCCGGCGGTGGGGTGGCCGGAACGTGGGCCGTGGTGCTCATGCGGTCCTCATGGGGGTTCGTACGAAGAAAACTCGTCACGGGCAAACCGTTTCAGTATGAACACATGAACGGAAGATCGGTATCTCCGCGCGTAGAGCCCGGCCCGCACTGGGCACCGCGAGTCCGCGAGGGCGGACCTGTCTACACTTCCGGCATGGCGAAGTGGACCCCCAAGCACGAGGCACCCGAGCCCCTGGAGGGGCCCGTCGTCGCCACCATCACCGGCGGCACGATCCTCTGGTTCGCCCTCTTCCTCGTCCAGTTGCCCTTCTACGGCTGGTTCGCCGACCGTGACCTGTCCTGGTGGGTGTGGACCTGCGCCGCCGGCGGCGGACTCGGACTGATCGGCATCTGGTACGTCCGCAAGCGGGACGCCGCGATCAGGCGCCACGCGGCGACGAACGGACTGCACTGAGCCACCCGACCGCGCCCGACCGGCCTCCACCGAAGGTCGCGGAAGACGAAGTGGGCCAGGAGTACCCGGGGACGATCCCCGTCATACCCAGGTCGGATCTTCGCCACGCTCAGCGGGTGAAGCCCTCGAACCCCGCTTACCGTCGAAGGCATGACGCAGCGGGCGAAGATCGACACGGACGGGCCTGAGCCGCCCGGTGGCGGGGGCGGCACCGGCGCCACCATCGACTCGGGGGCCGAACTCGACCCCGTCCATCCGGTCCCGCTGCCCGCGCCCCCCTTCCACCCGGGCGGCCTGAGCACCACCGACGTCGCCGAGCGGGTGGCCCGGGGCGAGGTCAACGACGTACCACTACGCAGCAGCCGCTCGACCACGGACATCGTCCGCGGCAACGTCTTCACCCGGTTCAACGCGATCATCGGTGTGCTCTGGGTGATCATGCTCTTCGTCGCACCCATCCAGGACAGCCTCTTCGGCTTCGTGATCGTCGCCAACACCGGCATCGGCATCGTCCAGGAACTGCGCGCCAAGAAGACACTCGACGGCCTCGCCGTGATCGGCGAGGCCAAACCCACGGTGCGCCGAAACGGCCAGGCCTGCGAGATCTCCACCTCCGAGATCGTCCTGGACGAGGTCATCGAGCTCGGCCCCGGCGACAAGGTCGTCGTCGACGGTGTCGTCGGCGAAGCAGACGGCCTGGAGATCGATGAGTCCCTCCTGACCGGAGAGGCTGACCCGGTCCTGAAGAAGGCCGGGGACCAGGTGATGTCCGGGTCGTTCGTGGTCGCCGGCGGCGGCGCCTTCACCGCCACCAAAGTCGGCCGCGAGGCCTACGCCGCCCAGCTCGCCGAGGAGGCCAGCCGCTTCACGCTCGTTCACTCCGAGCTGCGCTCGGGCATCTCCACCATCCTCAAGTACGTCACCTGGATGATGATCCCGACCTCCATCGGCCTGGTCATCAGCCAACTGGTGGTCAAGGACAACAACCTCACCGACTCCATCGCCCGCACCGTGGGCGGCATCGTCCCGATGATCCCCGAAGGGCTGGTTCTCCTCACCTCCGTCGCCTTCGCCATCGGCGTCATCCGCCTCGGCCGCAAGCAGTGCCTGGTACAGGAGCTACCCGCCATCGAGGGCCTCGCCCGCGTGGACGTGGTCTGCCTGGACAAGACCGGCACGCTCACCGAAGGCGGCATGGACGTCACCGAACTCCGGACGCTCGGCACCTCGGAGGAGCCCTACGTGCGTCGGGTGCTCGGCGCACTCGGCGAGTCCGACCCGCGCCCCAACGCCAGCCTGCAGGCCATCATCGACGCCTACCCCGACAACGGGGAGTGGCGCTGCACCGCATCCCTGCCCTTCTCCTCCGCCCGCAAGTACAGCGGCGCCAGCTTCAGCGAGGGCGACGGGGACGCCTCCACCTGGCTGCTGGGCGCCCCCGACGTGCTGCTCCCCAGCGGCGACCCGACACTGGAGGAGACCGAACAGCTCAACGAACAGGGCCTGCGGGTTCTCCTGCTGGCCCACGCGGTCAAGGATCTCGACGATCCCGCCGTCGCCGAAGGAGTCCGCCCGGCCGCGCTGGTCGTTCTCGAACAGCGGCTGCGCCCGGACGCGGCCGACACCCTGCGCTACTTCGAGGAACAGGGCGTCCACGCCAAGGTCATCTCCGGCGACAACGCCGTTTCGGTGGGAGCGGTGGCCGGAAAGCTCGGGCTCCCCGGTGCCGAGCGCACCGTGGACGCCCGCCGGCTGCCCCAGGACCGGCCGGCGATGGCCGAGACCCTCGACGATCACGCCGTGTTCGGGCGCGTCACCCCACAGCAGAAGCGCGACATGGTCGGCGCCCTGCAGTCCCGCGGCCACACGGTGGCGATGACCGGCGACGGGGTCAACGACGTACTGGCCCTCAAGGACGCCGACATCGGCGTCAGCATGGGGTCGGGCTCCGAGGCCACCCGAGCGGTCGCCCAGATCGTGCTGCTGAACAACAGCTTCGCGACCCTGCCCTCGGTGGTCGCCGAAGGACGCCGTGTCATCGGCAACATCACCAGAGTCGCCACGCTCTTCCTGACCAAGACGGTGTACTCGGTGCTGCTGGCTGTCCTGGTGGTCGTCAGCCAGGTGGAGTACCCCTTCCTACCTCGCCACCTGACGCTGTTGTCCACGCTGACCATCGGAGTGCCGGCCTTCTTCCTGGCCCTTGCGCCCAACAAGGAACGGGCCAAGCCGCACTTCGTCAAACGCGTGATGCGGTACGCGATCCCCGGCGGCGCCATCGCCGCGTTCGCCACCTTCGCGGTCTACCTCCTGGCCCGCAGCTACTACTCGGGCACGGCCTCTTTGGAAGCAGAGACCTCGGCCGCCACCTTGACCCTGTTCCTGATCGCCCTGTGGGTGTTGGCAATCATCGCCCGTCCGTACACCTGGTGGCGGGTCGGTCTGATCGGCGCCATGGGGCTGGGCTTCCTGCTCGTCCTGGTCGTCCCCTGGCTCCAGCAGTTCTTCGAACTGAAACTGGTGGGCCTGGTGATGCCTTGGACAGCGGTCGGCGTCGCAGCCGGCGCCGCAGTCCTCCTGGAGTTCGCCTTCCGCTGGGTGGACCGCAAGTTCCCCGCCTGAGAACCGCCCCCGGGCCCCTGAGGGGCGCCGGGGACGGTGCGGGCCCGCAACCGGGCGGCGCGGCTCAGTCGAACCAGCGGTCCCGCGCCAGCTCCTCGGTCCGGGACGGATCCTCCAGCAGCGCCGCCACCTCGAAACGGCGCGGCCACTGGCCAGCGGCCCAGGCCAGGCCGGCAGCAACACCTTCCAGGGTGGCGGCGTGCAAGGTGCCGTCGGAGGTGCGGCGCCAGTCCAGCTCCACGCCGCCCGCGACCAGCTCCTCGTGCTCGTAGTAGCTGCGCGGAGTCTTCGGGCCCAACAGGATCCGTACCGGCTCGGCGACCAGGTGTTCCTCCCCCGGCGTGCTGACCTCGGCCGGGACCGACTCGGACAGCCTCCGCACCTGGAGCAGCTCAGCGAGGTCAGCCGCCCGGGACGGGGACACCGGCAGCAGCGGCAGGCCGGCGCTGAGCGGCAGCAGGTCCGGGGCATCGGCCACCAGCGCGTCGGCGGCGTCCACGACCCGCACCTCGCCGTCCACCACCGCCCGCAGTTCTTCCGGAAGCGTGACCTGTTCGGGTTCGAGCTCAGCCAGCGCCCCGTACAGAGCGTGCAGCTGGCGTCCGGTCACCTCTCGGTCCGGGTCGGCGAGGCGACCCAACAGCTCGGCCGCACCGCCAGGCTCGTCCAGCAGGGCGGCGACCGAGGTCCGCACCCCCAGGGCCCTCAGGACCTGCTCGTCCTCGAAGCCGGTGGCATCGGCCGAGGTGTACAGCCCTTCCAGCAGCGGATCCCCACCGGCGGCGCGCAGCCCCGCGGGGCGCCGCCCACCCAGGACCGGGTGGTCCCGCAGCCACCAGGCCGTGTACGGGCGGACGGTCCGGGTGGTGCCGTCAGGCAGGAGCACCCGAACCGGTTGGGTCAGCGCGTCCCGCAACGGCGGCTCGGCGAGCATGGCCAGAGCCTGTGGCCATGCCTCGTCGTCGACCAGATCCAGGTCCCGGACCGCGACGATCTCGGTGGCCACCGGCGGGACCGGCGTGTCCGGGAGCTGGTCGAGGACGTCCTCGCACCACACGTCCACGGCGTCCAGCAGGCCGGCGTCGTCCGGTTCGGGGAAGTCGCCCTCACGCGGCTCCAGCTCATCGGGGTCAAGCACCACGTCGGTGGCGCGGACCAAGGCAAACCCGGCGAGTACACCACAGGCGACCAGGGGTTGTGCGCCCCACTGCTCGGCCAGCTCCGCGTCACACAGCGCGAGTTCACCCGCGCGCATGACTTCGGCGAACGGGCTGTCTGGCAGGACCAGCTCGCCCGCCGGGGCCAGTTCACCGTCCTCATCGGGCAGGGCCAGCGCCGCCAACCACGGCTCGTCGCCCGGCTCCAGCCCTGCCTCCCGGACCAAGCCCAGGACGACCTCGGCGAGTTCCTCGGAATCCAGGCTGCTCTCGTCCTCGTCCCAGACCTCCCCCGCGTCCAGGGAGGCGGCGACGGCCGCCCGCACCTGAGGGGTGGTCAGCACGGCCCGTGGCGAGGCCGGCACCGCACCGAGCTTCTCCAACAGGGGGTGGGCGGCATCGGGGTGAGCAACCTTCAGCCCCAGGCGCGCCAGGTTCACGGGAGTGTCCGGGCCGGGCAACAGGACGTGGCGGGGGCCGATGGTGGTGGGCACTCCACCACTGGGCACGGTGTCGCCTTCCAGCCCGCGGACGCCGTCGTGGGACCGGGCCAGTGGCACCGGCAGCCCCGAGAGGCGGTCCGGGTCGACCCCGGCGAGGGTGTCGTACAACTGGTACCACCAGTGCGGGGGGCGTTCGACGCCGGCGATGCGTTCGATGGCGTCCCCCAGCGGCAGCCTGCCCACCCCGAGGGTGCGCAGTTCCGGGCGGCGCTCCAGGCCTGCCGGCAGCAGGGTGGGCAGCACCTCGGCGAGCACCCGGACGGTGTCGGCGCCGGCGCCTTCGACCACCTCCGCCTCGAAGGGCCGCAGCGCGGCGAGCTCCTCCGAAGGCGAGGCGGGCGCCAGGAAGGCGGTACGCGGCAGAAGTCGCAGGATCTCGGCGCGCAGGGCGCCATCGAGTTCGCCCTTACCGAGAGGGCCGGGCACCAGGTCCACCAGAGCGGTCGTCACGGGCGCCCAGTCGGCGAGGAGTTCGGCGTAGGCCTCGGCTGCCCGGACGAGCAGGAAGTCGGTGAGCGGGCCGGGCGCCGGGTGGCGCCGTGCGGTGTCCAACGGCAGCGAGGCGATCAGGAGCGCGGGCACACCCAGGGGTTCGTCGGTGGGCGTGGGTGCGTGCACCACCGCGGCCGTGGTGGGCCGCACCGGCTCGCCCCCGGCATCCACGGGAACGGCCCAGGTCACGGTCCAGTACGGGCGGAGCCGCTCCTCAACCGGTCGGTCCGCGAGCAGCGCGGGCTCGATGGGCCCCGAACGTCGGACCGTACGCCAGCGCACCGTGCGGGTGGTGTCCCCTTCGGTGTCGTCCACGCAGGTGTAGGACCCCTCCTCACGGCGGCGCAGCACCCGCGTGCCCGCGGGCGTGTCCACGATCACCTCGTGCAGACCGGGCAGGGTCAGCAACAGGCCGTCATCGATGCCGGCCAGCAGCCGCTGCACGAGGTCCTGGGCGCCGCCGTCGCGCAGCGGCAGGACCACCACGGTGTCGTAGCCGTCCGGGGCGGTGCCCTCGGCGGGAAGCGGCAGCCGCAGCAGCGGTACGTGGCCGTCCCGGCGGCGCAGTTCGTCGCCGAGCCCCGGGCTGGCGGTGGCGGTCTGGGCGGCCAGTTCCCGGGCTTCGGCCAGCGACCAGCGGACGCCGCCGTGCCTGCCGAGGACGGCGGGTTCGTCGCTGACCGCGAGGACGGCCGCGAAGCCGACCCCGAAGCGACCGACCGTCGTGTCGGCACCGTCGGAGGCGCGTTTGGCGGAGGCCCGCAGGGTGCTCAGCGATTCGACGCCGGTCGCATCCAGGGGAGCGCCGGTGTTTGCAGCGGCCAGCACCGACGCCTCGCCGGGCTCCCCGGGGTACAGGGTCAGGCGCAGCCGGCCGGGCACCTGCGCCCGGGCCGCGGCGTCAGCGGCGTTCTGGGCGAGTTCCACGACGAGCCGGTCCCGGTAGCCGCCGAGGGCGAGGTCCTCCTCGGCGTTCGCGTCCTCCCGGAAGCGGGCCGGACTCGCGCCCCACGCGTCGAGCACGCCGCGGCGCAGCCGCGCGGTCCCGAAGGGGTCGACCCCACCCTGGGCTGCGGTCGCTCTCACGCTGTTGCCTCCTCATCGGGCGGTACGGGGTTTCCCGTCCGCGCCCGAAAGGTACCGCGCCTGGCGGGCGTGTCCCTCTTCGCGGCCCGGCAGGACGGGGCGTGCCGCGCCCGGCGCGGATCCCACCGCCGGGCGCCGGGCCCGCGGCCCGGGCTCAGGAGTGGCCGAGGTCCTGCTCGGGGAGGTCCGAGGTGGGCACCGATCCGCTGTCGTCAGAGGGCCGCAGCTGGAACTCGTCCGACCTCATCGAATCCAGGACGTGCGGCGCCGGTCGCGGCGGTTTGGGCATCACGGCGGCCTCGGAGTGCCCCCCGCAGCCGTAACTGAGGGAGACCAGGCGGCCGTCCGCCGGACCGAACTCGTTGGCGCAGACACCGAAGGCCTGTCCGAGTGAGCCGCCGATCGCGACGAGGAACCCGCAGGAGACGCAGGAGGCCGGCGCGGCCTGCGCCATCGGGGTCTTGGCTCCGTAAGCCTCGTCCCAACGGTCGGCGGCGCTGTGCAGCCCGTAACGGGACAGCACCCGGGCCCGGCGCATGCCGAGTTCCTCGGCGATGGCCGTGATGGAACCGCGGGCCGGCACCACCGTGCGGTCGGTGACCTCGGCGTCCTCCGCCTCGACCAGTTCGGCCATCTCGTGCGAGACGACGGAGTTCGGCGGTGGGATGTCCTCACCGGTGTAGCCGGGTTCCAGCCGCAGGTCCTCGGCGTCGGTGGGCAGCAGGTCGCCGGGGCCCATGTCGCCGGGGCGCAGCCGCTCGCTCCAGGGCACCCACTCGGGTGCGAGAAGGGCGTCCGGGCCGGGCAGCAGCACGCACTCGTCGAGGGTGACGTACTTGGCGCGCGAGGCGCGGGCCACGGTGACGGCCCAGCGCCAACCCCGGTAGCCGAAGTCCTGGCACTCGAAGAAGTGGGTGACGACCCGGTCGCCCTCCGCCACTACGGCTACGTGTTCACCCACCGATCCCGGGTCGGCGGCTTCCACCGCCACCTCCCGGGCGAGATCGACCGCCGCGGCGCACAGGCGGTCAGGGGTACGGCTTCGCATCGTCGCAGCACTCACAGGTCTCGCTTCTCTCCTACGCCGTCTCACGAGTGCGCCGTTTCGTCACAGAACGATCCGTCGGTCCCGTCCGTCCATGGCGCGGGCGGAGCGGACCTGTGGGCCGCGTCGACGTCCGCGCCCGATCGGACTCGGGCGCACCTTCTACGTCCCATTCTGCGGGATCGCGGAGAGGCGCGCGGCCAAGAACAACCGCCGGTGGCGCGCTACGCACGCTACCTCCTTCACGGCGCTGGGCCCACCTGCGCGTCCGATTCGCGGACTCAAGGACTCCGCCTGCCCGGTTCCGGGCGCGTTCCCAGCGGGTCGATCCACTGAAGGACACGCCCGCGCGGCGCCCTCCGCGGCGTGCCGTGATGCACTATGGCCACGTGGCAGCCGCACGGTCCTCCGACGACGGCTCGGGCCGGGCCCGTAGGGCGGGCCGGGCGGTCGGGCGTGCCCTGCACCAGCCCATCACGGGGACCGCGCGCGGCATCCGACGGGCCACTCACGCCCAGGGCGCGGGAGAATCCGGGCTGGGCAAACTCATCGAACTCCATGCCGTCAACGGCGCCGGAGACGTGATGATCACGGTGGCGCTCGCCTCCACGGTGTTCTTCTCGGTACCCACCGACGAGGCCCGCGGGCGGGTCGCGCTGTACCTGGCGATCACGATGGCGCCGTTCACCCTGCTGGCACCCGTGATCGGACCGTTGTTGGACCGGCTGCCGCACGGCAGGCGGGCCGCGATGGCCGGGGCGATGCTGGCCCGGGCCCTGCTGGCACTGACCATGTCCGGGGCCGTCGCCAGCGGCAGCCTGGAGCTCTATCCGGCCGCACTCGGCGTACTGGTCGCCTCCAAGGCGTACGGGGTGGTGCGCAGCGCCGTCGTACCCAGGCTGTTGCCACCCGACTTCTCCCTGGTCAAGGCCAACTCGCGGGTGACCTTGGCCGGGCTGCTCGCCACCGGTGTGGCTGCGCCCATCGGCGCCGGTCTGCACCACATCGGACCCGGCTGGCCGCTGTACGGGGCCTGCGCGGTGTTCTGTGCGGGCACCTTCTTGGCGTTCACCCTGCCGCACAAGGTGGACGAGGCCAAGGGCGAGCGCAGGGCCCGGCTGTCCACCCACGAGGAGCGTTCCCGCAAGCCCGGCCTGCGCACGGTGGGGCCCTCGGTGCTGTGCGGGCTGTGGGCGAACGCGGCGATGCGTGGGCTGTCCGGGTTCCTCATCTTCTTCCTCGCGTTCCTGCTGCGCGAGGAACCCATGGCCGGGCAGAGCGCCGCAGTCTCCCTCGGCATCGTCGGCGTGTCGGCGGGTCTGGGCAACGCGTGCGGCACGGCCGTGGGTTCCTGGCTGCGGGCCCGGGCACCCGAGGTGATCATCGCCACGGTGCTCTGTCTGACGCTGGCCGTCGCCGTCTTGGTGGCTGTTTTCTTCCGCGCACCGCTGACGGCGGTGCTGGCCGCGACGGCGGGCTTCTGCCAGGCGCTGGCGAAGCTCTCGCTGGACGCCCTGATCCAGCGGGACGTGCCCGAGGCGGTGCGGACCTCCGCGTTCGCACGGTCCGAGACGCTGCTACAGATGGCCTGGGTTCTGGGTGGGGCGATCGGCATCGCGCTGCCCCTGAACGGGGTGGCGGGGATGGCGGTGGCCGCGGCCATCGTCGCCGCGGGTGCGGTGATGGCCGTCCGGGGCGTGCTGACCACGCCGTACCGCGGTTCCAAAGGCCCGACCGGTCCACGTTCGCGGCCCCGGGTCGCCTGAGGCGAACCCCCGGGAACCGCCGGTCCGGATGCTCCAGTTCCAGCCAGATCGGCGGCGGCCGACGAGGGGGCGGGGAGCCCCGCGAGGGGCTCGCCCCGCTGCCGGGTGCCGCCTCGGAGGCATTCCCAGGCGAGTTCCGGGGGTTTCGCGAGTAGGCCGCGCGGCGGCAACCGGGGCACCCGCGCAGGTGGTGCGGCGCGCGGCGGTGACCCCATGCATCGCCCGGGGGCCTGGCCCGATAGCCTTCGGCTCATGACCGCACCGCTTTTCTCGGGTAGGGGCCGCCGCACCGCCGCCGCCCTCGGAGCCGTGTCCGCCGGCCTCCTCGTCCTTTCGGCCTGCGACAAGCCGACCCCGCTCGCGACCGTGACGGTCGGCAGCTCGTCGGTGTCCTCCGAGGCCTCGTGCATGAGGACGGGTGACCAAAAGGAGCTCTCCCAGGAGAAGCTCGGCTCCTGCCTCAGCAGCCTCAAGACCTCGAAGACCATCAACTACGGCCGGGGCGACACGCTGCGCCTGGGCGTCGAGCCCGAGGTGGTGGAGGACGGCTCGAAGTGGGTCGCGTTCCTCGACGGCAACCCCATCACCGAGCCGTCCAGCAACACCTACCGCAGTTTCCCCGGCGCGGACGTGTTCAGCACCGGCGGCCAGGGTGAGACCCCCAAGACCCGGAAGGTCTCCATCGTCCAGGTCTCCGCGGACGACAAGCCGCAGGCCGTCTGGTCCTTCACGTTGAAGAACGACGAAGCCTGATCTGCCGGGACGCCCCGTGCGTGCGCTGATCGTCACCGCGGTGGCAGCGGAGACCGACTCCGTCGCCACCGCGCTGGCCCCCTACCCGGACACCCCGGTGCCCGTTCCGCGGGTGCTGCCGGGCGGGCGGGCGCTGAGCCGGTACGACGTTCCCGGCCTGGCCCTGGACCTCCTGACCACTGGCGTGGGGCCGGCCGCGGCTGCCGCCGGCACCGCGACGGCACTGGCACTGGCCGCCGCTGAGCAACGCCCGTACCACCTCGTGCTCAGTGTCGGGATCGGCGGCGGCTTCCAGCCGTCCGCACCCGTCGGATCGCTGGTGGTCGCCGACGCGATCGTCGCCGCCGACCTCGGCGCCGACACTCCGGGGGACGACGACGGCCCCGACGGCTACCTCTCCGTCGAAGAGCTGGGGTTCGGTCGCTGCGTCCACCTGCCGCAGCCCGAACTGTCCGCACGCGCCGCCGAAGCCACCGGCGCGCTACTCGCCCCCGTCCTGACCGTTTCGACCGTCACCGGGACCGCCGCCCGCGCAGCCGAACTCGCCGTCCGCCACCCACTGGCCGGAGCGGAAGCCATGGAGGGTTTCGGGGTGGCCGAGGCAGCCGCCGGCCACGGCCTGCCGTTCCTGGAGATCCGGGCGGTGTCCAATCCGGTGGGTCCCCGCGACCGTGCCGCCTGGCGGATCGGCGAGGCACTCGCGTCGCTCGCGGAGGGACTGCGCACGCTCGTACCCGTACTCGCCGACTGGGGGCACCGCCATGACCGCTGAGCCGACCGCGACCACCGGCCGCACCCTGCGGATCGCCTACTCGCCGTGCCCGAACGACACCTTCGTCTTCGACGCCTGGGCGCACGGCAGGGTGCCCGGAGCCCCGGCCCTTGACGTCACCTTCGCCGACATCGACGTCACCAACGGCATGGCCGAGCGCGGCGAGTTCGACGTGCTGAAGGTCAGTTACGCCGTGCTGCCCTGGGTGCTCGACGAGTACGCCCTGCTGCCCTGTGGCGGCGCCCTCGGCCGTGGATGCGGCCCACTGGTGCTCACCCGGGAGCCGGGGCTGGACCTGGGCGGACGTACGGTCGCGGTTCCCAGCGAGCGTTCTACGGCCTACCTGCTGTTCCGGCTGTGGGCCGCGGACGTGCTGCCGGACGGGGTCGGCCGGGTCGTCGTGATGCCCTTCCACGAGATCATGCCGGCGGTGCGGGAAGGCCGGGTGGACGCCGGGCTGGTGATCCACGAGGCGCGCTTCACCTATCGCGCGTACGGGCTGCACTGCCTGGCCGACATGGGTGAGCACTGGGAGTCGAGCACCGGCCTGCCCATCCCCCTCGGCGCGATCATCGCCAAACGGTCACTGGGTGCGGACACCCTGCGGGCCCTCGCCGCGTCCGCCCGCGCCTCGGTACGGATGGCCTGGGAGGACCCCGAAGCCTCCCGCCCCTACGTGCGTGCGCACGCCCAGGAGCTCGACCCTTCGGTGGCGGACCAACACATCGGTCTGTACGTGAACGAGTTCACCGCAGACCTCGGTGGCGCCGGATACGCGGCCGTGCGCGGCCTGCTCACCCGGGCCGCCGCGGAAGGGCTGGTGCCGCCACTGCCTGCGGGCGCCCTGGAATTCGTCTGAGGGCGGGCCTCCGCGCCCCGCCACGGCCGGGGTGACGGGACGCGGGTGCGGCCTCAGACGTCCAGTTGGTCGGCCACGGCCCGGAGCAGGCCAGCGATCTTCGAGCCCTGCGCCTTGTCGGGGTAGCGGCCACGCTCCAGCATCGGAGTCACGTTCTCCAGGAGGGTGGTGAGGTCCTGGACGATCGAAGCGAGCTCGTCGGGCTTGCGCCGCTGGGCGGCGGCAACGGAGGGCGCCGGCTCCAAGACCGTCACGGAAAGCGCCTGATCACCGCGCTGACCTGCGACTACACCGAATTCCACACGCTGTCCGGGCTTGAGTGCTTCGACCCCGGCAGGAAGTACCGACGAGTGCACGAAGACGTCGCCGCCGTCGTCGCGGGAGAGAAAGCCGAAGCCCTTCTCACTGTTGAACCACTTGACCTTGCCAGTAGGCAAAGCACACACTCCCTCGGTCACTCCAGGAACGCCCTGGACTGCTGTCTACCAGCCGTCGAAACACTTTACCGGGGGTCTGTCCAGGGGGACGCGCCTTAAAACGGTAGCGAGCACCGGCCCGTGTTGACAGAGGCTCAAAGTGGTGCAGGAAGCGTGGGGATCAAGAGCTGTCCTGGTGGGGAGTGGCAACGGCGGCCACCGCCAGGTCGGCCAAGGCGGCGCCCGGGGAGGTGTCGCACAGCAAGCCGTGATCTCCCGGACCAGCGCGCCGTCCTTCTCTCCCTCTTCCGCGCGCGATGGATGTCGGACCAGCAGGCGCCTCTCCAACCTCTCATCAGCCGAGGCGGGTTGGACGGCCACCCCAGTCGTACCCGCGGAGCTCTTGGCGCCCCCAACACACGAGCGGCACCTCGGGGCGAGGCCCGCACGCCGCCGCGACCCGCCGAGGCACGGGGGAACGGCGGACGGGCGGGGCAGCATGGAAGCTGTCAGCCCGTGGTCACGCCCAGGTGAGGCGTTGCACGTCGGGGCCGACGTGCAACCGCATACGGTCGGCAGGCAGGCGCCCGCCCGCCTGCCACTGCGTGACACGCTCGGTGATCTCGTCCCACAGGCGCGCCGCACCGCTCTGCCGGACCATCCACCGGCCGCCGTCTTGGAAGACGAGCGCCCACGACTCCGCGTCCACGTCGATTACGACGTGTTCCGTCCGACCCTCACGTTCCAGTGTGAGCCGCTGTGCGCACGGCGCGGCGAACTGCGCGACGAATCGGGCGGTCCAGTCGTCGAGCGCATCCGAGCCCAGCCCGGCGGGTACCGCGTCGCCCTCACTGAGGTTCGGCAGGATGCCCAGCGGGGGCGGAAGGTGGGGGCGTGCCAGCATGAACGAGACCTGTCCGCCGAGAACCGGGCCGCTGGCCGTGCCGTCGTCGGCGACCGTGAGCCGTACGAGTTCGGATGCGTGCATCCATCCGCCGACCGTGACCAGGACCTCACCGCCGGGGCGTGTCTGCGCGAGCCAGTCGGTCGGCACCGTGTGCACGCCGCACGTGGCGATCACGCGGTCATACGGGCTTCCTTCCTTGTAACCTGCCAGTCCGTCACCGACCACGCGGGCAGGCCAGTACCCGGCGCCCGCGAGCGCGATCCCTGCACGGGCGGACACCTCCGCGTCGACCTCGACCGTGGTCACGTTGTCCTCGCCGACGACATGACACAGCAGCGCGGTTGAGTACTGAACTTGATTGGGTGATGTCGGAGCCGTTCGCCTGACGGCGATGGGTCCGCTCCGGTAGCCCTGGACTGTGAGATACGCACAGGGCGGC
>NZ_JBIAGC010000020.1:0-106352 GCF_042869595.1 Streptomyces sp. NPDC006879
ACGCGCTGATACGCACCGACATGATCGTATGCCACCAGCGCCCTGATGACCCGTCAACCCTCACGACCGCGGCTTGACGAACATAGGGGCATCAAGCACAAGAAGCACGGGATGAACGTCCAGGTCATCGCCGACCCCTTCGGCCGGCTGCTGTGGACCTCACCGGCCCTGCCCGGCGCCGTCCACGACGTCCGCGCGGCCCGCGAACACGGCATCGTCGACGCCCTCACCGAAGCAGACATCCCGTGCTGGGCCGACAAGGCATACCGAGGCGCCGGCGGCACGGTCCGCACCCCGTGCTGGGGACGGTGGGACACCCTCTCCGCAGGCCAGCAGGCGGTCAACCGGTCCCACGCGAAGATCCGGGCCCTCGTCGAACAGGCCGTCGCCACCCTCAAGTCCTGGCGACTCCTCCGCAAACTGCGGTGCTCGACCACCCGGATCACCAGCCTCATCCAGGCCATCCTCACCCTTCATCTGACCAGCTCAGAGTGAAGATGGAAAAGGCTCAATGCCGCGGAGAACCGGGAACCTCTGGCGAATTCACCGTTCCACACGGGGCAAAACCAGCCGCACGAACTACGGGAAAAGACACCAGCTGTCGTATACGGCAGCCGTTAATTCCGGACGCCGGAAATGTTTACAGAATGTTGCGAAGAACTCACGGGCACCGCCGGACGGAGTCGGTGAGCACGGGCGGCACGCTCCGCGTGCAGGGTGGTCAGCGCGCGGGCGCGCGCCGCGTCACCGCGGGCCACGGCGTCCACGATGGCCCCGTGCTCAGCCCAGGAGTCCACCGGCCGGGCAGGTGCCTCCACCGTGTACATCCAGGTGATCTTGTGCCGCAGCTGCGTCAGCAAGGAGATCAACCCCGCACTCCCCGAGGCCTGCGTGAGCGTGTCGTGGAACCAGCCACCCAACGAACGCAGGTCCTCCCCCTCCCCCCGCCGCGCCCTCTCCTGCCCCAGCCGCACCAGCCCGCGCAGCACCTTCAGGTGGGCCTCGGTGCGCCGCTGCGCCGCACGCGCCGCCCCCAACGGCTCCAACAGCACGCGCGTCTCCAACACGTCCGCCGCCTCCTGCGCAGTGGGTTCGGACACGCAGGCACCGGCATGGCGACGCGTGGTGACGAACCCCTCCGACTCCAGCGTGCGCAACGCCTCCCTGACCGGCACGCGCGACACCCCGTAGCGGCGGGCGAGGAGTTCCTCGGTGAGCCGGCTCCCGGGCTCGAAGACACCCGTGACGATGTCGTCCCGGATGGCCGTGCACACCGCGTGCGCGGGAACGCGCATATCCGAACCTCCGCCCTATTGCCTGCTGTTCGCGACTCTATTGCAGCACGGCTTTATTACAGATGAGGTTCAAGAATCCATGAGCATCTCTTGGAACGGCGAAGGCCCCGGCAATACGCCGGGGCCTTCGCACAGTTGCGGGGACGTCAGAGCTGGACGCCGCGCGAGCGCAGGTAGGAGATCGGGTCGATGTCCGACCCGTAGTCAACTCCGGTACGAGCCTCGAAGTGAAGGTGCGGGCCGCTGGAGTTGCCCGTGGAACCGGAGAGTCCTATTTGGTCCCCGGGAGTGACGCGCTGTCCCACCGACACCTTGATGGACAGCAGGTGCCCGTACTGGGTGTAGGTGCCGTCGTGCATCTTGATCACCACGTTATTGCCGTACGCCCCGCCCCAGCCGGCCTCGACGACGGTGCCGAGCCCCACCGAGCGGACCTCGGTACCGGAAGCAGCATGGAAGTCGATGCCCGTGTGGCTACCAGAGGACCACATGGCACCGCCGGCCTTGTAGGAGGTGCTGACATAGGAGCCGGCCACAGGCGAGACGAAGGTCAACAGGCGCTGCCGCTCGGCCTCGCGGGCCGCACGCTCCTTCGCCTCCCGTTCGGCCTTGGCGGCGGCCTCAGCGCGCTCGCGGGCCTCCTCCGCCCGCTGCTTGGCCTCCGCCTCGGCCGCGGCCTTGGCGGCGGCGAGTTCGGCTGCATGCTCCTGGGCCGCGGCCTGAGTCTCGATCTCGCCGGACAGGGAGTCGGCCACCACTACGGCGTTCAAGCCGGTGTCCTCGGCGCTGACACCCTGCTGGGGCCCCTCGGAAGCGGCGAGGGCCGGAGCGGCCAGCGTGCCCACGACACCGGCGGTGGCCAGGGTGGCGATGCTCGCGATATTCGCCGTTCGGCGGGAGGTACGGCTGGAACCGCGGTGCTTACCGGTGGCAGTCGCCATGAAAGAGGGTGGTCCTTTCCTTCCTTCTCGCCTACCGGGTTAGCTGACGGGTTCGGAGCAGGAAGGTCTCCTACGGTCCACCTCTGGTCGAGGCGGGCCGATTCACCCCAGGGACGAATGGGTCCCCGGCTCCCCAGGCTCACGCCTGACGGGGACTCGGCGATCGCTGTCCGGTGCCGCGGATGCGGCGTTTACAGCCGACGAACAGCGGGACTGACGCTAGGCGGATCACGACCAGATCACCAAACGGACACGATATTTTGTTGCGTACGCCACACCCCTAAGGCGTCACCACCACTACCAAACCGGACAGAGCGAAAGGAATGGGGTCCTGGCAGATGAACCGCCAGGACCCCCGAAGACCGCCCGAGTTGTACGGGTGTCAGTTCGCCACGACGGTGACCTCGCCGAGGCCCAGGGCCCGTACCGGCTCCTCGATCTCAGCAGCGTCGCCGACCAGCACCGTCACCAACCGGTCGACGGGAAAGGCGCTGACAGCGGCGGCCGTGGCCTCGACCGTGCCCGTCCGCGCCAATTGCAGGTACAACTGCGCCTGGTAGTCGTCCGGGAGGTGCTGCTCCACCTGATCGGCCAACGTGCCCGCGACGGCCGCGGCCGTCTCGAACTTCAGCGGGGCCACGCCCACCAGGTTCTGCACCGCGGCATCCCGCTCGGCATCGGTCAGGCCACCGGAGGCAAGCGTGCGCAGCACGGCCCAGAGATCTGCCAGTGCCGGGCCGGTGTTCGGCGTGTCAACGGATCCGCTGATGGCCAGCAACGAGGCCCCGGTGCCCTCCCGGGTGGAACGCAGCACCTGACCGAAGGCCCGGACGCCGTAGGTGTAACCCTTCTCCTCCCGCAGGACCCGGTCCAGACGGGAGGTGAGCGTCCCACCCAGGCAGTAGGTGCCCACGATCTGAGCGGGCCAGACCCGGTCGTGCCGGTCCGGACCGGTCCGGCCGATCAGCAACTGCGTCTGGACGGCACCGGGGCGGTCCACGATGACCACCCGCCCGGTGTCGTCCGCGGCCATCGGCTCCGCCGTCCGAGGCTCGGCGCTGCCGCCCGTCCAGGCACCGAGAGTCTCCGCGAGCAGGGCTTCCAGATCGATACCCGTCAGATCACCCACGACCACCACCGTCGCCGTGGCGGGCCGCACATGCGCCTCGTAGAAGGCACGCACGGCCGCCGAATCGATCCGGGCCACGGTCTCCTCGGTGCCCTGGCGCGGCCGGGACACCCGGGAGGTGGCCGGGAAGAGCTGCCGGGACAGCTCCTTGGCAGCCCGACGCGCCGGGTTGGCCAGCTCGTGCGGGATCTCATCCAGGCGGTTGCGCACCAGGCGGTCCACCTCACCGTCCGCGAAGGCCGGTGCCCGCAGGGCTTCCGCGAGCAGCCCCATCGCCTTGGAGAGCCGGGAGGCCGGCACTTCGAGGGACACCCGCATACCGGGGTGGTCCGCATGCGCGTCGAGTGTGGCCCCGCAGCGCTCCAGCTCGGCTGCGAACTCCTCGGCGGAGTGCTTGTCGGTACCCTCCGACAGGGCCCGCGCCATGATCGTGGCCACCCCGTCCAGGCCCTCGGGTTCGGCGTCCAACGGTGCGTCGAGGTTGATCTCCACGGCCACCACCTGTTGACCGGGGCGATGGCAGCGCAGCACGGTCAGCCCGTTGTCCAGGACGGACCGCTCAGGGGCGGGAAACGCCCACGGTTTGGCCTCGCCCGCACGCGGCTGCGGATGAAAGGTCATCTGCGTCATCCGGGTGGACTCGTCAGTCGGGGTCATCGCGCGCTCGCTCACTGGTCGGCCCCCTCGGCCTGTGCTGCTACTTCGGTCTCCTCCGCCGGGCGCGGCTCGTACACGAGCACCCCACGGTTGTCCGGGCGCAGCCGCGCCGCGGCCACCGCCTGGACCTCCTCGGCGGTGACGTCCAGGACTCGCTGTACCGCGGTGAACGCCAGCTGCGGATCGCCGAAGAGCACCGCGAAGCGGCACAGCTCGTCGGCCCGACCGGCCACCGTGCCCAGGCGGTCCAGCCATTCGCGCTCCAGCTGTGCCTGAGCGCGCTCCATCTCCTCGGCGGTCGGGCCCTCCGCCGCGAACCGCGCCAGCTCTTCGTCGACCGCGGCCTCGATCTCCGGCACCTCCACACCCGCCGAGGTCTTGACGTCCAGCCACCCGAGGGAGGGCGCCCCGGCCAGTCGCAGCAGGCCGAACCCGGCGGCGACGGCCGTCTGGTCGCGACGCACCAACCGGTTGTGCAGCCTGGAGGACTCCCCGCTCCCCAGGACCGTCAACGCGAGGTCGGCGGCGTCACACTCCCGAGTGCCGTCGTGCGGCAGGCGGTAGGCCGCCATCAGCGCCCGGGCCGGCACCTCCTCCACGATCTCCTCGCGCAGTTGCTTCCCGATCACCTCGGGCAGTGCGCCATCCCTCGGGGGCTGCTTACCCCCGTGCGCCGGAATCGAGCCGAAGTACTGCTCGACCCAGGCAAGTGTCTGCTCGGGGTCGATGTCGCCGACGATGGAGAGCACGGCGTTGTTGGGGGCGTAGTAGGTCCGGAAGAAGTTCCGGGCGTCTTCCAGGGAAGCAGCATCGAGATCGGCCATCGAACCGATCGGCGTGTGGTGGTAGGGGTGGCCCTCGGGGTACACCAGCGCGGTCAGCCGCTCGAAGGCCGTGCCGTAGGGGACGTTGTCGTAGCGCTGGCGGCGCTCGTTCTTGACCACGTCGCGCTGGTTCTCCATGGACTCGTCGTCCAGGGCGGTCAGCAACGAGCCCATCCGGTCCGCCTCCAGCCAGAGCGCGAGCTCCAACTGGTGCGTCGGCATGGTCTCGAAGTAGTTGGTGCGCTCGAAGCTCGTCGTGCCGTTGAGCGAACCACCGGCGCCCTGGACGAGCTCGAAGTGGCCGTTACCGGGGACGCTCGCCGAACCCTGGAACATCAGGTGCTCGAAGAGGTGAGCCAGACCGGTGCGGCCCTTGACCTCGTGACGGGAACCGACGTCGTACCAGAGGCAGACCGCGGCCACCGGGGTCAGATGGTCCTCGGAGAGCACCACGCGCAGGCCGTTGGCCAGCCGGTGCTCTGTCGCTGTCAGGCCGCCGGAGCCGGCCTCGGCGGTGGCCGTGTGACCCATGGGCATGTGGTCCCTTCGATCGCGTTCGGGAGAAGTCCTGCCACTGTATGCAAGCGCGCAGGCAGCCGGGGAAGTTCCCGGCTCACCCGGGTCGGGGTCAAAGCTGTCGGTGGGGCGGTCCACAATGGACCGCGTCGGACCGCCCGACCTCAGATCACGAGGAGCCGCAGCAGCGATGGCCCGCCGCAGCACGAAGACCCCGCCGCCGGAGGATTTCGAGGAGAGGATCCTCGACATTGACGTCGTCGACGAGATGCAGGGCTCCTTCCTTGAGTACGCGTACTCAGTGATCTACTCCCGGGCCCTGCCGGACGCCCGGGACGGAATGAAGCCCGTACACCGGCGCATCGTCTACCAGATGAACGAGATGGGCCTGCGCCCCGACCGCGGCTACGTCAAGTGCGCGCGCGTCGTGGGCGAGGTGATGGGCAAGCTCCACCCGCACGGGGACGCGTCGATCTATGACGCCCTCGTTCGGATGGCGCAGCCCTTCTCGATGCGACTGCCGCTGGTGGACGGCCACGGCAACTTCGGTTCGCTCGGAAACGACGACCCACCGGCCGCCATGCGCTACACCGAGTGCCGGATGGCCGACGCGACCTCGCTGATGACGGAGTCGATCGACGAGGACACCGTCGACTTCGCCCCGAACTACGACGGCCAGGAGAAGGAGCCGGTCGCGCTACCCGCCGCGTACCCGAACCTCCTGGTCAACGGCGCCTCGGGCATCGCCGTCGGTATGGCCACCAACATGCCGCCGCACAACCTGGGCGAAGTGATCGCGGCGGCGCGCCACCTGATCCGGTACCCGAACGCGGACCTGGAGGCGCTGATGCGCTTCGTTCCCGGTCCCGATCTGCCCACTGGCGGCCGGATCGTGGGGCTTTCGGGGATCAAGGACGCGTACGAGTCGGGGCGCGGCACGTTCCGCATCCGGGCCACGGCGACGGTGGAGGACGTGACACCGCGCCGCAAGGGCCTGATCGTCACCGAACTCCCCTTCACGGTCGGCCCGGAGAAGGTCATCGCGAAGATCAAGGATCTCGTGGGGTCCAAGAAGCTCCAGGGCATCGCGGACGTCAAGGACCTCACCGACCGGGCACACGGTCTGCGCCTGGTCATCGAGATCAAGAACGGTTTCCACCCCGAGGCCGTCCTGGCACAGCTGTACAAGCTGACGCCGATGGAGGAGTCCTTCGGCATCAACAACGTCGCCCTGGTGGACGGCCAGCCGCTCACCCTGGGGCTCAAGGAACTTCTGGAGGTCTACCTGGACCACCGCTTCGAGGTGGTCCGCCGGCGCAGTGAGTTCCGCCGTACCAAGCGCCGTGACCGCCTGCACCTCGTCGAGGGGCTGCTGGTGGCGCTCCTCGACATCGACGAGGTCATCCGGCTGATCCGCTCCAGCGAGAACTCCGCACAGGCCAAGGAGCGGTTGATCTCACACTTCTCGCTCAGCGAGGTCCAGACCCAGTACATCCTCGACACCCCGCTGCGCCGACTTACCAAGTTCGACCGGATCGAGCTTGAGTCCGAGCGCGACCGGCTCACCGGTGAGATCGACGAGCTGACCGGAATCCTGGACTCGGACTCCGAGCTGCGCAAGCTGGTCTCGGCGGAGCTGGCCGCGGTGGCGAAGAAGTTCGGCACCGAGCGCCGGACCGTGCTGCTGGAGTCCGCAGGCACGGCGGTGACTGCCGTCCCGTTGGAGGTGGCGGATGACCCCTGCCGGGTCCTGCTCTCCTCCACGGGGCTGCTGGCGCGCACCGCCACGGGTGCACCGCTCCCCGCGGCAGAGGGCCGCCGGGCCAAGCACGACCTGATCGTTTCCGCGGTGCTGGCCACCGCACGGGCGGACGTCGGTGCGGTGACCTCCACCGGCCGGTTGCTGCGACTCCCGGTGATCGACCTACCGCAGCTGCCGGACACCGCTCACGGCCCCAACCTCGCGGGTGGCGCTCAGGTGTCCGAGTTCCTCTCCCTGGAGGTGGACGAGCAGTTGATCTGCCTCACCTCGCTCGACGAGACTTCGCAGGGGCTCGCGCTCGGCACCGAACAGGGCGTGGTCAAGCGGGTTGTTCCGGACTACCCGGGAAACAAGGAGGAGCTGGAGGTCATCTCCCTCAAGGAGGGCGACCGGATCATCGGCGCGGTCGAACTGCGTACGGGCGAGGAGGATCTCGTCTTCATCACCGATGACGCCCAGCTGCTCAGGTACCAGGCGGCACAGGTCCGCCCCCAGGGCCGCCCGGCCGGCGGCATGGCGGGCATCAAGCTGGCGATGAACGCCAAGGTGATCCACTTCTCAGCGGTCGATCCGGCCGCCGAAGCGATGGTGTTCACCGTGGCAGGTGCCCACGGCACCTTGGACGACTCGGCCACCACGGCCAAGCTGACCCCGTTCGACCAGTATCCACGCAAGGGTCGAGCCACCGGCGGCGTGCGCTGCCAGCGCTTCTTGAAGGGCGAGGACGCCCTGGTGCTGGCGTGGGCCGGGGCCTCTCCTGCCAGGGGCGCGACAGCGAGCGGTGCCCCGGTGGAGCTGCCGGAGGTGGATCCTCGTCGCGACGGTTCGGGTGCGCCGCTGGCCCAACCGATCGCCGTGGTCGCCGGTCCGGGACTCTAGGTCCCCACGTCCAAGGGTGCGGCTGCCCACCAGGCAGGGCATGCGGCACCCGGCGGCCCGCACCGCAGGAGCGAACGGCGCCCGACTACTGGACGTACTCGGGCGCCCCGGCGAAGGGGCGGGACGCGGCACCGCGAGCCAGGCGGGGCTTCGGGAGTTCTGCCCCAGGGCCTTCAGAGGCGTCCTTGGGCCCGCCGCTCAGAGCAGGTCCGATCCGCCCGGTTGGCTCTCCTTGGGCACGTAGCGCAGGACGCCCCACTTGCTGTCCGGATGGCCGTCCTGCGGAGTTCCCTCACGGCAGCCCTCAAGCCCGGCGAGCACTGCCTCGGCGTCGATGCCAGAGCCGATGAGGACGAGTCCGCTCCCCCGGGCCTCGCTCTTCTTCCATGCGGTGGGCTCGAACCGGAGGGAGCGCCCCACCGCGTGCACGGCGTACTTCTCCACATACCCGGGCACCCCGAAGTACACGAAGCCCTTGATCCGGTACAAGCCGGCCGGGCGGGCGTCCAGGAAGTCGATCAGACGTCTCGGGCTGAGCGCACCGGAGGCTTCGAAGACGAGACTCTGGTACTGCTCGTGGACGTGTAGGCAGTGGCCTTCCTCGTCCGCCGAAAGGAGGTCCTCGAAGGAGAGCTGGCGCTGGCCGGTGTCCTCTCGGGCCACGGGGTCGAAGAGGAGCTCCGGAGCGATCCGCCCGTGCACGGCTCGGATCACCGCGACGCCCGGCGCCAGACCCTCCAGGACCTCCTCGATGCGCCCGGTCTCCTTCTCTCCCACCCGGTCGGTCTTGTTGAGGACCACCAGGTCGGCGACGGACAGGTGCCGGTCGGTCTCCGGGTGCCGCCCACGCGTGGCCTCGAACTCAGCTGCGTCCACGACCTGCACCAGCCCGCCGTAGGCAATGGCAGGATTCTCACTGGCCAGGAGCATGCGTACCAGCTCCTGAGGCTCCGCCAGCCCGCTCGCCTCGATGACGATGACGTCGATCCCGTGCGCCGGCTCGGCGAGCTTGTCGAGGTAGGCGTCCAACTCGCTTGCGTCAACCGCGCAGCACAGACAACCGTTTCCGAGGGAAACCATCGAGTCGACCTGTCCCGCGACGGTCATCGCGTCGATCTCGATCGCACCGAAGTCGTTGACGACCACCCCGATCCGGGTGCCCCGGCTCCTGCGGAGCACATGGTTGAGCAGCGTCGTCTTGCCCGACCCGAGAAAACCGGAGAGCAAGACGACGGGAATGGGCTTCCTGTTCACACCGGCCGATCGTAGTCGGCTCGCTCCCCGGACGATATGAGGGGACCTCCCCACGACCCCGGGCGCGGAGGAATCAGACCGCGCCCGCACCCGTGAGTGCTCGTACCTCCGTCTCGGCGTGCTTGGCCTCGTCCGGTGGCTCAGCAGAAGTGATCGTGCCGATCCAACCCGCCAGGAAGCCGGCCGGGATGGAAACCAGGCCGGGGTTCTGCAGCGGGAAGAGATGGAAGTCCACTCCGGGGAAGAGCGCTTCGGGACTACCGGATACCACCGGCGAGAAGACCACCAGCAACACGGCCGGAACCAGACCGCCGTAGACGGACCAGATCGCACCGCGAGTGGTGAACCCGCGCCAGAACAGCGAGTACAGCAGGACGGGGAGGTTCGCCGAGGCCGCCACGGCGAAGGCCAACCCCACCAGGAAGGCCACGTTCAGGTCCCGGGCCAGCAGGCCGAGCCCGATCGCCACCGCTCCGATGCCCACGGCCGCGGTACGCGCCACCGTCACCTCACTGCGCTGTTTGGCATGCCGGCGCTTCAAGGAAGCGTAGAGGTCATGGGCGACCGACGCGGACGAGGCGAGGGTGATCCCGGCTACCACTGCGAGGATCGTGGCGAAGGCGATCGCCCCGGTGAAGGCGAAGAGGACCGTTCCGCCGTTGGTGCCGGCTCCACCACCGAGCTCCAGAGCCAGCAACGGCACCGCCGTGTTTCCCGCCGTGTTGGAGGCTCGTACCGTCTCGGGGCCTACGACGGCTGCGGCGCCGAAGCCGAGGACGATGGTCATCAGGTAGAAGCCGCCGATCAGAGCGATCGACCAGACCACGGAGCGACGCGCCGCCCGGGCCGTGGGCACCGTGTAGAAGCGGGACAGGATGTGCGGTAGTCCTGCCGTACCGAGCACCAACGCCAGCCCGAGGCTGATGAAGTCGAAACGGGCCGTCCAGTTGCCGCCATACTTGAGTCCTGGGCTCAGGAACTTCTCACCGTGGCCGCTGCGTTCCGCGGCCGAATGAAGGAGTCCGTTGAAGTCGCCGTGGAAGCGGACCAGGACGAGGGCGGTGAGGGCGATGGCTCCGCCCATGAGCAGCACGGCCTTGACGATCTGGATCCAGGTGGTGGCCCTCATCCCGCCGAATGACACGTAGACCACCATCAGCGCGCCGACACCGATCACGGTCCAGGACTGGGCTGCCTCACTGGTCGTGCCGAGCAGCAGCGCCACCAGGCTCCCCGCCCCGACCATCTGGGCGACGAGGTACAGCACCGACACGACCACGGAGGAGGAGCCCACAGCGATGCGCACCGGGCGCTGGCTCATACGGGAGGCGACCACGTCGGCGAGGGTGAACCGGCCGCAGTTGCGCACCAGTTCCGCTACCAGCAGCAGGACCACCAACCAGGCGACAAGGAAGCCGACCGAGTAGAGCAAGCCGTCGTAGCCGAAGAGCGCGATCAGGCCGGAGATGCCAAGGAAGGATGCCGCGGACATGTAGTCGCCCGCGATGGCGAAACCGTTCTCCAGGGGTGAGAAGAGCCGGCCCCCGGCATAGAACTCCTCTGCGGAGCCGTGTCTGTTGCGACTGACCCAGGTGGTGATGCCCAAGGTGATGGCGATGAACGAGCTGAACAGCACCAGGGTGAGCGTCTGATGATCGATGTTCAGCGCTGACATCGCCATCGGTCTCCACATACCCGCCGCCCCGGTCACCGGCCCACCTCCCCAGCGGGTCGACCAACGCGGCTCCGCCCCTGCTGCTCGAAGACGGTCCATCGCAGGTCCAGGGCCGCACGGTCCCGACGGACCCTCGCATGATGGGCGTACGCCCAGGTCAACACGAAGGTTGAGAGGAACTGGCCGAGCCCTGCCAACAACGCGACGTTCACCACGCCGATCACCGGACGCGCCATCAGACCGGGTGCGGCTGTGGCAGCGACCACATAGGCCACGTACCAGGCGAAGAAGGCCAGCGACGCCGGGACCACGAAGCGTCGGTAGCGGCTACGGACCTCCTGGAAAGCCGCGCTGCGGTGCACTTCGAGGTAGATGTCGGCCGCCCTGCCGGTGCTCTCCCCGGCATCGGGCAGCGGCGCTCCGTCGATCGGGGGGAGGAGATCGGATGTTCCTCCCTCCCCCCAACCGGCGGCGAGCGCGTCATACCAGGGGTCGTCGAGCCGGATCGTTCCGGCATCCCGCCCGTCGTGCTTGTCCACCGAACTCTCCTTGTCCGCTGCCGCATTGGCCGCGTGCCCCAAGGATGTGCGGAAGGAGACAGTCCAGGACTGGCGTCCGGGAGCTCTTCACTCCATCAGGTGATGGAGTGAAGAGTCGAGTCATGGACGCCTTGAAGGCCGCTCCAGGCGTCCGATGAGCGTCGCGCACCCGGCCGGACCGTCAGGCGTCGATGCGCGACCGGTCCAAAGTCGCCGCGGAACTGGTGATGAACTCCTTGCGGGGCGCCACCTCGTTGCCCATCAGCAAGTCGAAAACCTGCTCCGACGCTTCGAGATCCCCGATGTTGATGCGCCGCAGGGTTCGGTGGCGGGGGTCCATGGTGGTCTCCGCGAGCTGATCCGCGTCCATCTCGCCCAGGCCCTTGTAGCGCTGGATGGAGTCCTTGTAGCGGACCCCCTTGCGCTGGTACTCAAGGAGCGTCTGGCGCAGCTCGCTGTCCGAGTAGGTGTACACGTACTTGTCCTGGCCCCTCTTGGGCTGGACCAGCTCGATGCGGTGCAGCGGCGGGACCGCGGCGAAGACCCGGCCCGCCTCGACCATCGGCCGCATGTACCGCTGGAAGAGCGTCAGCAGCAGGCAGCGGATGTGGGCGCCGTCGACATCGGCGTCCACCAACAGGACGATCTTGCCGTACCGAGCTGCGTCGATATCGAAGGTACGACCCGATCCAGCTCCTATGACCTGGATGATCGCACCGCACTCGGCGTTCTTGAGCATGTCCGAAACCGAGGACTTCTGGACGTTGAGGATCTTGCCCCGAATTGGTAGCAACGCCTGGAACTCCGAGTTCCGCGCGAGCTTCGCCGTACCCAACGCCGAGTCGCCCTCGACGATGAAGAGCTCACTGCGGTCCACGTCGTCGCTGCGGCAGTCGGCCAGCTTCGCCGGCAGCGAGGAGGTCTCCAGAGCCGTCTTGCGACGCTGCGCCTCCTTGTGCTGACGGGCCGCGATCCTGGTGCGGGCTGCCGCGACGACCTTCTCCAACACGGCGCGGGCCTGCTGTTTGTGGTCACGCTTGGTGGAGGTCAGGAACGCCTTGAGCTCCCGGGCGACCACGGCTGCGACGATCCGGGTGGCCGCCGAGGTGCCGAGGACCTCCTTGGTCTGCCCCTCGAACTGCGGCTCGGCCAGACGCACGGTGACGACCGCGGTGAGCCCTTCCATCGCGTCGTCCTTGACCACGTCGTCCTCGGCCACGCGCAACAGCTTGGTCGCGCGAAGTGCCTCGTTCACCGTCTTGGTCACGGAACGTTCGAAGCCGGTGACGTGCGTACCGCCCTTGGGAGTGGCGATGATGTTCACGAAGGAGCGCAGGTTCGTGTCGTAGCCGGTGCCCCAGCGCAGGGCGATGTCGACGCCGAGCTCGCGGGTCACCTCGGTGGCCGTCATGTGGCCGCGATCGTCAAGGACGGGCACCGTCTCCTTGAAGCTGCCCTGCCCGGACAGGCGCAGGACGTCACAGACGGCCTTGTCCTGCGCGAGGTACTCGCAGAACTCGCTGATTCCGCCATCGAAACGGAAGGTCTCCTCCGTCTTGCCCGCACCATCGATGCCACGCTCGTCACGCACCACGATCGTCAGCCCTGGCACCAGGAAGGCGGTCTGCCGGACCCGCTGGTAGAGCGATTCCAGGACCAGCCGTGCGTCCTTGAGGAAGATCTGCCGGTCCGCCCAGTACCGCACCCTGGTGCCGGTACGGGCCTTGGGAACCCGCTTGCCCTTGCGCAGCCCGTTCCCCGGGTCGAAGGGGCTGTCCGGGCCGGACTCGGTGAAGATGCCGGGCACTCCGCGACGGAAGCTGATGGAGTGGGTGGCGCCGTTGCGGTCCACCTCCACGTCGAGGCGGGCGGAGAGCGCGTTCACCACGGAGGCGCCCACACCGTGCAGACCACCGGATGCAGCGTATGACCCGCCGCCGAACTTGCCGCCGGCATGCAGCTTGGTCATGACGACCTCAACGCCGGAAAGTCCGGTTTTCGGCTCGACATCCACCGGGATGCCACGACCGTTGTCGGACACCTCGACCGAGCCGTCCTCGTGCAGGACGACCTCGATGTGGTCGCAGTAGCCGCCCAGGGCCTCATCGACCGAGTTGTCGATGATCTCCCAGAGGCAGTGGGCCAGACCACGGCTGTCGGTGGACCCGATGTACATACCGGGTCGCTTGCGGACCGCCTCAAGCCCTTCGAGGACGAGCAGGTGCCGCGCGGTGTAGTTGGAACCGTCCCGGTCTGCTCCAGTACGCAGCGCGGTGGAAGGCACGGACGTATCGGCGGTCACGCAGTTCGCTCCTCGCTGAATTTCTTTTTCCGACCCTGGCGGGCCGGTGCTGGATCGTTCGTCGCCAAGAGGGTACCGAGGCCTGGTAGAGCGGGTGAAACGCCACCCTCATCGCTTCTGTAGCCTAGTCCAGAGTCGCATGGATGTTCGATCCCTCGATGGGGTGAAGCAAACATCACGTTCCCTTCGAGGCATGAACCATTTAGGCTCCGGGCACGTCCTCATGAACAACCGGCAACCGAGCCGGGAGGACCGAGCTCTGCCAAACAACGCGAAACCGTAAAGCGACGCAATACGGCCCATTCGCCGCCAACCCGGCAGCAGCTGACCAGCTTCGGAAGGAAGTTTCGAAGAAAAGCCGAGAGCGGGAACGTTTTCGGGCTGGTTGGATGTTGACCCTGGTACGACAGCTCGTCGAGCTAGAGAAGAGGCGACGTGACTACTGTTCTGACCCCCGCGACCCCCCTGACGGCCGCAGACCGATGCGACCGTTGTGGCGCCCAGGCTTACCTGCGTGTCGTCCTGATGAGCGGCGGTGAACTGCTCTTCTGCGCCCACCATGGACGCAAGTTCGAGCCGGAACTCAAGAAGATCGCCGCGGAGATACAGGATGAGACTGAGCGGCTGACGGCCGTTCCGGCCAACGCCGACACCGAGGAACGCTGACCCTCGCATCCTTGACGAGCCTCGGCCGGTCCCTGACCGACCGACGGGCGGCAGTCCTGAGACCCAGGACTGCCGCCCGCACTCGTAAGCACACCTTGTGTCCGGTCGACCGCGATCGGCTACCAGCGCGCGTATGCGCGCGCTCCAGCCCCTAGCCGACCCGCTCCACCCATTCCAGCAAGGGAGCGACCCTGGTGTAGACGCCAGGGCTGTCCGCACGGCCACAGCCACGCCCCCAGGACACCACCCCGATCAGTCGCCCCTGAGCCACCAGCGGCCCTCCACTGTCCCCCTGACAGGCGTCATGCCCGTGCACCGGGTCACCGGCGCACAACATCGTGGCTGGGACGTATCGCCCATCGATATCTCCCGGATAGGCCCGAGAGCACTCCTCATCGGGAAGGACCGTGACGCGCGCGGACCGCATCTCATCCGCGTAGTCACCCAGCCCACTGACATCTCCCCAGCCGTACACCTCCGCGACCGTGCCCGGGGCATACGCAGGGTCGTCGAGCTCGGCCACGGGCAACACGTAGTGGTCCGGCAACGCCTCGGCGAGCGTCAGTACGGCCAGGTCTGCGGAGTTGGTCACGGGCTCGTAGCCGGGATGCACCCAGGCGCCACTCACCGCGATCTCTCGACCGTCTCCGCTCCGCAGGACCTCCCGCCCCGCGATCACACGGAAGTCGCGCACCAACGACAGCGGACCCAGCACTTCCCGCGCCAGGCAGTGCGCGGCCGTGAGCACCTTCCTGGGGCCGATCACCACTCCCCCGCAGAATTGGCCCGCCCGGATACCGCCGAACCGGTCACGACTCGACAGCGCCACCACCCACGGGCTGTCCGCCACCCGAACCGGGGAACCACCGATCACCACGCCGTCGGCTGCTGCGGGTGCGCCCGAAGCCAGCGGAAAAAGTCCAACTCCCATCAGCGTGACCAGGGCCCTGGTCACTGCGCGGACAAAAGGACGACGCATACGGCCTCCTGACTCTGGGTGTCCATCTCTCCACCCAGAGTGGTTCGCCCCGGCGCGTCGCGCACCTGCACGATCAGGGCCCGGATCCCCCCGTCGCGGAGTCTCCGAGCCCTGATCGTGACCGTGGCTACTGGGCCGCGCCTCGCTGCAGCCCGAAGCCGGGGCGGCCTAGTCGAGGTAGTCGCGCAGGACCTGGGAGCGGGAGGGGTGGCGCAGCTTCGACATGGTCTTGGACTCGATCTGCCGGATCCGCTCACGGGTCACCCCGTAGACCTTGCCGATCTCGTCCAGGGTCTTGGGCTGGCCATCCGTGAGGCCGAAACGCATGGAGACCACGCCGGCCTCGCGCTCGCTGAGCGTGTCGAGCACCGAGTGCAACTGTTCCTGCAACAGGGTGAAGCTCACCGCGTCGGCGGGGACGACCGCCTCGGAGTCCTCGATGAGGTCGCCGAACTCGCTGTCGCCGTCCTCACCCAGCGGGGTGTGCAGGGAGATCGGCTCACGCCCGTACTTCTGGACCTCGATGACCTTCTCCGGGGTCATGTCGAGTTCCTTGGCCAGTTCCTCCGGGGTGGGCTCGCGCCCCAGGTCCTGAAGCATCTGACGCTGCACGCGGGCCAGCTTGTTGATGACCTCGACCATGTGCACCGGGATGCGGATGGTGCGCGCCTGATCGGCCATGGCACGGGTGATGGCCTGCCGGATCCACCAGGTCGCGTAGGTGGAGAACTTGTAGCCCTTGGTGTAGTCGAACTTCTCCACCGCGCGGATCAGCCCCAGGTTCCCTTCCTGGATCAGGTCCAGGAAGAGCATGCCGCGGCCCGTGTAGCGCTTGGCCAGCGACACCACCAGGCGGAGGTTCGCCTCCAGCAGGTGGTTCTTCGCCCGACGGCCGTCCTCGGCGATGATCTCCAGCTCGCGCTTGAGTTTCGGCGCCAGCTTGTCGGCGTTCGCCAGTTTGTCTTCGGCGAACAGACCGGCCTCGATCCGCTTGGCGAGCTCAACCTCCTGCTCGGCGTTGAGCAGCGGCACCTTACCGATCTGTTTCAGGTAGTCCTTGACCGGGTCAGCGGTGGCGCCGGCCACCGCCACCTGTTGGGCGGGGGCGTCATCTTCGTCATCGTCGGAAAGCACGAAACCCTTGGCTTCACCACTCTCCTCTTCCTCCTCGCCGGCCTTCGCCCCGGGCCCCTCCTGCGGAACGGTCTCCTCCTCGGCCGACCCTTCGGAGTCCTTCTTGCCTGCCGTCTTCTTCGCCGCTGTCTTCTTCGCGGCTGTCTTCTTCGCCGGCGCCGTCTTCTTCGCCGCGGCCTTCTTGGCCGTCGCCTTCTTCGCCGGCGCGGCCTCGGGCTCGGTCTCGTCGGTCGGGATCGCCGCGTCCTCGGCCGCGGCCGTGTCAGCTGCCACCGTGCCGGTGGCTGCCGTCTTCGCCGCGACGGTCTTGGTGGCGGTCCGCTTGACGGGGCTCTTCGCAGCGACGCTCTTGCGGGTGCGCTTCGGCGACTCCGCGGCACTGACCATCAGCGTCACACCCTCTTCCTCGAGGATCTGGTTGAGGCTGCGCAGAACATTCTTCCACTGGGTTGGCGGAATCTGGTCAGCCTCGAAGGCCCGACGCACGTCATCGCCGGCAATCTGCCCCTCAGCCTTGCCCCGCTCGATAAGCGCCATCACAGACTCGGAATCGGCGATCTCCGGCGGGAGCGTACGGGATGTGCTGGCCGACACGAACAACCTCTCGGAACGATGGGAACGGCTTCCGGCCCCGTCCTGGTGCTAGAGCGGAGCCGACGACCGACGACTGGGGAGTGGCCGACGGCGTGGGCTGAGCCTCGGAGCTGTACAGAGCCGTGAACGGCAGCTGCCTTCCCTCCTCAGCCATCACCTCTTAAGTCATCGCGTGACCTCCGCTGACGTTACGCACAATCCGCGTGGCCCGAGTCACACCCCGTTTACCCCGAAAGGGGTCATACAGTCATGCAGTCCTCCGTTTGAGGGCACCAACCCCTTGCGCCGCCGGGCCTGGAAGGTCCGGCGGCGTCCTGCAGCCCGCGCTCCGGCGTGCCGCACCCGGGCTCTCCATGGCGAGGCCGACCTCAGTGCTCGCGCGGTGCGGGCACCACGCGCTCCACCTCGGGGTGGACGGTCAGCAACTGGCGCATGGCACTCTCAGCACCGACCGGGTCGGCGGAGACCAGCGCCTCGTTGATCCGCGCGTGATGGGAGATCACCGATTCGGACGGCCGGTCACAGCTGGTGATCGGCGTCCCGGAGACCTGGAGCGCGGCGGAGACGATGCCGGAGAGGTGCTCCAGCATGCGGTTGCCGGCGGCCTGGATCAGCAGCGCGTGGAACTCGGTGTCGGCTCGCGCAAAGGTCAGCGCGTCCCCCTGAGTGAGGGAATGCGTCATGATCTCGACCATGTCGGTCAGGCGCTGCTGGATGTCCTGTCGGCCATGGCCGGCGGCCAACCGGGCGGCGAGCGGCTCGATGGTCCAGCGGAGCTCGTTGAGCTCTCGACGCTGGTCCTCACGCTGGGGGCCGAAGGCCCGCCACTCGATGATGTCGGGGTCCAGCAGGTTCCAGTCACTGACGGGGCGGACCCGGGTTCCGACGTTGGGGCGGGCGCTCACGAGGCCCTTGGCCTCAAGGACCCGCAACGATTCGCGGACGACGGTCCGGGAGACCTCGAAGCGCTGACCGATCTCCTCGGGGACCAAAGGGCGGTCCGCACCGAGATCACCCGAGACGATCATCTGGCCGAGCTGTTGGACGAGTTGGCCGTGCAGCCCACGCCCGCGGCTGCCCGCGGCGCGGCGCCCCACGCGGCCCAGCTCCGCATCTGGGCCGTCCCAGTGTGAGGCTCCCACACGGTCAGCCGGGGGAGCCTCCGCGTAGGGGTAGCGGTCGAGTTCGCCCGAACCGGCAAGTCCAGCATCTGCTTGGCGGGCGGCGGTCATCATGGTGTGCGCAAGGGTACTCACGACTCCTTTGTCGGCGTCGCCCCCGTCACCCTTGAGGGCTTTGGTGAAAAGCACACGAAAGGGTGATCGGCTGCACTCGCTCAATTGACGATTTATCGTAAAGAACCCGGCACTTTATAGGGAGTTACGGTCGTCTCCCCACGACGGCGGCCAGCGGGCGCCAGGACCGTGCCCTACTGCGCAGACTCGTCCAGGCATAGGCGGCCATCAGAACAGCGAGGGACAACGCCAAGGCCACGCCGACTGGTTGGACCAGCACGCGCAGGGCGCTCAACACCAGGTGGTCGGCCTCGGGGGGCCACTGCACGCGCAGCAGTTGGCGCAGCCGGGCCGGGAGTCCCGCTACCGGATGAGGTGCGGGCACAAGAGCGATCCGCTGCACGAGCGGAACCACGGCCACCGGCACGGCCAGCACGGCAGCCAGGCCTGCGGCAGTGGAGCGGAACACTCCAGAGGCGAGCACGCCGGCCCACGCGCAGCCGATGACCAACCCCAACCAACCGGCACCCCCGGAAGCCCAGTCACCGGGCAGCCCGGCCGACCCGCCGTAAAGCAGGCGTAGCACGCCCAGATCCGCCGCCACGGTGAGGGCTCCAAGGGCCACCGCGAACCCAGCGGAGACGAGGAGCTTGGCCACGAGCAGGCCGAGGCGGCGCGGCACGGTGCCCCGGTCGGCCGCGAGAGCCGGGTATCGGTACTCCTCTCCGAAGGAGAGTGCCCCCAACAGCCCGGCAGCCAGGGCCGCGGGTGGGAGTGGCAGGATCTCGGGCCACGCAGTCAACAGACGGCCGTGGTCCACTTGTCCGGTTCGAGAGAGCAGGAGGGTGACAAGCACGGACAGCGCGACGGCTGCGCCACTGAGGACCACCGCCGTTGGCGTCCCCAAAACCCGCCGTAGCTCGTAGCGGTACGGGCGCAGAGGGCCTCCGATCCTGCGCATGGCCAGAAGAGGTGCATGACAAGCACCCGCGCCCGGAGCCGGTCGCACCTCGGACGAACCGGGCAGCACGTCCTTGGGAGCTGGGGCGGCCCGCAGATCCTGCGCCGTCAGACGGCTCGGCCCGGCAAGATCGAACGAGGCCGCCTGCGGGGCGGCCGACGGCGCCTGTGAGCCCGGCGGTGCCACCGAGCTCGCCCGCGCCGCTCGCGCCGCGCGGGTGACCCCGATCCGCAGGGGCGACAGCAGGCCGACCCCGGGCTTGGCACAAGGGGCCGGGGTGAGCGCAGCCGGGAGACTCAACTCACTTGTTTCTTCACTGAGCTGATGGATGAGAATGCCACTGCGGTAAGCCGATTCACCGATCTCTCCGCAACTCGCGCCGTACACGGCCAGGCGGTTGCCGCCCTCCCTGACGACCTCGACGGACCTGCGTGCGGCGCGCGCCTCCCGTGAGAGCTGCTCAGCCAGGCGAACGGCATGCGGGGTTCGCACCTCAACCCGGGAACGGAGCCGGGTTCTGGCGAACTCCTCTGCCGTCTGGTCGGCGACGAGACGGCCCGCGGCGATACTGACGACATGATCAGCGGTACGAGCGGCTTCCCTTGAGTCGTCAGTGGTGAACAAGACGGTGCCCCCACGTGCCGCATGAGCCCGCAGCAAGCCATGCATCCAGCGCTGTTCACGCGGAGAGAGCCCGGCAGCCGGCTCGTCCAAGAGCAGCGTGCAGGGGTCTGCCAACAGTGCTGCGGCAAGGCCGAGCCGGCGGTCCATCCCGAGCGAGAGCGAAGCCAACGACTGGTCGCGCAGCCCGGCAAGACCCACCAACTCGAGCATCTCATCAGCTCGGGAAACCGGCAGCGCGCCGGCCGCACACAGCATGCGTAGTTGCCCACGCGCGGTACGGGAAGGATGTCCAGGCACGTCCCCGAGCAGGACACCGACTTCCCGCCCGGGGTGGGCCACACGATGCAGCTGACGCCCCCTGAAATACGTGACGCCACGGCCTGGCTCGAGTTCGAGCATCATCCGAAGGACGGTGGTCTTACCGGCGCCGCGGGCGCCTAGTAATGCTGTCACCGTCCCCGGACGGGCCTCAAGGGTGAGGTCGTCCACCATGGGCGGACGGTCCCGGCGGGGGGCACTGGTGAGTCCGATGGCCTGGAGCATCGCTTCTCTCGCTGGGAGGTGAGACCGCTCAGCGGCGGTAAGGGCACCTCGGTAAGATAACGCGATATATCCGATTTAATGGTGAACGCGGCCGAGTCGGACAGGTCCCCCTCTAGACTTCCGGTCGCAGCATGGGCGGATTGAGGAGCGTCGCCCCGCCGGCACGGAAGAGCTGGGCCGGCCGACCGCCCTGCCGGGTGGTCGTTCCACCCGTGGGGACCAGGAACCCGGGGGTGCCGGTCACCTTGCGGTGGAAGTTGCGCGGGTCCAGCGCCACGCCCCAGACCGCCTCGTACACGCGCCGCAGCTCGCCGACGGTGAACTCCGGCGGGCAGAACGCAGTGGCGAGTGAGGAATATTCAATCTTGGAACGAGCGCGCTCCACACCCTCCGCGAGGATCTGGGCATGATCGAACGCCAGCGGCACAAGGGGGTCCACCTCGTTTGCAGGACCACCGGCGGCGTCCAACAGCTGCTCCACCGGCGACCACCGCACGCTGTTGGCATCCCCGCCGGCCCTCGGGGCAGGCAGGTCGGGTGCGAGCACCAAGTACGCAACACTGACCACCCGCATACGTGGGTCACGCCTGGGGTCACCGTAGGTGGCGAGCTGCTCCAGATGCGCACCGTTGCCTGCCAAAGGTGCGGCGGGGTCGTGTGCGCACAGGCCGGTCTCCTCCGCAAGCTCCCGGGCGGCTGCCGCGCCCAAGTCCTCATCCCCTCGGACGAATCCCCCAGGCAGGGCCCATCTGTGCTGGAACGGTGGCTCACCACGGCGCACCACGAGCGCGCAGAGCGCATGCCGCCGCACGGTGAGCACGACCAGGTCGACAGTGACTGCAAAAGGCGGAAAGGCCGACGGGTCGTAGGGCATGCAGCGATCATAGTCGTCTTCCTGACGATAAACACTCCTCTTGGGGATCTCTGGCGACACAAGCCGCGCCCGCTCAGACACCGAGCTGAAGTGAGGAAGAAGCCTCCTCCACCATTCCCATGCCCAGTCTGCTCACCCGTGCTGCGAACGGCTCGCTCGCCACCCGCAGGCCGGACACCCTCAGCTCACCGAGCGGAGCACTGCTCATCGGATCCAAGCGCACTGTCCCAGCAGGGGCATCCGGGCGAAGACCGGCCAACACGACCAGCAACTGGACGGGAAGCCCCGCTGCGATCGCAGCGGGACGGCACGCTGCCGGGTGCGGCAGGGGCGCACTGCCCGCCGTACGCTGTGCCGCCGCGTACATCTCTGGCAGTCGATACTCGAAGTACTCGGCTGCATCTAGCAACCCCTTCAGAAGGGAGCCTGCTTCCTTCTCGAGGCCCGCCGCGGCCAAGCCCGTCACGGCGACCGCCGTCTCATACACCCGCACCGCACCCGCGCGATGACCGAAGGGGTTGTAGCCGATCTCCTGGGAGCTCACGCTGCGCAGACCCCAGCCCGAGTCCATGGAGGGGCTTCCCAGGAGCCGGCCCACCTGCTCAGTAGAGACCTTGTCGAGAAGTCCGGGAGCGTACCGGCCGCCCCCCAAGAGCCCGGTGTCAAGCAGGTGTGCGAGAGCGGCTCCGAGGTAGCCCAGCGGACGGCCGTCGGGAGCGAGAGCCACCGCGGGGCGAGAGCCCGAGCGGGAGTCCACCCAGAAGGCCGCACGGAACCGCTCCCGCATCCCCGCCGCCCGTTCCCGCAACTCGGCCGAGCCCGGACGGCCGCATTCAGCCAGCAGGTCGGCTCCGAGTACCGCCGCCCGATGGGCATGCGCCTGCGTCTCGCAGCGTGCCGGACCGCTTGAGGGATCCCACAGCAGGCCATCGCGCGCTGCTCTACGCAACCAAGTCAAACACCGCTCCGCAGCGGGGAGCAGGTCCGCGAGATCCCGCTCCGGCAAACCCCAGCGCCGGGCCTCGGCGAGTACGGTCGGGAAGGCCAAAGTGGCCTCAACCCCCGTACTACCAGGAGGCAACGAAAGACCTGCGGCTCGCATAGGGCCCGGAATCAGCCCGAACCCCTCGCCCTTCGAAGTCGACTGAGTGCGAGCAAGAGTGCGCAAGGTGGATGCGGCCAGTGCGGTGCCCAGGGGGAGTGTCATCCTGGCGGCCCAGAGCGAATCGGCCGGCGCAAGGCCGCAGCGCCAGGGTGCGCCCGCAACGAGGTACGCATCGGAGGGCTGAGTGACATCTCGCATCATGAGGGCCCGCAGATCGCCAACTCCCGTCCTCAGCAGGGTTCCGATCCGTGCGTCATCGCCTTCTGCACGCGCTGGCTCACTGGCTGGCGGGGCAACCGATAGGTGTGCGCCCCTACGACCCGGTCCGGTGCGCAGTTCGATGGAGCACGCCTGGCCGGGAGCCAGGCGCAGCTCCCAGCGCAACAGCCCGGCCGGAGCCAGCACGTCGTCCGGCGGCGGATCCGCGGTGGTCACCGCATGCGCAGTGGCGGTACTCCAGCGCAGGCCCGCGGCGTGCACAGTGGCGGTGACATCCGGTCCGGACCTGCCCGCGGCGAGGTCCGCCAGATCCGCCAGATCTGTGGCGAGGAAGATCTCGACGGGCAGTCGCAAAGGGTGGGGGGCAAAACTGCGCAAGGTGATGCTTTCGGTGCCGTCTGCGCCGCGGACCCGTTCCACGCTGATGTCAGGGTCAGGTCCCACACCCATGCGCAACGTGGCGGTGAAGGTGGCCTCCGACGGGCCTAGCTTGCGGCCCTGAACACTGATCGGCTCACGCCCCGCCACTCGCAACCAGCAGCGAGCCAGCAATCGCCGTCCGCAGTGGTAGACCCCTTCCAGGCCTCGGCCCGTCAGCTGGCCTTGGGGCGGGGAGACCACCAGGCCCGGCATGGCTACGCAGACGATCGCGTCATGCGCCGCTGGCAGCTCCACCGCGGGCGCGTTGTTCTGCCCAGAAGCCTCTGGCGGCCGGCCGGTGCTGCCGGAGCCCGTGGCGGGCGGTGCGCCCGTCGAAACCCTTCGAGCCGAGGAGAGGAGATGCATGCGTCGCCTTCTGTGGGCTGCTGACGGTGCCGGAGAACGATGACCCTGCACATACGCCGGAGCCACCCATGTGAACGCCCTCGCACGCAGCCAGGTCACGGTGCGCCGCAAGGACTGCCAGCCGTTCATGACTCACGCCGAGGGGAATCCGCAGTCCGCTGACGGGGCACACGAGTAACACGGCCGTTGTGCGGCGGGGGCGCTGCCTTCGGCTTGGGCTTCGACCCTCGAGTGGGGTGTGGACGCCTGCGGGGCTTGCCCGCGGTCCGAGCGGCAACCGCGGGGCGATGCTGCCCCGGGGCCTGCTCGGCCGCCGGGCGGGAGGCACTTGGTACAGGCCGTGCCGGAGTTGGTTCGGCGGCGTACTGCTTCGCTTTCAGACGCCTGGCGCGCTCGTCACGCAAGCAACCTCGAAGCCCTTCCGGATCAAGGCCCTGATTGCACGCCTGGCTGAGCAGTCGGGCGAAGCGGTAGTCGGGATCCAGCTGAAGGGCTAGCCCAAGTGCTACCCGGGCCTCAGGTTCGTCCTCGGTGGACCAGGCCACCCAGCCGGCCAGTGTCAGCGGGGCTGCGGCATGCTCCGAGTAGGCACCAACACAACGGCGGGCGAGCGCCCGCCACAGACGCAGGGCCGAAGCAGCCTCGTCCCCCTCCATCCACTCCGCAGCGATGTCGCGGACCTCCCGGTCCTGCAAGCCCACCACAAGGGTCGCGCTCTCCTCCACGCCCAGCAGTGCATCGTCCCATTCGTCGGCGGCCAGGCCAGCGGTACTCGGTGGTGCCTGCTCGAAGCGGCGGATGGCGCCCTCCGCAAGGGCAATGGTCTCGGCTCCCACCTGCTCACGTGTGGTTCCGTCCAGGATCTTGGGAACGAGAGCGAGCGACGCACGGTCGAGTGCCGCCTCCTGTACCTCGGCGGCGCGGCCGGTCAGGGGTGAGAGGCGCGCCTCCATGTCCCTGAGTGTGCCCCGCACGCGCAGCCCGGCGTAGGCAGCGGCTGCGGCCATCGCCGTGGTACCAGGCATCGCCAAGGGAGTCCCCTGCACCGGGCAACACCGCCTGTCGGGGCAACAGTAGGACCAGAACCGTCCGTCAGAGATGCACAGGGCCTCCATGACGGGAACGTCTAACGCACCGCAGGCCAAACGGACTTGCTGTGCAAGCGGGCGAAGCCGCTCCATCACTGCTGATCCGTCCTCCTGGGGGCCCGGGTCCTTGCAGAGGTAGAGAATGATTCCATCCGGTCGGCCTTGGTGGTCCATGCTGCCCGTGACCAGGCATTCCGCTACCTGACTCGCGGTGTACTCCCAGTCCTTCGGCGAGGCCGGGATGCCCAACCGAAGTCGGCCACCGAAGCGTCCGCGGTCGCCGTGCACGGCGACCAGGACGAGCGAGTCGCTGGGATGGAATCCCAGGACGTAGGGCAAGGCATCAGCAAGCTCAGCCGAGTTCCGCAGGGTGATCTGTGCGCCGAATGAGCCAGTGGCTCCGCTGTGTGTGGTCATGTCCCGAAGGTCTCTCGTCAGCGACCGATAGCGCCAGCCCTGTGGATAACGTTATCCACAGGGCTGGGTGGGCCGTTGACACGAGGGCGGAGTCATCGGGTTGCATGGAGACATGCACAACACTGATTCCCGCACTGCGGACACCAACGGGCTCTCGACGCTCCACACCGACAACAGCTGTGCCCTGCAACGGCATCGCACGGAGTTTCGCGCCTCCACGCGAGGGCGCAAGGCGCGACCCATTCAGCGGGCCCGTCGCGCCAGCGTGTTCACTCACCCGGGGCGTGGACCGTGCGCGCTGTTGCTCAGTGGCGCTATCGGCGGGGTCTGCTCGGACACCAGCCGCATCTTGCACCTGTTCCGGGTACTGCTCCGCCCGCTCACACACCAGGTTCGACAAGGTCTTCGGACCGCTGCGCTAGGTGTTGGCCTCCCTGGCGGGCGAACCTCTTCTCCTCCAAGGGCAGTCCCAACAACGCCGCGAACAACTCAGCGGGAGCGGCATGGCCGCTTTCGACCCGTGGTCCCCAACTCCCCCGCTGAGAACCACCCTCATACGGACTTACGGACCTCCTGCGAAGGAGTCCTCGATCCTCCCGGCAGGCTCGGTCTACCCAGCCAGGGCGAGGACGAGCGGGAGGACTCGCTCGGCACCGGCCTGGCGCAGGAGCCGGGCGCCTACGGCCAGGGTCCAGCCGGATTCGGTGTAGTCATCGACAAGCAGCACCGGGCCCGGAGTACCGGCCAGAGCAGCCGCCAGGTCGTCGGGTACCACGAACGAAGCCGCCAGGGCACGCAGCCTCTGGGCAGAGTTGCTGCGGTGCGCCGGATGTCCGCCAGCCTCGGCAGCGTAGGCCAGGCTCCCCAGCAGCGGCAGCCTGCCGACCCGGGCCAACCCCGTAGCCAGGGAGCCGACCAGCTGTGGGCGTGTGGCGGAGGGCATGGCGACCACCCCAACCGGTCGGGCCATCGCACCGGGACCGCCGGCGGCCCAGCCCCCGGGCGAACGTGCCCAGTCAGCCACCACCGTCACGGCTGCTGCCAGCACATCGTCCGGAAGCGGCCCGTCCACGGCCTGGTCAGAGAGCAACGGACGCAGGCGGTTGCCCCAACCGATGTCCGAGAGCCTACCCAGCGCACGCCCCGTGGCGGCTTGTTGGCCCTCGGGGATCCGCCCCCTGAGGTCGACCCCGACGGCCGGCATCCCGGTCGGCCACATCCGGCGAGGCTCCACCTCGACCCCCGGACGGTCCAGTTCCCCCACCGCACCCGAGAGCGCCGCAGGCGATACCGCAGGGTCCATCCAGGCGCCGGCGCAGGAGTCGCAACGACCGCACGGGGCCGCCTTCTCGTCGTCGAGCTGTCGCTGCAGGAACTCCATCCGGCACCCGCTGGTCGCCACGTAGTCCCTCATCGCCTGCTGCTCCGCCTCTCGCTGCCTGGCGACCCATGCGTAACGCTCCGCGTCGTAGGTCCACCGCTCACCGGTGGCGGCCCAGCCTCCCTTCACCCGCTTTACCGCCCCGTCCACGTCCAGGACCTTCAGCATGGTTTCCAGCCTCGAACGCCGAAGGTCCACCAGCGGCTCCAGGGCAGGCAAGGACAAGGGGCGGCCGGCATCCGCCAGAACGGTGAGCGTGCGTCGCACCTGTTCCTCCGGCGGGAATCCCACAGAAGCGAAGTACGCCCAGATCGCTTCGTCCTCGCGGCCCGGCAACAACAGCACGTCCGCGTGGTCCACCCCGCGTCCCGCACGTCCCACCTGCTGGTAGTAGGCGATCGGGGAGGAAGGCGACCCAAGGTGCACCACGAAGCCCAGATCCGGCTTGTCGAACCCCATCCCCAACGCAGAGGTCGCCACCAAAGCCTTCACTCGGTTCGCCAGCAGGTCCTCTTCCGCCTGCAACCGGTCGGCGTTCTCCGTCTTCCCCGTGTAGGAGGCAACCGGATACCCGCGCTGTCGCAGGAAAGCGGCGACCTCCTCTGCTGCCGCGACCGTCAGGGTGTAGATGATCCCCGATCCAGGAAGGTCTCCCAGCCGCTCTCCCAGCCAGGCAAGTCGATGCGCCGCGTCGGGCAGCTGCAACACGCCCAACCGCAGGCTGTCCCGGTCCAGTGGCCCGCGCAGCACCAGAGAGTCCCCGCCCCCGGTCCCCAGTTGTTCGGCCACGTCGGCCGTGACCCGGGCGTTGGCGGTGGCGGTGGTGGCCAGCACCGGCACGCCCGGCGCCAGCTCTGCAAGCATCGCCCGCAGTCGTCGGTAGTCGGGGCGGAAGTCATGACCCCAGTCGGAGATGCAGTGCGCCTCATCGACCACCAGCAGACCGGTGGTAGCAGCGAGTTTGGGCAACATCTGATCACGGAAGTCCACCGAGTTCAGACGCTCCGGGCTGACGAGGAGCACGTCGGTTTCCCCGCGCTCGACCTCCTCTTGGATGGTGTCCCACTCTTCCGGGTTGGCCGAGTTGATCGTGCGTGCCCGGATACCCGCCCGTGCCGCCGACTCGACCTGGTTGCGCATCAACGCCAGCAGCGGCGAGACGATCACCGTGGGACCTGCGCCACGCCGCCGCAGCAGAGCCGTGGCAACGAAGTACACCGCCGACTTGCCCCAGCCGGTGCGCTGCACCACCAGCGCCCGCCGGCGCTCCTGCACCAGGGCGGCCACGGCCTGCCACTGGTCCTCCCGCAGCCGCGCCGATCCCCCCGGGGCGCCAACGAGCTCAGCGAGGATGGCATCGGCTTCAGTGCGGAGCTCCAGGTTGTCCATGCCCCCCATGCAACCGGATCCCGCAGACAATCGCCCAACTCACCCAAAGTGACAGCTGGCTCACAAGCGGGTCACGACCGCAGGACACATCTGGAGGATTGGGTCGGATTTCACCAAAAGGCACTCGATGGAAGGGGTTGCGCAGCTCTAGCGCAAGCACCCGCCGCGCGCATCGCAAGGCACGGCTCCCGCCGCGGCGGGTGCCCGAGCCCGTTTCTGCTGGTCCTTGAGGTAGGGAGTAGCCCGGATGCGTGGTTGGTGAGCCCATGAGGCAAGGAAATGAGTGCCATACCGACTGATTCCGGTCGGTGTCACCAATTGCTCGTTGCCGCGCCGTAAGGGCCCGGGTCAGAATTGGAGGGCTCCCGTACGGCTCGCCGGCGCTCATTGAGAGGGCCGTATCGCGCTGTGCCCTCGCCACCTTCCGCCCCTCGCACGGGCGTGTACCGAAGGGAGGACCGTGACCTTCGGATTCTCACCGTCCGCAGCCGCATCGATACGCAACACGGATACGGACAGGCACCACGGGCGGCTGTTGGAACCGGCCGAATGGGCCGCGGCTGAGATTCCCCTGCTTATCAACCCCCGCGAGGTCGTCAGCGGCTTGCACTCCCGGCACAGCCCCAAACCGATGACGGCGGTGATCGCGGTACTAGATCCGGACGAACGGCTGGTGGCCAGCGCTTCGTTCGTTCCGCGGATTGCTTCGGCTGACGGTTGGGACTACCGCAATTCGCTGCTCTCCGCCCTGCGCCGAGTGATCCCGCACGACCTGCGTCGCCGCACACCGGTACGGACCGCCGTGCTGCTCTACTGCCGTGACGGCGACGAACGCTGGACGGTAGAGGATGGCGCCTGGATGTGGGGACTGCGCGATGCCTGCACCTTGCACGGACTGAGATGTGGCGCCTACATCACCTTGACGGACGGAGGTTGGCGAGTCCTGGGCGAGGGACGTGGTGGCCGTCAACCACATGCGGGCGGCCGCCCGGTCGGACTGGCCGAGGCACAGGCCCCGGACGCCGTCTCGCTGACGCCCCGGACCGGAGGCGGCTCGGCTGAGGCACTCCGCCGTACCGCGGCCCGCTGAAGGGCCGCGGTACGCCGGCGAGCCGACGCGACGTCTCAAACCTCAACCAACGGAGAACCGGATGAGGTTTCGTCAGACGCCTGCGCCCAGAACCGAATTGATCTGCTGCGGGTCGCCACACACGATGAGCAGCGTCTGGGCGCACCCCAGCGCTTTCGGCAGTTCGCGCGCAGCTGTTGCCGCATCCGCGCCATTGGCGGCGAAGACCACGACGGGACGGGCCGAAGCACGCCCGGCGAGACCGGCATCCGCGTAGAAGACGTCGTCTCGGGCATCGTGTTGCGCCCAGTAGGCGGACTCGCCGAAGGTCAGTTCGTGAGCTGCCCACGGGTGAGGATCACCCGAAGTGAGCACCAGCACGTCTCCGGGTGCGCGCCCGGATTCGAGCAGCAGGTCAACTGCTTCCTCGGCGGCATCCAGAGCACCCTCGGCCGTTGCCGGGATCAGCTGAATCTGGGGTGCCGCCATGGGAGCGGCCGAAGTAGGCGACTGGGTGGCTCCGGACCCCGCGGGCTCGTGCGGCGCGCGCTGCACGGGTGGTGCGGGCCTGGGGGTGGGGCCGGGACGTCCGGGCCGGGGCACGGCTACGGGACGCGGACCAGGTACGGGACGGGGGGTCGGCGCGGTCCGGCTGGCGGCCGGAGCGACGCGGGGACCCTGGGCACTCTCGTGAATCTGAGACTCCTCGGTGATGAGAGGCATAACGGGATGTGTATCAAACGCCGGTACGGTTCGTAACAGCGAGTGGGTGCAACAGTGCGATTAGAAATCGAAGCCGAGTTGACCCCCGATTTCCAGCTCAATTGCTTCCTCGCTCCGGCGGGTCTTCTTGAGGTGCCGCCACTGGGGCAGCGCGTCCAGGTACGACCAGGACAGTCGGTGGAGCGGGGTGGGGCCCCGTACCTCCAGGGCGGCCCGGTGCACCGGCGACGGGTAGCCGGCGTTGGCGGCAAAGGCGAAGTCTTCGTGTGCAGTGCCCAGTTCAGCCATCATGCGGTCCCGCCGCACCTTCGCGATCACCGAGGCGGCGGCTACCGCCACGCAGGACCGGTCGCCCTTGATCACGGTACGGACCCGCCAGGGCGACCCGAGATAGTCGTGCTTCCCGTCCAGGATCACCGCGTCCGGGCGGACTGGAAGGGCCTCCAGAGCCCGCATCGCGGCCAGCCGCAGCGCTGCCGTCATGCCGAGCTCGTCGATCTCCTCCGGAGAGGAATGTCCGAGGGCGTAGGCCGTGACCCAGGATTCGAGGACCTCGGCGAGTTCGTCGCGGCGCTTGACGGTGAGTAGCTTCGAGTCGGTGAGTCCCTCGGGTGGCCGGCGGAGACCGGTGACGGCCGCACACACGGTGACGGGACCGGCCCAGGCCCCTCGTCCGACTTCGTCGACCCCGGCGATGGTCTTGGCCCCGGTGGTGGCGCGGAGGGAGCGCTCGACGGTATGGGTGGGTGCTTCGTAGGGCATGGCGTCAGCAACACTACGCCGCCCGGGGCCACCTGCGACACCCCGGGCCGCCTGTCTCTTGTCCGCTGGTCAGGGCCTCGGCGGGATCGGATTCCCTCATCCCGGCACCATCGGTCCACGCGTTCGCTCCCGCACAGCCCGGAGTCCGGACAAAGCCCCGCGGGACGGGCGCCTCACACGCCCCCTGTCGCACTCGTGAACAACCCCGCCGCGAGGAGTCCACCGCCGCCGGCAAAGGTGAATTCTCAGGTGCCCACGCACCGCGTGCCCAGACCTCGCCGAACCGTCTTCAACCAGCAGCGACGGGCACCCAACCGGGTAGCGCCTCGGTGCCCGTCGACCATGCCAATGGCGGCTGTCCACGCACATGCCCTCCCAGGACTCCGCCGACGATCGCACAGGTGGTGTCCATATCACCGCCCACCGTCGCGGTGGTCCAGAAGGCGCCCTCGAAATCACCCAGGCTGCGGGCCGCCGACCACAGCGCGAAGGGCACGGTGTCGTGCGCACTGGTGCGCCGGCCGCAGCCGAGGACGGCCGCGACGGTCCCCGCGTCGCCGTAGTCGAGCATGTCGCGGGCCCGACGCAGCCCCGCCCCCACCGCGCTGCGCGGCACGAGGTCGATGACGCCGTCGAGGAGTTCCGTGGCCGAGGGAGGCCCCCCCGGGGCGGCGGCCAGAGCCGCTGCGGCGGCTACCGCCATGGCTCCGACCACGGCCTCCCGGTGCTGGTGGGTGGTGTACGAGGAGATCTCCGCTTGGTGGGTGGCCTGCTCGGGGTCGTCCGCGTACCAGGCTCCGAGCGGGGCGATGCGCATGGCCGCGCCATTGCCCCAGGAACCCTGACCGTTGAACATCTCGGCGGCGAGTTCCCGCCAATCGCCGCCCTCGCGGATCAGCCGCAACATCCGGTTGACCGCCGGACCGTATCCACGATCGACGTTGTGGCGATCAGCGAACGAGGAAGCCAGGGCGTCCTGATCGATCCGCCCATGGGCGACGAGGACGGCGAGGACGGAGCAGGCCATCTCGGTGTCGTCGGTCCACGCCCATGGGCCGGGCGGTGGCACACGCCGCTTGAGCAGCGGATAGTTCACCGGGATGAAGAACTGGGAACCCAGCGCGTCGCCCACGGCCAGCCCACGAAGGCTCGACAGTGCACGCTCGAAGCGCTGTTCGGAGGAGGATTCAGCGGTCATCGCCCTGCCACTCTAGCCGGTGATGTCATAAGGCTCAGGTGTGCGCCAGTGCTCGAACGGCCGGTCCATGGAGTACCGACCGTCAAGACCCAGCACGAGCGTTCGCGTCTCCGCATTGTCCGGGTTGGACAGTGCCTCGAACTCCGCTACGGACCAGTGGAACCACCGCATACAGAACAGCCGCATGGTCAGCCCGTGGGTCACCAGCAGCACGTTCGGTGGGTGGTCAGGGGCCTCGAAGCTGCGGTAGAGGCTCTCCAGGAAGGAACCCACCCGGTCGTAGACGTCGGCCCCCGACTCTCCCTGGGCGAAGCGGTAGAAGAAGTGTCCGTAGGCGTCCCGGTAGCTCTTCTGCAGCCGGATGTCCTCGCGGTCCTGCCAGTTCCCCCAGTCTTGCTCGCGCAGTCTCGGCTCCTCCCTGACCCGCATCCGAGAGGCGTCCAGCCTCAGTTCGCGCAGGGTTTCCAGGGTGCGCCGATAGGGAGAGACGTACGCGCTGATGCGTTCCTCCCCGAAGAGCTCGCGCAATTGGGCGCCGGCCCGCTGCGCCTGCTCGCGCCCTCGGGGGGTCAGCCGCAGTGCGTGGTCCGGCTCCCTCTCGTACACGGTGTCATCCGCGTTTCCCTCAGATTCGCCGTGCCGGACAAGGACGATGCGCCGCGGTCGTGCCATGGAACGAGCCTATTTCGATTCGCGCCGTTTCGAGCACGTGTCCACGCGCTGACCCGGCGGCTAGCACCCTCGGGGCGGGTACCGTCTCGCGTTAGCCTCACACCGTCCAGGAGGGTTCGAGGTCGACCACGTCGCCGGCCAGGGCGGCCACGTCGGTTTCGGTCTGCGCGCGCAGCGACAGCCGCTCCACCCGCTCGGCCCGGTACTTCCCGTACTCCGCGGTGGACTGCCACATTGACAGCACCAGGAACTCGTTCTCCACGGCCTGGGCGAACAGGCCTCGCAGCATGCCGGGGGAACCTGCCATCGCCGGGTTCCACACCTTCTCCTGCATCAGCGCGAAGTGTTCCACCCGTTCGGCGTGAACACGACAGTGCGCTATGCGGACGACATCGGCGTCCGCGAAGCGGGGTTCGAAGCCCGTCTTGACGTCGAATCGGTGGTCGAAGAGCTTGGCCTGGGCGTCCTGGTAGGTGCCGCTCTGGGCGGCAGCCAGCCGGTCGTGGGAGCGGGCCATGAAGGAGTCGTAGAAGGCACGGGACTCCCAGAAGGAGAAGGTGTGCGCGACCCCCTGACGCCCACGGCTCCATCCACCGCCCTGCCCCCGAAAGCCCGGCTCCCCCGGCAGTCCCGCCCATTTCCGCTGCCCGCGCTCGAACCCCCGACGGTCGACCACCTTGCAGCGAATCCACTTGACCAGCACCGCGCCATCGTACGGGCCCGCCTGGTCTCCCGTCGGCCTTCCGCACAACGGAAGAGGCCCGGGCATACCGCGCACGCGCCGGGCGATGCGCCGCGGCCGTGCCGTCAGCGGGCAAGGTGCGGTCTCGGCGGGGGGTCCTGAAGCGCAACCCGCATCGGGGGCGCGAAGTGGCGGACGATTTCATCAGGGGACATGGAAGCCACGGGTTCCAGGCGCAGCAGGTAGCGCGTGGTGATGAGGCCCGCCATCTGCGCGGTGAAGGCCGCCGCGCGTCTCCGGGCGTTCGCACCCCGCAGGTGCGCGGCGATGCGCTCGACGATCTCTCGTTCGAGAACCTCCTTGACCAGTGCGGCAAAGGTGTCGTCCTGGGTGGCGTTGCGCATCATCGCGAGGAGGGCGGGGCCCGATTCGGGGTCGTCCCACACCGAGATCATCACGCGTAGGGCACGCTGCGGAAAGCTGGCCGGGTCACCTTCCAGCACCGTGACGACGACTTCAGCCGGGTTGACGGTCAGCGCGAGGGCGGCCCCGAACAAGCCCTTCTTGGATCCGAAGAAGTAACTGATCAGGGCGAGGTCGACGCCGGCTTCCGCAGCGACCGAGCGCAGCGTGACCGCATGGTAGCCCTCGGAGAGGAAGCGGCGGCGGGCGGTTTCCAGGATGGCCGTGCGGGTGTCGGGGTTGCCCGGCCGCCGGCCGCGGGGCGCCGATTTATTCATCATCGTTGAAATGCTACCCGCGTCAAGCCGAACCTTGGGGTGCCCTTGCACAGCACCCCCGGAAGGCCGAGGCCATGCCCCCCAACCAGACACCCCGCGCCAGCAGCTCACCCGCTCCGGACACCCCCGCGGTTCGCCACCATCTCGTCCTCGCCGTCACCTGCCTGGCGCTGGCAACCGTGGTGGCCGCCATGTCCTCGCTGAACGTGGCCCTGCCCTCCGTCGCCCGCGAAACGCACGCCACCCAGACCCAACTCTCCTGGATCATCGACTCCTACAGCCTGGTGTTCGCCGCGCTCCTGCTACCCGCAGGCGCTCTCGGCGACCGCTACGGAAGACGCAACGCCCTCCTCCTCGGGCTCACCGTCTTCGGCGCCGGTTCCGTCGCCGCACTGTTCACCAGTTCCCCGGCCGCCCTCATCGCACTGCGGGCCGTCCTGGGAGTGGGTGCGGCCCTCGTGATGCCCGCCACCCTGTCCACCATCACCAGCACGTTCCCGCCCGCCCAGCGCGCCCGGGGCGTCAGCGCCTGGGCCGCCGTCGCCGGGGCGAGCGCCGTGGTCGGGCTCGTGGCCTCCGGTTCGCTCCTCCAGGCATGGTCCTGGCGCTCGGTGTTCCTGCTCAACCTGCTCCTCGCAGCGGCCTCCTTGAGTGGTGTCCTGCGCTATGTACCGGAATCGGCCGAACCGGACCGTCCACGGCTCGACGGCATTGGAGCCCTGCTGGTCGTAGCCGGGCTCGGTGTCCTCGTCTATAGCGTCATCGAAGCGCCCGTGCACGGTTGGGCCGGTGGCGGCACCATCGCCGGCATCGCGGTCGGTCTGGCCGTACTGGCCGGCTTCGTGCGCTGGGAACTGAAGCGACGACACCCGCTGCTGGATCCGCGACTGTTCAAGAACCGCGAGTTCGCAGCGGGCACCCTGTCCATCACCCTCCAGTTCTTCGGCTTCTTCGGCTTCATCTTCGTTGTGATGCAGTACCTACAACTGGTCAGGGGCGACAGTGCCCTGACCGCAGCACTCAGCGTGCTCCCGATGGCCGCCGCCATGGTGCCCTCGGCCCGACTCAGCCCGCGGCTTACCGCACGGTTCGGCATCGCTCGACCCTGGGTGTGCGGACTCGCGCTGGTCACTGCGGGAATGGCGCTGCTCTCCCGGCTCGGCGAGGACAGCTCGTACGGATGGATGGCCCTGGCCCTGTTGCCGCTGGGCGCCGGCATGGGCATGGCGATGACACCAGCCACCACGATGATCACCGACGCGCTGCCCCCGGCTCTCCAGAACGTGGGGTCGGCGATGAACGACCTGGCTCGCGAGCTGGGCGGGGCGCTGGGAATCGCTGTTCTCGGCAGCATCCTGACCGCCTCCTACCGCAGCAACCTCCAACTGCCGGGGTTGCCCGAGCAACTGGAGGAAGCGGCACGCTCCTCCATCGCGGTGGCCGCTTCCATGGGCGGCCCCACTCTGGATCGGGCTCGGACCGCCTTCGTCGCCGGCATGCAGGACACGCTCCTGGCCGGCTCCTGCACGGCACTGCTCGCCACGGTCCTCGTGGCACTACTGCTGCGGTCGGCGGGAAACACTCGCCTCGCCGCGAAAGCACGGGCAGTCGAGGGACCGGGCGAACCGGAACCGCTCGCGGTCGTGCGCGAAGGCGACACCGTTTGAGCCCCGCGCCCCTCGATTGCAAGTCGCCTGGCGCCGGCGTACGTCGACCCTCGTGTCCGGCCCGTCTGCCGCTACGGCCGGGGGCCGCTACCTGACCCTCCGCGGGTCGAAGAAGCCGAAGAGGGTGCCGGCACATGGCCGACACCCTCTCCCACGAGGAGCCTGGCGTCGTCAGCCGCGGATATTCAACGTCGCCTCAGACGCGGGCTCTCGCCCAGTTTCAGCTACAACCGCTGGTCGAACCGCAGCCCTCGCAGATGTAGCAGGAACCGGCCCGCTGCATCTTCGTGCCGCAGGAGAAGCACAGCGGTGCGTCAGCGCTGATGCCGAGCTGCATCTCGACGAGTTCCGCGCTGGTGTGCGGCGTGCTGGCCGGCTTAGCTCCGGTCTCGTTCGCCACCGGGGCGACGGCCTTCAGTTCCTGCTGGCGCGGGGCCGACTGGGCCAGGGCCTCGACGTCGATGTCCTCATCGGCGAGCGACGGCTCGTACGAACCGGTCTCCAGGTGGCGTTGGCGCTCCTCGGCGGAGTGGATCCCGAGGGCGGAGCGGGTCTCGAAGGGCAGGAAGTCCAGCGCCAGGCGACGGAAGATGTAGTCGACGATCGACTGGGCCATCCGCACGTCGGGGTCGTCCGTCATGCCCGCGGGCTCGAAGCGCATGTTGGTGAACTTCGAGACGTACGTCTCCAGGGGCACTCCGTACTGCAGACCGACCGAGACCGCAATGGAGAAGGCGTCCATCATGCCCGCGAGGGTCGAGCCCTGCTTGGACATCTTCAGGAACACCTCGCCAAGGCCGTCGTCGGGGTAGGAGTTGGCGGTCATGTAACCCTCGGCGCCACCGACGGTGAAGGACGTGGTGATACCGGGGCGGCCCTTGGGTAGACGCTTGCGAACGGGGCGGTACTCCACGACCTTCTCGACCGCGGCCCGGATGGTGCCCTCGGTCTTCGCGGTGACCTCGGCCTTCTCCTCTTCCTTCTTCTTGGCGGAGAGCGGCTGACCGACCTTGCAGTTGTCGCGGTAGATCGCGAGGGCCTTGACGCCGAGCTTCCAAGCCTCGAAGTAGATCTCCTCGACCTCTTCGACGGTCGCCGACTCCGGCATGTTGACCGTCTTGGAGATCGCCCCGGAGATCCACGGCTGGATCGCGGCCATCATGCGGACGTGGCCCATCGGGGAGATGGCGCGCTCGCCCATCGCGCAGTCGAAGACCTCGTAGTGCTCGGTCTTCAGTCCGGGGGCGTCGACGACATTGCCGTGCTCGGCGATGTGGGCGACGATCGCCTCGATCTGCTCCTCCTGGTAGCCCAGGCGGCGCAGGGCCTGCGGAACGGTGCCGTTGACGATCTGCATCGAGCCGCCGCCGACGAGCTTCTTGAACTTGACCAGGGCGAGGTCGGGCTCGACGCCGGTGGTGTCACAGGACATCGCCAGGCCGATGGTGCCGGTCGGCGCCAGGACGGAGGCCTGGGCGTTGCGGAAGCCGTTCTTCTCACCCAGCCGGAGCACGTCCTGCCAGGCCTCGGTGGCCGCGGCCCACACCGGAGTGTCCAGGTCGTCGGAGCGGGGGGCAATGGCGTTGGCATCCGCGTGCTGGCGCATCACTCGCTGGTGCGGTTCGGCGTTGCGGGCGTAGCCGGCGTAGGGGCCGACCACGGCGGCGAGCTCGGCGGAGCGCTTGTACGCCGTGCCGGTCATCAGTGAGGTGATCGATGCGGCGAGGGTGCGACCGCCGTCCGAGTCGTAGGCGTGGCCGGTGGCCATGAGCAGGGCGCCGAGGTTGGCGTATCCGATACCCAGCTGACGGAAGGCGCGGGTGTTTTCCCCGATCTTCTGGGTGGGGAAGTCGGCGAAGCAGATGGAGATGTCCATCGCCGTGATGACGAGCTCGACCACCTGGGAGAAGCGTTCGACCTCGAAGGACTGCTTACCCTTGCCGTCGTCCTTGAGGAACTTCATCAGGTTCAGCGAGGCGAGGTTGCACGAGGTGTTGTCCAGGTGCATGTACTCGCTGCACGGGTTGGACGCGGTGATGCGGCCCGACTCGGGGCAGGTGTGCCAGTGGTTGATCACACCGTCGTACTGGATACCGGGGTCGGCGCAGGCCCAGGCCGCCTCGGCCAGCTTGCGGAAGAGGGCCTTGGCGTCGACCTTCTCGATCACTTCGCCGTTCATCCGGGCGCGCAGACCGAACTCGGTGCCGTTCTCGACCGCCGTCATGAACTCATCGTTCACGCGGACTGAGTTGTTGGCGTTCTGGTACTGGACAGAGGTGATGTCGTCACCACCGAGGTCCATGTCGAAGCCCGCGTCCCGCAGGGCACGGATCTTCTCCTCCTCCTTGACCTTGGTGGCGATGAAGTCCTCGACGTCGGGGTGGTCCACGTCCAGGACGACCATCTTGGCCGCCCGGCGGGTGGCGCCACCCGACTTGATCGTTCCGGCGGAGGCGTCGGCACCCCTCATGAAGGAGACCGGACCGGAGGCGTTTCCGCCGGATGAGAGCAGTTCCTTGGAGGAACGGATGCGGGAGAGGTTGAGGCCGGCACCGGATCCGCCCTTGAAGATCATCCCCTCTTCCTTGTACCAGTCGAGGATCGACTCCATCGAGTCGTCGACGGCAAGGATGAAGCAGGCGGAAACCTGCTGGGGCTGGGGCGTGCCGACGTTGAACCAGACCGGGGAGTTGAAGCTGAAGATCTGGTGCAGGAGGGCGTACGCGAGTTCGTGCTCGAAGATCTCGGCGTCGGCGGGCGAGGCGAAGTACCCGTTCTCCTCGCCGGCCTTCGTGTAGGTCTTCACGATCCGGTCGATGAGCTGCTTCAGACCGGTCTCACGCTGGGCGGTGCCGACCGCGCCACGGAAGTACTTGCTGGTGACGATGTTGACCGCGTTCACGGACCAGAAGTCCGGGAACTCGACGCCACGCTGCTCGAAGTTGACCGAGCCGTCGCGCCAGTTGGTCATGACGACGTCGCGAAGCGCCCACTCCACCTCGTCATACGGGTGCACGCCGGGGGTGGTGTGGATGCGCTCGATACGCAGGCCCTTGTTCGCCTTGGCTCCCTTGGCGCGGGAACCGCGTGCCGAACCGCTCGCCGTCTCTGTCATTGCCGCCTCCCATATGCGGGCAAAAACGCCCTAAAGTGCCATGGAAATTCCGAGGCACCGTGGTTTGTCTGGTCGCCCTCGGCGCGATGCGCCGCGGACAGGTCTTTCGTGCCAGCCGGTCGATCGGACGCCCTACGGCGGGCCGATCAGTCCGCGGCGCCGGCCGGAACGGGAACACAACCCGCCCCGCCGGTCTCGCCCTCACTAAGGGCGGGGGGCCCTCCATCGCGGAGCTCCGCGATGGCGGCCTCGAAGTCTTCGAGCGAGTCGAACGCCCGGTACACCGACGCGAAGCGCAGGTACGCCACGAGGTCGAGCTCTTGGAGGGGGCCCAGTATGGCCAGGCCCACGTCATGAGTGGTCAGCTCGGCACTTCCGGTGGCACGCACCGCCTCCTCGACCCGCTGACCGAGCTGAGCGAGCGCATCCTCGGTGACCGGCCGCCCCTGGCACGCCTTGCGCACGCCGGAGATGACCTTGGTGCGACTGAAGGGCTCCGTGACTCCGCTGCGCTTGATCACCATCAGTGACGCCGTCTCCACCGTGGTGAAGCGCCGAGAACAGTCCGGACACTGCCGGCGACGACGGATGGACGTGCCGTCATCGGTGGTGCGACTGTCAACGACCCGGCTGTCGGGGTGCCGGCAGAAAGGGCAGTGCATGGTTCCCGACTCTCCCTCTCCGCACGACTGAACCGCCTCGGACCAACTCCCGCGGGGAGCCTCTCGAAGCAGTCCCAGCATAGGCCCTCCAGGCCCCCCCGACACAATCTGTGGGCCATGAACCCAAACCAACCACTAGATCTAGGGCCGGAATGCGTTTGTCGACCGGGCGTGTCGCCAGCCCCACAGACCTCCGAGCGCGAGCCACGACTCCCCGGGGGCCTGGTCCCACACCCCCGGACCACCTGGTGTCACACTGGGCTCGGAGCCGACGCCCCGACCGGCTCGATGGGGAGGCTACCGCAGGCGACCCGATAAGCCCGAAATGCGACTGCCTGCTCACGCACCGCAACAGTGAGCCATACACCTCACGTGGCATATACGTCCGGTGAACAGCGATTTTTCACTCGAACGTGTGTTTGGCGCAACCTTTCGAAAGCAACTACCGTTGCCTAGCTAGGGAGAACTTCCGAGAGGGGCCGCCGACGTGACCACCGCAGCAGACAGTGCCACCATCACCGCCCAGAACCGATCCCAGAGCCGACTCGACCCGGTGCAGGCCATGAACGACGCAGCCATGCCCCCGGAGGGGGACGAGCCCAGCCGACCCGCTCGCTCCCTGCCCGGTCGACCTCCCGGAATCCGAGCGGACAGCTCCGGCCTGACCGACCGGCAACGCCGCGTGATCGAGGTGATCCGAGACTCGGTCCAGCGCCGGGGATACCCGCCGTCGATGCGGGAAATCGGTCAGGCGGTGGGCCTGTCCAGCACCTCGTCGGTGGCACACCAGTTGATGGCACTGGAGCGTAAGGGCTTCCTGCGTCGAGACCCGCACCGACCCCGAGCCTACGAGGTGCGCGGGTCCGACCAGCCGAGCACGCAGCACACCGACACGACCGGCAAGCCGGCCGCCTCCTACGTACCACTCGTGGGACGGATCGCGGCTGGTGGCCCCATCCTCGCCGAGGAGTCGGTGGAGGACGTCTTTCCTCTTCCGCGCCAGCTCGTGGGAGACGGAGAGCTCTTCGTCCTGAAGGTCGTCGGCGACTCGATGATCGAAGCGGCCATCTGTGACGGCGACTGGGTTACGGTCCGCCGACAGCCGGTTGCCGAGAACGGCGACATCGTGGCCGCCATGCTGGATGGCGAAGCCACCGTCAAGCGCTTCAAGCGTGAAGACGGGCATGTTTGGCTCCTCCCACACAACGCCGCTTACCAGCCGATCCCTGGCGACGAGGCAACCATCCTCGGCAAGGTCGTTGCCGTGCTGCGGCGAGTCTGACCCTCGTCGCTCCCTGACCGGGCCCCGGAATCACTGCGCCGATTCCGGGGCTCGCCCTGTCTCTTCTCCGCAGGCGTGCGGTCGTTGTGGGCTACCGGAACGGCCGGGACAGCCCATAGTTCTACCTGGCCTCCGCCTTGGCCGCCGTATCGATGGCTGCCAAGGATCGGCGCACCTGACCACCATCGGTGGTGTACCAGAAAGCCGGTAGCGAGGCCTTCAAGAAGCTGCCGTAGCGGGCCGTGGCCAGCCTCGGGTCCAGCACAGCCACCACTCCCCTGTCCCCCGAGGCACGCACCAGGCGACCAGCCCCCTGCGCCATCAGCAGAGCAGCGTGGGTAGCGGCGACCGCCATGAATCCGTTCCCGCCGTGCTCCTCCACGGACTTCTGGCGGGCGCTCATCAGGGGATCATCAGGGCGCGGGAAGGGGATGCGGTCCATGACCACCAACTGACAGTTGGGGCCGGGCACGTCGACGCCCTGCCAGAGGGACAACGTGCCGAACAGGCACGTGCCGGCGTCGGCTGCGAAGTTCTTGATCAGCTCCCCGAGGGTCTCTTCTCCTTGGAGGAGTACGGGTACGTCGAGTCGACCCCGCATCTCCTCCGCCGCCGCTTGGGCAGCCCTCATGGAGGAGAACAGTCCGAGGGTGCGACCACCTGCGGCCCCGATGAGCTCGGCCAGCTCGTCCAGCATGTCCTCGCGAGCCGCGTCCCGTCCAGGAGTGGCCAGGTGCTTGGCGACGTAAAGGATTCCCTGCTTGGGGTAGTCGAAGGGGGAGCCCACGTCCAGCCCCCGCCAGACCGGAAGATCCTCACCGACGCTGCCCTCGGGCGCGAGGCCCAGCGAGGCGCCCACCCCGTTGAAATCGCCTCCCAGCTTCAAGGTCGCTGAGGTGAGAATGACCGAGCGCTCGGAGAAGAGCTTCTCCCTGAGCAGCCCGGACACCGAGAGCGGGGCCACCCGCAGCGAGGCTCCGAAACGGTCGTGGCGCTCGAACCAGACGACGTCGTACTCCGACCCCTGGACGATCCGCTCGGCCACGTCGTGCACGTTCTCCACCGCGGCCAGGGCCTGCTTACGGACCGCGTCCTCGTCCTGGACGGACTTGTCACGGGTGTTGCCGATCGCGGAAATCACACTGCGGGCGGCGTCGCGCAGTGCGGTCAGGACGTATCCGAGGTCCTCCGGAATCTCCTGGAGCCTGCCGGGCAGAGCGAGCTCCATGACCCTTTCGAAGCCCTCTGACGCGGTCTGCAGAGCATCCGCGGTCTTCTCATCGACCAGTTTGGCCGACCGGCGCATGGCCCGGTTCACCTGCCCCGGTGTGAGCTCACCGGTGGCCACGCCGGTGACCCGGGAGACCAGTTCATGGGCCTCGTCGACGATCAGCACCTCATGCTGGGGCAGGACGGGAGCGCCTTCGATGGCATCGATGGCGAGCAGGGCGTGATTGGTGACCACCACGTCGGCGAGCTTGGCTCGCTCTCGGGCCGCCTCCGCGAAACACTCCACGCCGTAGGCACACTTGGTGGCTCCGAGGCACTCCCTGGAGGACACCGAGATCTGCGACCAGGCACGGTCTGAGACACCGGGCGTCAGATCGTCTCGGTCCCCCGTCTCGGTCTCGTCCGACCAGTCACGCAGGCGCAGCAGGTCCGCTCCGAGCTTGCTGCTCGGAGCGGCGGCTTCGAAGGCGTCGAACAGCCCTTCCTCCTCGTCCTGTGGCACACCTTCGTGCAGCCGGTGCAGGCACAGGTAGTTCGACCTTCCCTTCAACATGGCGAACTGGGGCCGGCGGCGCAGCTGCGGATGGAGGGCGTCCACGGTCCGTGGCAGGTCCCGTTCCACCAGCTGACGCTGGAGGGCGAGGGTGGCGGTGGCCACCACCACTCTCTCGCCGTGGGCGAGTGCGGGCACAAGATAGCCCAGGGACTTGCCGGTACCGGTGCCGGCCTGGACGAGTAGGTGGGAGTTGTCGTCCACGGCTTCGGCGACGGCTTCGGCCATGGCCACCTGGCCGGGGCGCTCCGTACCGCCGACGGCGGCTACGGCAGCGTGCAGGAGGTCGGGGAGGGAGGGCTTCGTCATAGCGGTCCCAGCCTACGGGGCCGGACTGACAGCACGGTTCCAGAACGGAGGGATCCCAGGTGATCCGCTCACGGCTGGTGGAGGGGGTTGGGCACCGTGCCGCGCACGGCAGCGTGCGGGCGTCGAGGCTGGTCACGGTAGCCGTCCGCGTGCAGGCGGTTGCGGTTGAGGCAGAGGCGTTCGATGCGAGGTGCCAGCAGGTCGAAGAGCTCGAAGCGGTCCTTCAGCTCGGGGAATCCGGACTGATAGTGGATGATCTCCGCCCGAACCATCGCCCAGAAGTCCCTTTCCGGAACGCCGAGGCGGTCCTCGAAGAGCGGGGCGAGGTAGCGGAACACCCCGACGAAGAGCCCCGAGTGGATGAACTGCGTCAAGAACGCCGGCGGCTCAGTGAGCAGAACCGCTCGGACCTCCTCCGGTACGGATTCGTGTTCAGGCAGAGGCTCGGAGCTGATGTTGATGTCGTCGACGAAGTCCTTGACCGCAAGTCGGGCCGGCGTGTCGTGTTCGTCGAAGACGACGATGGTGTTCTCCCCGTGCGGCGAGAAGACCGTGCCGTAGCGGTAGAGGAAGTGCAGCAGAGGTGGCAGCAGCGCTGCGAAGAGGCGGCGCAGCCAGGCAACGCCGGTCAGACCCGAACGGGTGACGAGCTCCTCGGCCAGGGCTCGCCCTCGACGGTCCACCTGCAGGAGGCAGGCGAGGGTACGGGCCCGCTCGCCCGGTCCGAGCTGGTCGAGCAGCGGTTCCCGCCAGATCGCACCGAGCAACTCGCGGTACTGGTAGGGAACCTCGGGCAGCCGGTCGTAGACGGGGTGGGCCACCGTGACGGAGGCCACCTCGCCGAGCAGGATCACCCGGCACGTCTCACGGAGGAAGGGGTCGCCGTCCCGTACGGCGTGCACCCAAGCGGTGACGGCGGGCGCGGCGAGGGTCCGTTCCGTGGGCAGGCCTCGCCACACGAGGGTGTTCAACACCGATAGGGGCAGCTTCACCGTGTGGCGCTCGGGGCGTGAGGTGTTCAGGAAGGTGCGGACGGACTGTTGCGGCAGTCTCAGGTCCTGATCGGCTGGGAGTGGAACCAGCTCCCGGGAAGCGAGCGAGCCGGCGAACAGCGGGAGGACCACCTGGTCCCACTGCCAGGGATGAACGGGGAGGTAGTGGTAGCCACCGGGGTCGAGGTCCAGATCGCGCAGGTGTCGGTCGAACAGGTCCCGGGTGGCGGGGTCGAGCTCCCGCGAGTAGAGCCGGCGGGGATCAGCCAGCGCGCCAACGCCCCGGTACTCGGCGATAGAGGTACGGGCTGCCAGCCAGGGCAATCGGACCTGCGTCCGCGCCTCCGGCGCCCAGGCCGCGGTGTCGGAGGCGGAGAATCCGAGGCGGCCCTTGTTGGGCACGATCCACGGGTGCCCGGTCTGATGGCCTTCGAGTTCGGCGTAGCCGAGCTCGGCCAGCAGGTCGGCCGTGAGGGCGGTGCGCTCCAGGCGGGTGTCGGCCGCCAGGGTGTGGTTCAGTTCCCGGATGAGGTGGCCCAGGGTGGCACCGTCGAGGTCGAGGAGCCGGCGGGCAGCTACCAGGAAGGCGAAGGGGTCCCCCGTGCTCAGGGAGTCGGGAAGGACCCGCCAGGAGTCGTAGGAACCGCGTGCGGCGGCGAAGCCCAGGAGCGTGCCGTCGTCGAGGACCAGGGTCCAGTGGCCGGGCTCGGCGGCGGGGCGGGGCGAGATGACCCCTTCGTAGGCGAACTCGCCGATCATCTTTGCGAGCAGTTTGCGAGCGGCACGGTCCCAGGTACTGCGGTTCAGTTCTGCTGGGATCTGCGGTGGGGAGTCAGAGCTGATGGACGAGTTCGGCACGAGGACTCCTGCGGGGGAACGCGACGGCTGTGGCATACGTGGAGGGAGCAGTGGTTTGTTCGCCTCACGCCTGCCGGAAGCGGGCGGGGTGTGCCCGGTCTCAGAGCAGGTTGCGCAGTGCGCGTTCTCGAATCAACAACGCACAGCGCTTGTTGGGGAGTTCCACTTCCCCGGCGAGACGGAATCCGGAGCCCAGGAAGGCGGAGACGGAAGAGGTGTTGCGGATGTCCGGTTCCGCGATGACGCGGTTGCAGCGGGGCCGGTGGTCAAGGATCAGATCGGCGACCGTCCGCAACAGGATGGTGCCGACGCCCCGACCCCGATCTGCGGCTTCTCCGATGAGCAGATGGATGCCCGTGTCGTGGGGGCGCGCCGGGTAGAACCGGGAGATCGGGTCGAGGTCGGCCCGGTAGATCTCCCAGTAGCTCATCGGCCGGCCGTCCAGAGTACCCAGGCAGGGAAAGCTACGGCCGTCCCCGTCGAGCTGCGCACGGACGTGCGCCGCCGTCACGGATTCCGGCCCGGAGAGCTCCCAGAAGGCGGCCACTGCTGGGTCGTTCATCCATCGGACCAGCCGTCCCAGGTCCTTGCCCGGGCGGAGCGGGACCAGCTGGAAGCGCCCTGCCGGTGTCGTGGTCGGGCCCCAACTCGCCGGGCGGTCCAGCAGGCCGGCCCCGTCCGGCTGTGGGAGTCGGCCCGGTGCTGGGTGTCCCAGACCGTCCCCGAGCGCTGTCGGGGGTCCTTGAGTGCACAACTCCAGCAGCTCGGCGGGAATGCGCAGGTCGAGGGTGTCCTCGCAGTCGGCCCGCGGTCGAGACGTTTGTGAGGTGGTGCATTGGTCGGCTTCCGTTTCTACGGAGGGCACAGGAGTCCTTCGGTCACGCGTGGAGGGGGTTGGCGATAGTCACGTAGATGGACTGGGTGGCCACGGGACCGACAAGCTCGTCGAGGCCGTGCAGTCGGGTCAGGAGGTTTGCCTTGCAGCGCAGGGTCGGCGAGTCGAGTAGGTGGGTTGCTAGCGGCCCGAGTCGGGTGTGCTTGGCGAGGAAGCCTCGCAGGGCGGCCAGGAGCATCTGCTCGTCGGCGAGACGCTGCGATCCGAAGGCTCCGATCAGGCCGAGCAGGTTGTTGACCCCGAGGTAGTAGGCAAGACGCTCGTCCACGACGGCGTCGGGTACGAAGGTGTCGCTGGTCGCCCCGATCCCCGGGAGCCTGCTTTCGAGGGTTGCCTGGTGGGAAGCCCTGAAGTAGTAGCCCTGGTTGTCGCGGAAGCGGCCCCCGACGGGCCAACCCTGGCGGTCGAGGAGGACCAGGGTGTTCTGCTGGTGGGCTTCGAGGGCGACACCGACCAACGCGTCGAGGGCGAGTACCGGCAGCACCACCTGGTCGAGGTAGCGCAGGAACCACTCGGCGGCGACGGCCTCGACGGTGTGGCTGGTCGCCGCCGCGAGTCGTGAAACGATCTCGGCGAGCCGGGAGACCATCCCGTTGCCGCCGGGCCTTGGCCGGGGCGAGGTGAGGGCGGCGACGCAGGCGACGTCGTCCTTCGGGCCGAAGGGATTGTGCCGCAGGACGACGTCCAGCCCCGGAGCCGGGCCTCCGTCAGGGATGTCGACCGCGGCCCAGGCCGGATCCCGCACGATGTCGAAGGCGGGGTGCGCGGCCCGCCACTGCGCGGCGAGTCCGGCGCGCAGCAGCCGGTGGACCTCCACGCCCCGGTGGAGTTCCTTACGGAGGTTCTCCCGGCGGGAGTTGGTGATGCGCACACCTAGGGAGAGCTTGAGCATCGCGGCGGCGCCTGGGCGGTACACCGTGCGCACGGAGGACGTGGGGTGCCAGGACTCACCGTGCGGACCTAGCTGGTGCAGTAGACCGGAGTCCATGAGCGCCTTGACGGGTGGTCGGTGCGGTAGGTCGTGGTCCTGCCAGGGGTGGACGGGCAGGGGGACGGTACCGGGTGGAAGGCGGAGGTCTCCTGCGAGGCGGGTGAGGAGTTGTTCGGCTGGGAGGGTACGGCCGCCTTCGGTCCAGGCGGAGTCGGTGGCGAGCAGTGAACGGTCCACTGCGAGCCAGTGCAGCGGGAAGGAGCCGGACAGCTCGGGTGAGAAGAGTCGGGATTCAGCCTCCGAGATCCCCTCCCGGCTCTTGGGGTCGGGCTGGAGCGGGTGGCCGAGCAGGAGGGACTGCTCCGCCTGGAGGAAGGGGTCGGCACCGGGCCGGGGCTCGACCTCGCCACGCCTGAACGCGAGGAACTCCGTGGTCCGGCGCACCGAGTCGGCGACCCGACCCACGAGGGCGGATCCGCTGCTCGATCCGCCCTCCCGCACCAGCAGGGCGGCCAGGGTCACGGCATCGAGGGAAGGGCTTCGGCAGGAGGCGCCGTCCAGTCGCGGGGCCTCGAAGCGGTGCCAGCCACAGGGGGACCAGTAGCGCACCGGAACGCGCAGCAGGGAAGCGGAAGCGGGTAGCGGGATGTCGAGCACGGGTCCGGCCGGTCGGGGCAGGTTCCGTTCGCGCACCCAGCACCGCAGCAGGTTCTCCACCCCGGCGGCTTCGGCAGCCCTTTCGGGATCAGGGTCGTCGAGCGGGTCCGGCCGCAGGTCCCGGCGGAGGCGGAGGTCCGCGGCAGGACGGCTACGGCTACCAGCGGTGCCCTGCCGCGGCACGGTGGCCGCTTCTTCCTGTGGGCTGTGGTGTCGGGCGCCATCGGCGGGATCGGGTCCAGGGCTGGAGTTCACCGGCGGTTCCTTAGGGGCGGTTTTCGGGCTAGCGACGCCGGTTGTCGCCGGCTGCTGTGAGGGCGTCGGCGAGCCGGTCGAGGACGGCTGCGGCCTGCTCGTCCGTGAGGGTCAGGGGCGGCAACAACCGGATCACGCTGGAGTGGCGCCCGCCGAGTTCGACGATGAGGCCCCGTCGGAGGCATTCCTGTTGCACAGCCACCGCCATGAGGGGGTCCGCGGGCGCGGGTGCCGTCCAGCCGGCCCGGTTTGCGCGGGAATGCGGTTCGGGGAGGTCGTCCGGCCGCGATCGCGCGGGGGCTTCGGGGTCCACGATCTCCAGGCCGATCATCAGGCCACGCCCCCGGACGTCCCCGAGGCAGGCGTGCTCCGCCGCGAGTCCGCGCAGGGTGGCGAGCATCTGCGCTCCCAGCGCCGCAACCCGGTCGGCGAGTTGGTTCTCGCGGACGAAGGCGAGGGTGGCGGCTCCTGCCGCCATGGCCAACTGGTTACCCCGGAAGGTACCGGCGTGCGTGCCCGGCCCCCAGGCGTCGAGCTCCGCGCGGTAGACGATGACGGCGAGCGGAAGACTGCCACCGATGGCTTTCGACAGGACCATCACGTCGGGAACCACCCCGGCGTGGTCGACCCCCCAGAAGCGACCGGTTCGTCCGACGCCGGTCTGGACCTCATCTGCGATCAGGGGATCCCACGGTCGGCGGTGATCTTTCGCATCCGACGCAACCAGCTGTCAGGAGCTGGATGGACGCCCCCTTCGCCCTGCACCGGCTCCAGGATCATGCAACCGGGCTCAGCGGCCCCGCCCTTGGGATCGTCCAGCAGGCTCTCGGTCCAGCGCGCACCGAGTTCGGCCCCGTGCACGCCCCCTGTCCCGAAGGGGCAGCGGTAGTCCTGTGGGTAAGGGAGCCTGGTGACCCGGCTCTCCCGGGCTCCGCCGGAGGCTTCGAGGGAACCTGCGGACATACCGTGGTAGGCGCCGCTGAAGGCCAGGACGCCGGCCCGTCCGGTGGCGATGCGGGTGAGTTTCAGTGCGGCCTCGACCGCGTCGGTGCCGGCCGGGCCGCAGAACTGCACCCGGGCCTGATCGGCCAGGCCCGTCGGCAGCGTCTTGAACAGCTCCGTGGTGAAGGCGTCCTTGACGGGCGTGGCCAGGTCCAGCACGTGGAGGGGTGCACCCGAGTCGAGGACCTCGCGGATGGCCTCCAGGACCACCGGGTGGTTGTGCCCCAGCGCCAGGGACCCCGCGCCCGAGAGGCAGTCCAGGTAGCGGCGGCCGTCGGCGCCCTCGATGGTCAGGCCCCGTGCGCGGACCGGGACGATCGGCAACGACCGTGCGTAGGTCCGGGCCGCGGATTCCCGCATCGTCTGGCGACGGAGGATGCCTTCAGGTCCGGCACTCGGTGCCGGCGAAGCGGCGGGCTCGCTCAAGGCCAACTCTGTTGACTCCTCCCGGGTAAGGGTTCCAAAGATCGCGTACAAGGGACCTGGGTCCCCTGGACGTACCAACGACGGTGCCGGCAGGAGAGCACGGCCAACGGCGGAAGTTCCTTTCCCATGGGGGCGGTTGACGCATCCGAGGTCGCGTCCGGTCAGCCACCAGCAACGGAGCGCACGCCCCAGCGCGCGAGCTTGCTCCGGTGCGCGGGCAGACGAGAGGACGGATGCGCCCGGCATGCGCCGAGGCACTACCGGAGGGCACTGTGGCGCCTCGAACCTCACCGGCATAGTGGGGGGTTGCACCCTCCGCACCTCGAAGTCCCAGGGGGATTGAAGACATGCGACCGATACGCCGAGCCCTCGCCGTCCAACGACTGCTGGGGGCCACTGGCCTGAGTGCCGCCCTCGTCCTGACGGCCACGGCCTGCAACACCGACGCCGACAGCAGCACGTCGGACCGCCCGGCGCAGGGAGTTGGTGAACCGGGCGGAATCAGGATTCCGGACGAGCTGCGGGAGAAACTGAAGGAGCACGGCCTCGACTGGGAGAAGTGGCGGGACGGCGCCTGGCGGGACTGGAGCAAGAAGGACTGGCTACGCGAGGCCGAGGACTACATCAACCCGATCATCGAGGACCTCTGGGACCCGGACCGGATGCGTCGGGCGATCGAGCCGGACGAGCCCGTCAGTGAGGCGAACCTCCTCGCCGGCCGGGCGGCCAGCGACCCGGCCCCGGTTCCGGTGCGGGCCAGACCACTACCCGCCCCGTACCGGGCGAGCGCCCCCGAAGCGGGAAAGGTCTTCTTCGACGGGCCGCAGGGTTCCATGGTGTGCTCGGGCACCGTGGTTGCGGACCCCGCCCGACCCGGCAGGTCGAACCTGGTGTGGACGGCGGGCCACTGTGTGCACGCCGGCAAGGAAGGCGGCTGGTACCGGAACATTGCCTTCGTGCCCTCCTACAACGATGCGGGCAAGCTCGCTGACGGGCTGCGGGGAGCATCCCGCGAGCAGGTGGCGCCGCACGGGGTGTGGTGGAGCGACTGGGCCTCGGCCTCACCGCAGTGGCTGACTCAGGGGGCTCCGGTGGGCGGTGGTGGGGCGCCGTACGACTACGCGGTCCTCCACGTCACGCCGGAGGAGGGCGACGGCGCTTCGTTGGAAGAGGTCGTCGGCTCGGCCTTGCCGGTGGAATTCGACGCGCTCCCCACCGCGGCGATCGAGCGGATCACGGCGATCGGCTACCCGGCCGCGGAACCGTTCGACGGCCAGCGTGCCTTCCAGTGCACGGACCGGCCGGGACGGCTTTCACTGAACGCGACCGACCCGGTGATGTACCGGATCGGATGCACGATGACTGGTGGCTCCTCCGGTGGCGGCTGGGTGGCACAGGGCCGCGATGGCCGCCCCGCCCTGGTGTCGAACACCTCGATAGGTCCAGAGGACGCGAGCTGGCTGGCGGGTCCGCGGCTCGATGCGGCAGCCCGGTCGGTGTTCCAGGCGATGAGCCGAAGGAACCCTCACTGACGCCAAGGACCGTCCAGCTGGCGGGGGACGCAACCCGGGCTGGCGCCCGCAGTGGCCGCACCGAGCGCCCCGGGCCCATGCCTTCACTCCCGTGGTGAAGGTCGGGCCCGGGGCCGGGGCGTCAGTGCGTCGCCGGTACCAGTGCGGCGAGGTCAGCGGCGAGCGCTTCGTGCACCCGCACCTTCAGCAGCGTGCCCTCCGGGGTGTGCTCCTCGGAGATCACCTCGCCCTCGGCGTGAGCCCTGGACACCAGCGCCCCGCGGGTGTACGGCACCAGGACCTCGATCTCGACCTGCGGACGGGGCAGTTCGGAGTCGATGAGTGCGAGCAGCTCTTCGATGCCCATGCCCGTCCGGGCCGACACCGCGATCGAGTGTCGCTCGATGCGCAACAGTCGTTGCAGCACGAGGGGGTCAGCGGCATCCGCCTTGTTGATCACGACGATCTCCGGCACATCCACCGCTCCGACCTCTCGGATGACCTCGCGGACCGCGGCCAACTGCTCGTCCGGGGCCGGATGTGATCCGTCGACCACGTGCAGGATCAGGTCGGACTGACCGACCTCCTCCATCGTGGAGCGGAAGGCCTCCACAAGGTGGTGCGGCAGGTGCCGCACGAAGCCCACCGTGTCAGCCAGAGTGTAGAGCCGCCCGCTGGGGGTCTCGGCCCGCCGAACGGTCGGGTCGAGGGTGGCGAACAGGGAGTTCTCCACCAGGACGCCCGCCCCCGTCAGACGGTTCAGGAGTGAGGACTTGCCCGCGTTGGTGTACCCGGCGATGGCGACCGAGGGCACCTTGTTACGGCGCCGCTCCTGCCGTTTGAGGTCCCGCCCGGTCTTCATCTCCGCGATCTCCCGGCGCATCTTCGCCATCTTCTCGCGGATCCGACGACGGTCGGTCTCGATCTTGGTCTCACCGGGGCCTCGGGTGGCCATGCCGCCACCGCCGCCGCCACCCATCTGCCGGGACAGCGACTGGCCCCAGCCACGCAGCCGCGGCAGCATGTACTGCATCTGCGCGAGGGCGACCTGCGCCTTGCCCTCTCGGGACTTCGCGTGTTGGGCGAAGATGTCCAGGATGAGGGCGGTCCGGTCGACCACCTTCACCTTGACCACGTCTTCGAGGTGGATGAGCTGTCCGGGGCTGAGCTCGCCGTCGCACACGACGGTGTCGGCCCCGGTCTCAAGGACGATGTCGCGCAGCTCCTGCGCCTTGCCCGAGCCGATGTAGGTGGCCGGGTCAGGCTTGTCGCGGCGCTGGATCACCCCGTCGAGTACGAGGGCACCCGCCGTCTCGGCGAGCGCCGCGAGCTCGGCGAGTGAGTTGTCCGCATCCTGCACCGTCCCCGAGGTCCAGACCCCGACCAGAACCACGCGCTCCAGACGTAGCTGGCGGTACTCGACTTCGGTGACGTCTTCGAGCTCGGTGGAGAGACCGGCCACCCGCCTGAGGGCGGCGCGCTCCGAGCGGTCGAACTGTTCGCCGTCCCGCTCTCCGTCGATCGCGTGGCTCCAGGCGACGTCCTCTTCCATCAGGGCATCGGCCCGAAGGCTCTCGGTAAAGCTCTGCGCGTCCAGCGCTTCCTGGGAAGAAGATGAAGAGGAGGTCATTGGGTCCTTACGTCGATTGGGAATCTCCTGACGTCGGTGACAACGCGTGACGGGATCCGATGATTCCCGCGGAGTGGTTCCTGTGGAACGTTCCCGCGGGCCCCTCGGGTACACCCGGCGTGGTCACCGACCTGTCGATAGTGACACGGGCCAGCTGGGGCCGTCACGCGGGTTTCACGATGCCGGCTCGGTGGACCGCCACTGCGGGTGACCGGGCATCGACGGGGTGGTGCTGCCGTAGAGCCAGTCCTTGAGGAAGCCGGCGAGGTCACGTCCCGCTTCCTGGGAGGCTAGGCGGATGAAGTCCGCCGTACCGGCGGTGCCGTGCTGGAACTCGCTCACCCAGCGCCGCTCCAGCCGTTCGAAGGCGGCGCTGCCCATTTCCTGGCGCAGCGCGTAGAGCACCAGGGCGCTGCCGTCGTACACGATGGGGCGGAACAGGCCGATCTTCTGGCCCGGTGCGGCGGCCTTGGGGGCCGCTGGCGGCCCACCCGCGGCCCGCCACTGGTCAGAGCGCTGATAGGCCTCCCGCATGCGGCGCTCCAGCGAGTACTTTCCAAGTCCGTCCGCGTACAGCGCCTCGTACCAGGTGGCGTGTCCTTCGTTGAGCCAGAGGTCCGACCAGGTGCGCGGGGTGACGCTGTTGCCGAACCAGTGGTGGGCGAGCTCATGGACCATGACCGCTTCCACGTACCAGGCGGGATAGCCGGGCTCGGTGAACAGCCGGTGCTCGAAGAGTGAGAGGGTCTGTGTCTCCAGCTCGAAGCCCGTCGTGGCCTGGGCGACGAGGATCCCGTAGTTCTCGAAGGGATAGCGCCCCACTCTCTCTTCCATCCACTCCAGATGGGTGGGGGTCTTGGCGAGCCAGGGTTCCAGGCGGCCCCGCTCCGTGGTGGGCACCACGTCACGGATCGGCAGACCGTGCGGCCCCTGCCGGTGGAGCACGGTCGAACGGCCGATGGAGACCTGGGCGAGTTCGGTGGCCATCGGGTGCGCGGTCCGGTACGTCCACGTGGTGGAGGTGCCGGATCGACTCCGGGAGACGGGCAGACCGCCCGCGACGGCGGTCAGCTCCTCGGGAGCGGTCACGCTGATCGTGAAGTAGGCCTTGTCCGCCGGGTGGTCGTTGCAGGGGAAGACGCGGTGCGCGGCATCGGCCTGGTTGGCCATGGCCAGCCCGTCCTCGGTGGGCACCCAGCCGCCATCGGCCCGACCTCGCGGATCACTGGTGTGACGGACGGTGATGTGCAGTGCAGACCCGGTGGTGACCGCTCGGGCGGGGGTGAGTACGAGGTCTTCGCCCGCCGTGGCGAACTCGGCGGGAAGCCCGTTGACCTCGACGGACGAGACTTCGCCGTGGGTGAAGTCGAGGTTGACGCGCTCCAGGGAAGCCAGAGCGCGGGCATCGATCTTCGTCACCGCGTCGAGGGGTTCTTGGTTGTTGCCGCGATAGGTGAACGAGAGGTCGTAGGCGAGCACGTCGTAGCCCGGGTTGCCGAGCGCGGGGAAGAGGGGGTCGCCGATGCCGAGAGGGGCGGGCGGCGGGAGGACGGCGGCGACCAGGGTGAGCGAAGTCGCAGCGAGCAGGGCGGCGCGCAGGCGACGGGAGGTGAGCTGCATGGTGTACCGCTACCAGCGACCGGGGAGGAGGCGGGTGCGGCGCGCACGAGCCCCACCCGAAAGGGTCGGGGCCCCGAACGCCCCCGGGCCGCGGCGGCTCAGGCGGTTGCTGGCTGCTGGGCCCGGCTCACGTCGTAGACCCCCGCCACCTCGCGCATCGCCCGCATCAGGGCGGGCAACCCGGTCGCGTCGGGCAGCTGGAGGGTGTATGTGTGGCGGACTCGCTGTGCGGTGGGTGGGTCGACGGTGGCGGCCACGATGTCCGCCCCTTGCCGGGAGATCGCCTCGGTGAGATCGGCGAGCAGATGGGGACGACCGAAGGACTCGGCGACCAGAGTGACCCGACAGTCCGCGGTCGCCCGCCAGTGCACGGTGACCGGGGTCCGACCGACGGAACTCATCTGCTCCACGGCCGCGCACTGAACCCGGTGCACGGTCACCACGCCCCCTCGTACGACGAATCCGGTGACCCTGTCGGGTGGGACGGGTGTACAGCAGCCGGCGAGTCGCACGGTGGCGTCGGGTAGTTCGGCGACCGCGTTCACCCCGGTCCCACGGGCAGAGGTGACCGCGAGGGGGGCGCGCGGGGCGACCGGCTGCACCTGGCTGCCGCCGGGGTGCGCCCGGAGCCAACCGCTGATGGCGATCCGCGCGGCAGGTGTGCGCGCGTGGTCGAGCCACTCCGGGGATGGCCCCGCAGAGGCGTCCTGGGCGAGCAGCGGATGCACGGTGTCACCGTCGACCAGCAGGGTGCCGAGAGCTGCGAGGCGGCCGTTGATCCGCGCGCCGATGCACGCGTGGGCGGCCTCCCCGTACTGGGCGTAGACGGCGTCCACACAGCTCGCCCCCGCGGGCAGGCTGACGGCACGGGGCGCTCCGCCGTCGGAGCAGAACACGGTGATCTCCCGGTCCTGGGCGAGTTCCTCGCGCAGGGAGCTCCAGAAGGTGTCGGGGTCCGGGGCGGACTGCTGCCAGTCGAGGAGCCGTGAGAGCCAGCCGGGGCGGGTCGGGTCGGCCCGCTCCTCGGCGGCCCCGGAGGGCTCGGCAGGCTCCGGGACGGCCGGATAGGGGTTGCCGAGAGCGATAACGCCCGCCTCCGCCACGCGGTGCATCTGGCGCGTACGGATGAGGACTTCGGCGACCTCACCGGCGGGTGTGGCGACCGCTGTGTGCAGTGATTGGTACAGGTTGAACTTGGGAACCGCGATGAAGTCCTTGAACTCGGAGATGACGGGGGTGAAGCAGGTGTGCAACTCCCCCAACGCCCCGTAGCAGTCGGCGTCCTCGCCCACCAGGACCAGCAGCCTGCCGAAGTCGGGTCCGCGCAAGGTCCCGCGTTTGTGGGAGATGCGGTGCACGGAGACGGTGTGCCGGGGGCGTACCTGGACGTCCGCGGGGATGCCCGCCTCCTTGAGCGCGGCGCGGAACGCCTCGGCGATGGTGGGCAACGGATCGGCTCCGTCCGCCGTGTGGGTGGCGATCAGGGAGCGGATGCGCGCGCACTCCTCGGGGTGGAGGATCTGAAAGACGAGGTCCTCCAACTCGGTCTTGAGAGCTTGGACGCCGAGCCTCTCGGCGAGCGGGATGAGCACGTCCCGGGTGACGCGGGCGATCCGAGCCTGCTTCTCCGGACGCATCACGCCGAGGGTGCGCATGTTGTGGAGCCGGTCGGCGAGCTTGATGGACATCACCCGGACGTCGTTTCCGGTGGCGACGAGCATCTTGCGGAAGGTCTCAGGTTCCGCGGCGGCGCCGTAGTCGACCTTTTCGAGTTTGGTGACGCCGTCGACCAGGAAGCAGACCTCCTCACCGAACTCCGTCCGCACCTGATCGAGGGTCACTTCGGTGTCCTCGACGGTGTCGTGCAGCAGCGAGGCCGTCAGCGTCGTGGTTTCGGCGCCGAGTTGCGCGAGGATGAGGGTGACCGCCAGGGGATGGGTGATGTAGGGCTCCCCGCTCTTGCGCATCTGCCCGCGGTGCGAGGACTCGGCCAGCACGTAGGCGCGGTGCAGGACGCCGGGATCGGCCTCGGGGTGGTGGGCGCGATGCGCGTCGACGACGTGGCCGATCGCGTCGGGCAGCCGGTCGCGGCTCGCCGGGCCGAGCAGGGCAGCCCGCCCGAGCCGGCGCAGATCGAGGCGCGTGCGCCCGCGACGGCGGCCCGGGGTGGGGGCCGGGCGTTGCTCGGGACAGGCGTCGGGGTTCGTGGCCTCTGCACTCATGGGCACCTCCGGCGTCGACCGGCGGTGTGCGGGCCTGGTGTGACCCGCCGGGCCGGTGCTTGATGCTACCGAGCCCACCACGTGCCGCAGTCCCGCTCTCGCTGAGCGTGAACCGGATCACCCATTCGAGCGATGCTCAGATCGGAAGAATTTTCCAATTTTCAATGGTTTAGCCCCAGCTGGGCGGCCAGTCTCCTTGGTCAACCGATGACCAGCTCTTGAGGAGCCTTTGATCAGTGGCTGAGCCAGTCGGGGTCGAAGGTCCCCTGGGCGACGATCACGGCGGGCCCGGTCATCTCGATCGAGCCGTCCGGCAGCTCGGTGATCACCAGGGTGCCCCCGGGTACGTCGACGGTGAAGCTGGCCGGTTCGCCGGTGACCGCCGGGTCCGTTCCGTCCCTGCGGGCGGCTGCAACGGCGACCGCGCAGGCACCGGTGCCGCAGGACCGGGTCTCACCGGAACCACGTTCGTAGACCCTCATCGCCACGTGCCGCGGACCGCGATCGGCCACGAACTCGACGTTCACGCCTTCGGGATAGGCAGCCGCCGGCGACACCGCAGGGGCCTCGAAGAGGTCCCCGGCCTCCGCGAGGTCCTCGACGAAGACCACGGCGTGCGGATTGCCCATGTTGACGTTGCGCGCGGACCAGTTGCGCCCGCCCACGGCGACTGCGACCTCACCGGCGGGCAGCTTGGCGCGGCCCATCGAGACGGTGACATCGCCGTCCTTGGACAGGTGAACACGCTTGATCCCACCACGGGTCGCCACCGCGAGCTCTCCGGCCGACACCCAACCGGCGTGCTGGAGGTAGCGCGTGAAGACACGTACTCCGTTGCCGCACATCTCCGCGATCGAGCCGTCGCTGTTGCGGTAGTCCATGAACCACGGGGCGTCGCCGGCCATCGCCCGAGCCTCCGGGTGCGCCGCCGACCTCACCACATGCAGGACTCCGTCGCCGCCGAGGCCGGCTCGGCGGTCACACAGTCGTGCGACGAGCTCCGCGGGCAGGTCCAGCGCATTGTCCGGGTCGGGGAGGATGACGAAGTCGTTCTCGGTCCCGTGGCCCTTGAGGTAGGCGATCTGCGTGGTATCGGTCACCGAGCCATCGTACAAAGTCGCCGAAGTTCGGGCTGAGCGCCTCTCGGCTGGTCAGCTGGCTGCCATGGTTCAGCGGAGCCGGGCCACCCGCCATACGGCGAGCACGGCGAGGGTCAAGACGATGCCCGCGTACAGGGCCACCACCCACCAGTTGGGGCGCCCACCGGAGCCCCGGGCGGGCAGGCCCGGCCAGGTGTGCCCGACCCGACGGGCGGCCATCATTCCCCAGCCTGCGGCGCAGCAGCTGATCAACAGGCCAAGCATGGCGACCACCGCACCGCCGTCGCCGAACTCGAAGGCCAGCGGGAAGGCGAACATCAGCGAACCGGCCGCAGCGAGCGAGACGATCGGAGCCAGCTGCCACAGGCGCAGCCGCCGGCGAGGCCGGAGCTCCACCTCGTACTCGGGAACCGGCTCTTCGTGCTCCGGCCCGTCGGAGCTCAGGCGGTCCGGTTCGGCGGGCAGGCCGGACCCAGCAGTGGGGACCGTCTCGGAGCCGGAGCGGGGGGCGGATTCGCCCAGTGCGCCGGAAGTCGTCTCCGGTGCGTCCCGCCCGGAGTCACGAGGGCCGGCATCCATCGCCACGCGCCCTCCCCCAGTCGGACTTCCTTCGTCGATCGGCGAACGTCGAAGCTGAAAGCTGATGTCGATTGAAGCTTGATGATGGCACGACCCGGGGCCAAGCATGTGCGCCCGGAGCGTCCCGATGCCATCACGTGATCAGGCTGTGACCGCTCGTTCGACCAACGACCGGGCGAGCTGCCGGAGTTCCGCCCGCTCTGAGGCGGCGCCACTCAACCAGTGGACACGCGGGTCGCGTCGGAACCAGGACTCCTGTCGACGCGCGAAACGCTTGGTGGCGCGCACAGTCTCGGCGCGGGCCTCCTCCTCGGTGCAGTCACCGGCGAGCGCGGCCAGCACCTGCTGGTAGCCGAGGGCGCGGGACGCGGTGACGCCTTCGCGTAGGCCCCGGGCCTCCAAGGCGCGCACCTCCTCGACCAGACCCGCCTCCCACATCCGGTCCACCCGCACCGCGATGCGCTCGTCGAGCTCGGGTCGGCCCACGCTGACACCGATCTGCACGGTGTCGTACACCGAGTCATGGCCCGGCAGATTCGCCGTGAAGGGGCGGCCGGTGAGCTCGATCACCTCCAGCGCCCGCACGATGCGCCGGCCGTTGCTGGGCAGGATCGCCTTCCCGGCGGCCGGGTCCGCGGCGGCGAGTCGGGCGTGCAGGGCGCCGGGGCCCCGGAGGGTGAGCTCCTCCTCCAGTCGGGCCCGAACCTCGGGATCTGTGCCCGGGAACTCCAGCGCGTCGATGGCACCGCGCACGTACAACCCGGAACCGCCCACCAGCACGGGGGTGCGCCCCTCGGCCAGGAGACGGTCGATCTCGGCGCGGGCGAGGCGCTGGTACTCGGCGACGTTCGCCGTCCGGGTCACCTCCCAGATGTCGAGGAGATGGTGCGGTACCCCGTCGCGTTCCTCAAGGGTCAGCTTCGCGGTGCCGATGTCCATGCCCCGGTACAGCTGCATGGAGTCGGCGTTGATCACCTCGCCGTCGAAATGGTGGGCGAGGGCCACACCCAGGTCGGACTTTCCGGCCGCGGTGGGTCCGACGACGGCGATGACCCGCGGTGCGGGGGCTGCACTTCTCACCGCCCCAGTCTCGCAAACCGTGCGCGCGCTTCCGACCCACCGGGTCCGGAGCGCTGTTGGCGGTGGACACCACGGCGCCACGGCGCTCGGGCAGCAGAGGCACCCGTTCCCACCACGCGGAACTTCCGCCCTGCGGCTAACGTTCAAGAAGGAGTAATGGGCGTTTTCGCCAGTCTTCGCCACCGGTCGCAGCACCGGGGCGCAGCCGGCGGGCGCCGGCCGGTGGAGCCCCCAGGACGTCAGGAGAAGGTCACCCATGAGCCTGCTGGACACGTTGAAGGCGAAGCTCTCCCCCGCCAAGGAGAAGGTCAGCGATCTCGCGCAGCAGCACGAGGGCAGGATCGGGGAGAACCTGGACAAGGCAGCGAAGGCTGTGGACGCCAGGACCAAGGGCAAGTACAGCGACAAGATCGCTAGCGGTACGGACAAGGCCAAGGGCGCCGTGGGCCGGATCGCCCACAAGGACGGCGCTCCCGGCGCCGACCCGACCCCGCCTTCACCCCCGGCATCCTGAGACGGCACCGTGACAGCACCCCGGGCAGAGCACCTGACCTCCGCCCGGGGCCGCAGGCGCGGGTATGCCTCGGGCGAGGGTGCCCGTCAGGACCAGGTGCCCACGAAGTATCCGACGCCATAGGGCGCCTCCGCGCGCAGCAGCCGACCGTCCAGCCCCGCCCCCTCCGCGGCGCCGGCAAGGGCCTGCCAGGGCGCGCGTCCGGCCACCTGGAGTTCCCGCGCCGTCGCCACGTCGATCTCCGCCAGGGCACGGACGTCGGCCGTGCCCAGTGCGCGGGCGAGGCCCTCGTCGAACTGCGCGGCACGCACGTCCAGGTAGCCGGGTGCCTTCAGGGTGCGACAGGCGCTGCCGTCCCCCATCACCAGGAGGGCGACCCGACCGGCGCGAGCTGCGAGATCACGGCCCGCGCGAAAGCAGTCCTCGGCGAGTTCTTCCCCCAGGGCCAGCCCCTCTACCGGCGCGGCGGTCCACGCGCAGCGCCCCAGTAGCCAGGCCGCGACGGCCAGGGACGCGGGCAGTTCCTGCGCCGGCTCCGCCCTCGCCGCGAAGGGCTGTCCCAGCCGCACCGAGAGGTCCACGCCGAAGCCCTGGAAGGAACCCCCGGTTCCCTCCGGGTACACACCCGGCCGCTCCGGTCCCCGCGCGGGACCGAGCACGACCAGTAGATCGGGCCGGGATGCGGCCAGGACCGCAACGGCGTCCGAACACGCGACCCGCAGGGCGTCGAGTTCGGCGGCGGCGCCCGCGGCGAGCTGCGGAACCAGCAGCGGGGGGCACGGACATACGGCAGCGGCTACGAGCATGATCGGCAGCCTAGTACCCGCGGCAGGAGCGCAGTCAGCCCTTCGCCGGCCCGGAGGCCCGCGGCCCCGCGATGACAGCTCAGCCGGGAAGTTCCGCCGGGGACCGAGTACGGTTCGTCGAGCGTCAGCCCGGTCCTACCACCGCTCCACAGCCGCCGGCGGACCGGGGGTGCGATCACGACCCGCCGCAGGCACCTCCTCGGAGCGCACCCGGACCAGAGCTAGTCGATCGCACATCCGCTGGTGGCCACCGGCAGCGGGGCCGGCACCCCCAGCGTGGGGATCCCCAGGAGCACCCCCGTGGGTTGGGCCGGCGCGGCGTTGCGCTTCTCCCAGGCGTCACCCGCCCGCGTACGACGCACGGACGTCGTGGGGCCCTCGGCAAGTAGGTGGTGCGGTGCCGCGTAGGTGATCTCGACGGTCACCAGGTCACCGGGGCGTACTGCGGCCTCCGGCTTGGTGAAGTGCACCAGACGGTTGTCGGGCGCCCGGCCGGACAGGCGGTGGGTGGCGCCGTCCTTGCGGCCCTCGCCCTCGGCGACCATGACTTCGAGGGTGCGGCCGACCTGCTTCTTGTTCTCCTCCCAGGAGATCTCCTCCTGCAGTGCGACGAGCCGCATGTAGCGCTCCTGCACGACCGCCTTGGGGATCTGCCCGTCCATCTCGGCAGCCGGGGTGCCGGGGCGCTTGGAGTACTGGAAGGTGAACGCGTTCGCGAAGCGGGCTCGGCGCACCGTGTGCATCGTCTGCTCGAAGTCCTCCTCGGTTTCGCCGGGGAAGCCCACGATGATGTCGGTGGAGATGGCGGCGTGCGGGATAGCGGCGCGCACCTTCTCGATGATGCCGAGGAAGCGCTCCTGCCGGTAGGAGCGACGCATGGCCTTCAAGATCGTGTCCGAGCCGGACTGGAGCGGCATGTGCAGTTGCGGCATGACGTTCGGGGTCTCGGCCATCGCGGCGATCACGTCGTCGGTGAAGTCCCGCGGGTGGGGCGAGGTGAAGCGCACCCGCTCCAGACCCTCGACACGGCCACAGGCCCGCAGCAGCTTGCTGAAGGCCTCGCGGTCACCGATGTCGGAGCCGTAGGCGTTGACGTTCTGGCCGAGCAGGGTGATCTCCGAGACGCCTTCGGACACCAGCGCCTCCACCTCGGCGAGGATGTCGCCGGGGCGGCGGTCCTTCTCCTTGCCGCGCAGGGCCGGGACGATGCAGAAGGTGCAGGTGTTGTTGCAGCCGACGGAGATGGAGACCCAGGCCGCGTACGCCGACTCCCGTCGCGTGGGGAGTGTCGAGGGGAAGGCTTCCAGCGACTCCGCGATCTCGACCTGCGCCTCTTCCTGGATGCGGGCCCGCTCCAGCAGCACCGGCAGCTTGCCGATGTTGTGCGTGCCGAACACGACGTCCACCCAGGGTGCGCGCTCCACGATCGAATCACGGTCCTTCTGCGCGAGGCATCCGCCGACGGCGATCTGCATCCCGGGGCGCGCGGCCTTCATCGGGGCCAGGCGGCCGAGGTTCCCGTAAAGACGGTTGTCGGCGTTCTCCCGCACCGCGCAGGTGTTGAAGACGACGACGTCGGCCTCGCCCTCCGTCGTACCCTCGGGAGCACGCACGTATCCGGCGTCCTCCAGCAGACCGGAGAGACGCTCCGAGTCGTGCACGTTCATCTGGCACCCGTAGGTGCGCACCTCGTACGTCTTCAAACCGGCTTCCTCGCTCACGCTCACCCGTCCAGGGTAAGGGGTGGTCGGGTGCCGACCGAGCTGGCAGGATCACGCACATGCCCCTCGCACTTCCCCAGCGGCTGCGCCGGATCCGCAGGAGCCGCGCCCTGCAGGGGACGGTTGCTGCGGCGTTGGTGTGCGGCCTGCTCCTGTGGTGGCTGCTCCCGCTGGGGGGCGCCACGCCCCGCGGAGAGCTGACGTTCAGCACGGGGGCCCGTACGGGCGTCTACCAGCGCTACGGAGAGCTGTTGCGCCAGGCGCTGGGACGGGATCTGCCTGAGGTGAGGGTCGGGCTGGTGACGAGCGAGGGCTCCCAGCAGAACCTGGATCGGCTGACCCAGGGCTCCGCTGACTTCACCATCGCCGCGGCCGACGCGGTCGCCAAGTACCAGCGGGACGCGAAACCGGGCGCGGACCTGCTGCGCGGCTGCGCCCGCCTGTACGACGACTACGTGCAGCTTGTGGTGCTGGACCGGGCGGACGTACAGCGCACCTCCGACCTGCGCGGGATGAGGGTGGCCGTCGGGACCCCCGGCTCGGGTGTGCGGCTGATCGCCGACCGGTTGTTGACCGCCGCGAAGTTGGATCCCGCTCGGGACGTCACAGCGGTTTCGATAGGCATCGACGCCATGCCGAGGGCATTGGAGAACGGCACGATCGACGCCTTCTTCTGGTCCGGAGGGCTGCCCACCACCGCCGTGCGGGACCTTTCCGAGCGGACCCCGATCCGACTGGTTCCGTTGGACGACCTGATGGCGGAACTCCAGCGCGCGGGCAGCCCGACCCGGCACTACCGGGCGGCGGTGATGCCGGCCGACGCCTATCCGCGGGCCAGGAACGGGGCTGCGGTGGCCACCATCGCGGTGCCCAACCTGTTGGTGACGACCGAACGCGCGGACCCGGTGCTCACGGAACGTTTCACCCGGACCGTGATCGACAGCCGGGATCTGATCGCCCGCCGGGTCCACGCCGCGCAGCGGGTGGACCTGCGCACCGCGATCTACACCGACCCGCTGCCGCTGCACGAGGGGGCGGGGCGGTACTACAGGTCCGTCAAACCCTGAGACCCGCTGTCCGCCGGCACCGCGGACCGCGGTGCGGCTTCAGACGGGTGCCAGCACCTGACGGGCGGCAGCAGCCGCACCGACCAGTCCGGCGTCGGTGCCCAACTCCGCCGGATGGACTTCGAGCTCGCGTACGAAACTGAGGGTGGCGTAGGTGCGCAGGTGCTTGCGCAGCGGTGCGAACAGGACCTCACCCGAGGCGGCGACTCCACCACCGATGACGGCCACCTCCGTTTCGACCAGGGTGGCGGTGGCCGCTATGGCGGCGGCCAGGGCGCGGCCGGCCCGGTCGAAGGCAGCTAGGGCAACGGCGTCACCGGCCGCCGCCGAGGCCGCGACGGCCACAGCCGAACGGTCTGTCCCCGGCGCCCGCCAGCCCTGTTCGGCGGCCCAGCGTGCGATGGAGGTGCCCGAGGCGATGGCTTCCACACAACCTCGGCCGCCGCAGGCGCAGGGCACGCCGTCCACGTCCACACTGATGTGACCGATGTGCCCCGCGTTGCCGGTAGGCCCGGGATGCAAGCGACCGTCCAGCACCAGGCCGCCGCCCACTCCGGTCGAGACGACCATGCACAGCGCGCTGTCGCGCCCACGGGCCGCGCCCAGCCAGTGCTCCGCGGCGGCCATCGCCACACCGTCGCCGACCAGCGCCGTCGGAACGTCCGCACCGTGACGGGCGAGGGCCTCTTTGATCCGCGACCGGATCGGGAACCCCCGCCACGCGCCGATGTTGACGGGGCTGACGGTGCCGAGCCGGGCGTCCACCGGACCCGCGCTACCGATGCCGCAGCGGCGGACCTCCGCCCACGAGGCATCCGAGGCGAGTTCGGCGACGACCTCCTCGACCGCGTTCATGACCTCCTCGGGGTCCGGGGTACGGGGCGTGGGACGCCTGGTGGACCCCGACAGCGAGCCGTCCGGGTGAACCACAGCACCGGCGATCTTGGTACCGCCGATGTCCACGGCGACGGTGGCCCCCGCGCCCTCGTCGACACGGGCCTGCAGGACGGCGGTACGGGCTTCGACGGTGGCCACTTCGGCTCCTCGGTCTCGGATCGATCGGTTTCAGTGTGCGCTACACCGTTTGGGAGGCGGCTGGGGGGCCGTGGCCGGTGGCGGCGCGGCGGTGCTGGCGCGGACCTCAAGGCGCGGCGGCTCCCCTGCCACTGCATGGGCGGGAGCCCCGGCGAGGAGGTCCAGCAGGGACTGTGCGGCGAGCCGGCCGAAGGCGGGGGTGTCACGCACCAACGCGGTCAGCGCGGGGTGGGTGACCCGGCACAGCGGCGAGTCGTCCCAGGCGACCACCGACAACTCGGCGGGCACGGCAAGGCCCCGTTCGGTCGCCACACCCAGCCCGGCCACCGCCATGACGTCGTTGTCGTAGACGAGCGCGGTCGGGGGCTCGGGTCCGTCGAGCAGCCCACGGGTGACCGCCGCACCCTGCGCGTCGGAGTAGTCGGTGGTCACGGAACGGACCTCGTGGGGTGCGAGATCGCGCCGGGCAGCTTCGACGCCCAGTGATCGGATACGGCGTTGGGTGTGGGCGAACTCAGGCATTCCAGCCACGTGGGCGATGCGGCGGTGCCCGAGTGCGTACAGGTGGTCGACGATGTCCGCCATGGCCTTCGCGTCGTCGGCCCGCACCTGGGCCAGCCGGGGCGACGGCTGGATCTCCCCGACGGCCACAGCGGGCATCCCGATCGAGGCCAGCAGCCCCGGACGGGGGTCATCGGTGCGGGGGTCCACGATCAGGACGCCGTCCACACGCCGTTCGGCCCACCAGCGTCGGTACAGCGCGCACTCGTCGTCAAGGCCGTCGACGACTTGGAAGAGTAGGGCGATGCGCTGGTCGGCGAGCACTTCCTGCATTCCGGAGACCAGTTGGAGGAAGAAGGATTCGAGGCCCAGGGTGCGTGCGGGACGGGCCAGGACGAGTCCGACGGCTCCGGAACCCTCGCCGGACAGCGCTCGGGCCGCGACGCTCGGCTGCCAGCCCAGTTCCGCGGCGACCCGACGGACTCTCGCCCTGGTCTGGTCGGACACCCCGGGCCGGTCGTTGAGCGCGAAGGACACCGCGCTCTCGGACACACCCGCCCGCCTGGCGATGTCCTTGATGGTGGCTCTACGGGCCATGGCTCCATCCCTGGTGGTCTTCGGGTGTCACGTGTAGGTGATGGCCGGACCGTACGCGATCCGGACGCTCTTCGTGACCCCGATGGCCGTGCGGGGTGGACGGGGGCCGGCCGCCCGCCGCCTGGCGCTGCGCACCCGGCGGAGGGAGGGGGCTCACCAACCCTTCGAACCCCGATCCACTAAAGCGCATTAGTGACCTGAGGGAATCCTGCGATGTAGCGGACTGGCGAGATGTGTTCGCACCCAAGACAGCGCCCACTCCCTTGCTCGACACCAGAACCCTAGACAGCTGAACCGTTTTAGCCGACAAGCCGTATTCCAGCCAGCAAATTCATGTGAACCTGTTGACTTTCCCAGTTGGAATCGGCAGGTTGAGTGCCTCACCACTGCGTTCTCGAAATCAGCCGACCTGAGCGATTCTGTTCGAGCATCCAGCAGGGTCGCGGTTCGTCCTGCCTGATGCGATACCCGAGCGGACTGCACGCCGGAGACGACCTCCAACCCTCGGGTCCACTTGCCCACCCATTCCATGGGGTCGCATTTCAGATGAACGAGCCAACTAAACTGCGCTTCGGCGTCAACTACACACCGTCCCGAGGCTGGTTCCACCACTGGCTGGACTTCGATCTGGACGAAGTCCGAGCCGACTTCGATTCCATCGCCGCCCTGGGATTGGACCACCTCCGGGTGTTTCCCCTGTGGCCGATCTTCCAGCCCAACCGCACCCTGATCCGACCACGGGCCATCGAGCAACTGGTCTCGTTGGTGGACGCGGCTTCCGAGCGTGATTTGTCCGTGCAGGTGGACGGCCTCCAGGGCCACCTGTCGAGCTTCGATTTCCTCCCCGCCTGGACGCAGACCTGGCACCGGCGGAGCCTGTTCACCCACCCCGAGGTAGTCGCAGCTCAGGAGGAGTACCTGCACGTCCTGGCATCAGCGCTCGCCGGCCACGAGGGGTTCCTCGGAATGACGGTGGGCAACGAGATGAGCCAGTTCGCGTCCGCGCCACACCCCGACCCCGACCCGATCACCCCGGGCCTGGCCGACCGCTGGCTGCGCCGGATGCTGGCGGCCTGCGCCTCAGGGGCACCGAACGGACTCCACGTGCACGCCGGGTACGACGCGACCTGGTACCAGGAGGACCACCCCTTTACCCCCGCGCAGGCCGCCCGGTTGGGAGCCGCCACCGTCTTGCACTCCTGGGTCTTCAACGGGACCGCTCAGCGCTACGGACCGACGGGGACCGCCACCGAACACCACGCCGCTTACCTGATCGAGTTGTCGAAGGCGTGGGCCCGGGAACCGCACCGACCGGTGTGGCTCCAGGAGGTCGGCGCCCCCGCACCCCAGGTGCCGGCCGGCCACGCAGCCGCCTTCGCCGAGGCGACCGTCGCCAACGCCGCCGACTGCACGGACCTCTGGGGCATCACCTGGTGGTGTTCACACGATGTCTCACGCGCACTGGCCGACTTCCCGGAGCTGGAGTACGACCTCGGGCTGCTCACCTGCGATCGGCGACCGAAACCCGCGGGGGTCGCTCTGGCCCGGGCGGCCGTGGGCTGGCGAGAACGTCCTGATCAACCACAACCCCGCAGGACCGCACTGGTCCTCGACCAGAACCGGAGGGTGGAGGGGCGGTTGACCTGCGCGCCCGGCGGCACGTTCTTCGAATCCTGGATGGCGCTGACCGAGGACGGTGCCCGCCCGGCCGTCGTGCTGGCCGAACGCAGTACGGACCACGACTACTTGACGGAACGCGGTATCGCCGAGCTGGTGACCGTGGGCCAGGTCCGACCCATCAGGGCGGCCGGGGCATCCGGCCGTCGCAACGCTACCGGAGAGGCACACCCGTGATCAGATCTTCGACGTCCCCCACCCGCCGTCACTTACTGGCCGCGGCCCCCGCGGTCGCCGCCGCGCTGGCGCTGCCGACCGGTCCCGAGGCCGCAGCGTCGACCCACTCGTTCACGGAGACACAACCCCCGATCCAGCCCTTCGCCTCGTACTGGTTCCCAGGTTCCATCCCGACCGGCACGCCCGGTCCGGGCGTCCAGTGGCGTTCGTTGCGGGACTGGAGCCCCGCAACCGATCAGGACCTCGCCCACAACACCGCGAGCGTGCCCCTGGCCGCACGCTTCACGCCCGTACCGCCGAACACCACGGCACGCGCCGGTCAGGCCAGGATCTCCTCCCTCGTCTCCTTCGCGCCCACCGCCGGCAATCCCTCGCAGGGTTCGGTCAGCGCCCACAGCTACGCGCTGACCCATTGGGCCTATCTCGACGAGCTGGTCTTCTGGGGCGGCTCCGCCGGCGAGGGAATCGTCCTCGCGCCCAACGCGCCGATCGTCGACGCCGCCCACCGCAACGGCGTACGGGTGCTGGGCAACGTCTTCCTGCCACCGGTCGCCTACGGCGGGGACCTCCAGTGGACCCGCGACTTGGTCGAGACCGATGCCCTCGGCCGCTTCCCGATCGCCGAGAAGCTGGCCGAGGTGGCGCGCCGGTACGGCTTTGACGGCTGGTTCGTCAACGCGGAGACCGATGGTGGGGACGGGGAACTGGCCTCGCGCATGGTCGGGTTCCTACGCGCTCTGCGGGCGGCCGGAGCAGCTCACGGCCTCAGGACCACCTGGTACGACGCGATGAACACGACCGGTCGGGTGGGCTGGCAGGGCGCGCTGAACTCCCTCAACCAGGACTTCTTCGAAGACCGGCGGGGCACCGTCAGCGACTCGGTGTTCCTGGACTTCCGCTGGACCGGTCGCCGACTCACCGAATCGGGCTCCCTCGCCGAACGGCTGGGCCGCAGCCGCTACGCGTTGTGGGCCGGCATCGACGTGGAGGCCCATGGCTGGAACACCGACGCGCGCTGGGAGGAGATCCTCCCTACGGACCGCGAGCAGGTCGTCAGCTTCGGCTTCTACCGGCCCGAGTGGACACTGCACCAGCTCACCGGCGACAACCGTACCCCGGGCGAATTCCACCGTGCCGACGACCACCTCTGGACCGGCGAGTCCCTGGACCCCGCACGGCCGTCACCCAGCCGTTGGAGGGCGCCCGCGACCGTGGTGGCCGACCGGAGCACCATCACCGCGGCACCCTTCGCCTGCGCCTTCAACACCGGGCACGGGCTGCGCTGGTACCAGGGCGGGCGGGTGCGCTCAGAACGCCCGTGGAGTCACCTGGGACTCCAGGACCGGCTACCGGGCCGTCGCTGGGTGGTGGAGACCGAAGGGCGCCGCCCCTCCGTCAACTTCGACTTCGAGGATGCCTGGCGAGGCGGCAGCAGCCTGCTGGTCAGTGGCGTGCTGGACGCTCCCACCACCGTGGGCCTGCACTCCACCCGGTTGCCCATCGGCCCGTGCACCGTCATGGAGATCGTCCACCGCGCGCAGGGCGGACCGGTCACCGTGGAGGTGGGGGTCGCTCTGCGGGAGCCTGCCGCCGGGGGAGAGCGGGTGCCGTACACCTGGCTACCGGTGAGCACCCTCGGGGCCGGGGACGGCTGGAAGTCCCACGTCGTGCGCCTCGCTCCACTGGCCGGCGGCACAGCACACGCCCTGGGCGTCCGCCTGTCCGGGACTTCAGCGGCCCCCCAACAGTGGCGGCTGGGCCTGGTGGCGGTACGGGACGCCGCGGACGGTCCGCCCGCACCGGCCGGACTGCACGTGGTGCGAGCGGCGCGCCGGGGTCCTGAGGTCGATCTGCGGCTGGCCTGGGAGCGGGCCGCCGGGCAGGTGCGCCACTACGAAGTGTTCCGCAGGACACCGAGCGGCGAGGGCGAGTTCCTGGGCGGGACCTGCGGCGACGCTCTGTACGTGCCCCACCTGGTGCGGTTGGGCCGGGAACGCTCCGTCCACCTGGAGGTCCGTGCCGTGAGCGAGCTCTACGCCCTTTCTGCCGCCGCCCGCACGCGATACCACTGGTGAAACCGACGGCGGCGCCCACCGAGACGGTCGGCGCCGTCGACCGCCCACCCGGATGGCACGGCCCCTACACCTCAGCCCTCCGTGAGGCGTTGCGGGGAAGGGCGATCGTGACGCGCAGACCGTGGGGTGGATGGGCGGCGAAGGTGAGCGACCCGCCGCCGGCGGCGAGCAGCGAGCGCGCGATGGAAAGGCCGAGGCCCGATCCCTTCACGTTCTGGTGACGGTTGCTGCGCCAGAAGCGATCTCCGATCCGGGCAAGTTCCTCCTGGTTGAGGCCGGGTCCACGGTCGTCCACCACCACCAGCACCCGGTCACCGTCCGTCCGTACCTCGACCTGTACTTCCTCGCCGGACGGAGTGAACTTCAAGGCGTTGTCGATCACCGCGTCAAGAGCGCTGGACACGGCCACGGGGTCTACCCAACCGGTGACGGCGGCACGCCCGATCGCGTTCAACCGCACGCCCTTCTCCTGCGCGAGAGGGCGCCAGGCGCCCACCCGCTCCGCGGCCAGCTCTCCGATGTCGGTCAGTTGGAGTTCGGCTGAGGCGTGTTCGGCCAGCGCCAGGTCCAACAGGTCGTCGAGTACCTGGCTCAGGCGTTTGCCCTCGGTGCGCACGGAGGCGATCTCGGCGTTTCCCTCGGGCAGTTCCAGGGCGAGCAGCTCGATCCGCAGCAGAAGGGCCGCGAGCGGATTGCGCAACTGGTGCGAGGCGTCGGCGACGAAGGCCCGCTGCTGTTCGAGGACCTCCTCCACGTTGTCGGCCATCTCGTTGAACGAACGTGCCAGTCGGCGGAGTTCCGGTGGACCCCCGGCGGCCGCGACCCGCGAGTTGAGTCGCCCGGTGGCGATGTCGTGGGTGGCCGCATCGAGGATCCGGACCGGTCGCAGTACCCAGCTGGTGAGCCGGAGGGCTGCTCCGAAGGCCACCAGCATGGCCGCGGACAGTCCGGCGACGATCAACAACCATCCGTGCAGGATCCGCGCGCGCATCTGGTCGGTGGGGGAATCAGTGACGACGACGGCGACGACGTCACCGTCGAGGACCACCGGCGAGGCGACCACGATCCGGCCGCCCACCTGCCAGGGCCACACCTGCGGCGGGTCGTGACTGCGCCGCCCGGCGAGCGCCTCGTTGAAGGCCCGCCGGCCCTCTCCGTCCTCCGGCAGGTTCCATTCGATCGGGGCGCGCCCCATCGCGGTGTCATCCCGGTAGAAGACCCCGGCTCGGATGCCGTAGAGCTGGTAGTAGCGGGCGAGTTCCATCTGGAGCCGCTCGCGCCGCTCGTCCGCGCCGGCTGATCCGGCCGCCGTGCTGTCGATGACGAACTGCGCCAGTGCGGCGAAACGTGCCGTGTCGTCGATGCGGTCGACGACCACGCGCTGCTGCTTCGCGGCGGCCAGACTGATCCCCAGCGGAAGCCCGAGCGCCAGCAGGACACCGGCCATCAGCACGAAGAGCAGAGGGAGCAGACGGGTGCGCACGGCAATGACCGCTAGAGACCGTCAACCGGTGCGACGAGCCGGTATCCGACTCCGCGGACCGTCTCGACCAGAGCGGGCATCCTCAGCTTGGAACGGAGCGACGCCACGTGCACCTCGAGCGTGCGGCCGGTGCCCTCCCAGCTGGTGCGCCAGACCTCGCTGATGATCTGCTCGCGGCGGAAGACGACCCCGGGGCGCTGGGCGAGCAGCGCGAGGAGGTCGAACTCCTTGCGGGTGAGCGGAACCTCGACTCCGTCCACGAGGACGCGCCTGGTGGACAGTTCGATGCTGAGCGAGCCCAGCCGCACCACCGCGGCCTGTTCCGGCGCGCTCGATTCCTGCTCTGAGGGCTTGCGCCGGGCGACCGCATGGATGCGGGCGAGCAGTTCACCCGTGTCGTAGGGCTTGACCACGTAGTCATCGGCTCCCAGGTTGAGCCCGTGGATGCGGGAGCGGACGTCGGAGCGGGCGGTGACCATGATGACGGGGATGGAGGTGCGCTTGCGGATCTTTCCACACACCTCGTAGCCGTCCTGATCGGGAAGGCCCAGGTCCAGCAGGACGACTCCGAAGGGAGCGGCGTCCGCGGGCAACAGTGCCTGGAGCGCCTCTTCCCCGCTCCGTGCGTGCACCACCTGGAATCCGTGCCGCGCCAGGATCGCGGAGAGGGCCGCGGCCACGTGGTCGTCATCCTCGACGAGCAGCAGTCTCATGGGGTCCCTCCTCTTCGGTCTCATCGTCCGGTGAACGAGTCGACGATCGTATGCGGAGGCCGCGGCTTTACGTTACTTCCGTTACGGAGCCGGTACGACTGGCCGCTGCGGCTTCACCCAGCGTGTCCGAGCGAGGCCGGATCGTTATCCTCAATTTCCGCTCAGATGTGATGACGTTGTGCTCACAGGCTCATTAGTGTCCTCCCAACCGAGGAGGACGGAGCAAGAGCCCGATGAGCGGAGTATCAGTGACCAAGGGTTCCGAGGACAGCCCGCAGGGCGCCGGTGACCTGGTCGTGCTGAGCGACGTCAACAAGCACTTCGGCGCGCTGCATGTGCTCCAGGACGTCAATCTCAGCATTGCCAGTGGCGAGGTCGTGGTGGTGATCGGCCCCTCCGGGTCCGGCAAGTCCACGCTGTGCCGCACGATCAACCGTCTGGAGACGATCGACTCCGGGACGATCACGATCGACGGCAAGGAGCTGCCCTCCGAGGGCCGCGCGCTGGCCCGGCTGCGTGCCGACGTCGGCATGGTGTTCCAGTCGTTCAACCTCTTCGCGCACAAGACCGTGCTGGAGAACGTCACGCTCGGCCAGTTGAAGGTCCGCAAGACGGACAAGGCGACGGCCGAGGCGAAGGCCCGCACCCTGTTGGACCGGGTCGGTGTCGGATCCCAGGCGGACAAGTACCCGGCGCAGCTCTCCGGCGGTCAGCAACAGCGCGTGGCGATCGCCCGCGCCCTGGCCATGGACCCGAAGGTGATGCTGTTCGACGAGCCGACGTCGGCGCTCGACCCGGAGATGATCAACGAGGTGCTGGAGGTTATGCAGCAGCTCGCCCGGGAGGGCATGACGATGGTGGTGGTGACCCACGAGATGGGCTTTGCCCGCTCCGCCGCCAACCGGGTCGTGTTCATGGCAGACGGGCGGATCGTCGAAGAGGCGACGCCCGACCAGTTCTTCAGCAATCCGCGCAGCGACCGTGCCAAGGACTTCCTGTCGAAGATCCTGCACCACTGATCAGCCCCGTCTGGTACTGATCCGGTCGGCAGCATTCGCCAACACCCACCCACCCGAGGGAAGTTCACCATGAAGGTAACCAAGGTCGGCGCGGCCACCGCCGCCGTCATCGCACTCGCCCTGACCGCGACCGCCTGCGGCGGAGACAGCGACAACGACTCCGGCGACGGCAAGGGCAAGATCGTCGTCGGCATCAAGTTCGACCAGCCGGGCATCGGCCTGAAGACCTCTGACGGCACGTTCACCGGCTTCGACGTGGACGTGGCCAAGTACGTTGCCAAGGAGCTCGGCTACGACGCGGACCAGGTGGAGTTCAAGCAGGCCATCTCGGCTGAGCGGGAGAACCTGATCCAGGCCGGCGACGTGAAGTTCGTCGTCGCGAGCTACTCGATCAACGACAAGCGCAAGGAGAAGGTCGACTTCGCCGGCCCGTACCTCCTGGCCCACCAGGACCTGCTGGTCCGCGCCGATGACAACTCCATCACCAAGGCCGAGGACCTCAACAACAAGAAGCTGTGCTCGGTCACCGGCTCCACCTCGGCGCAGAACGTCAAGGAGAAGCTGGCCCCCAAGGCAGACCTCCAGACCCTGGGCGGCTACTCCGAGTGCCTGACCGGCCTGGAGAACAAGGCCGTTGACGCGATCACCACGGACGACTCCATCCTCGCTGGTTTCGCCTCGCAGAAGGAGCACCAGGGCAAGTTCAAGCTCGCGGGCCTGAACCTCAGCGACGAGAACTACGGCATCGGTCTGAAGAAGGGTGACACCGAGCTCCAGACCAAGATCAACGCCGCCCTCAAGAAGATGGTCTCCAGCGGTGACTGGGACAAGGCCGTGCAGGCCAACTTCGGTCCCGCGAACTACAAGAACGAGCCGGCCCCGCAGATCACCGAAGGCAGCTGAATCCACGGGGGCGGGCCGACGGCCACAAGCCGACGGCCCGCCCCGCTAGCCAACCAGGGGAGAGCGCGGGACGCATCGTGTTCGATTTTCTTGATTCCGGGCGGTACGACCTGCTCGGCGCCTTCTGGGTGACGGTGCAGCTCACCCTCTACTCAGCGGTCGGATCCCTGATCTGGGGCACCGTCCTCGCCGGCATGCGGGTGAGCCCCGTGCCGCTGATGCGGGCCTTCGGTACCGCATACGTCAACCTCGTGCGCAACACGCCGCTAACACTGTTGATCATCGCCTGCTCCTTGGGTCTCGGGCAGACCCTCGGCATCGCCCTAGGTGGCGAAACCTTCAAGGAGATCGGCTTTCGGCTCGCGGTCCTCGGCCTGATCGCCTACACAGGCACCTTCGTCTGTGAGGCGCTGCGCTCGGGGATCAACACCGTCCCGTCGGGGCAGGCGGAAGCGGCCCGGGCCTTGGGCCTGAACTTCTTCCAGGTCCTCACCCTGATCGTGCTCCCGCAGGCCTTCCGGGCCGTCATCGCACCGCTGGCCAGCGTCCTCATCGCGCTGACGAAGAACACCACGGTGGCAGCCACGATCGGCGTCGCCGAGGCAGCTGCGCTGATGAAGGACATGATCGAGAACGAAGCGCAAGCGCTCTTCGCCGTCTTTGGAATCTTCGCTCTTGGATTCCTCCTCCTCACCCTGCCGACCGGGTTGCTGCTGGGCTGGGTGGCCAAGCGAATGGCGGTGAAGCGATGACCTCCGTGCTGTACGACACCCCCGGCCCCAGGGCCAAGCGGCGAAACCTGCTGATGGCCGTCGGGTTCGTGATCCTCCTCGCCCTCGGCGCCTGGTGGGTCCTGGCGAAGATGGACGAGAAACACCAGCTTGACGCCGACAAGTGGAGCCCGTTCGTCACGGACGCCAACGTCTGGACCACGTTCCTTCTCCCGGGGCTCGGTGAGACCCTCAAGGCCGCCGCGATCTCCATCATCATCGCCCTTCCGCTCGGCGCCCTGCTGGGCATCGGACGAATGTCCGACCACGCATGGGTGCGGGCGGCGGTCGGCGCCTGGGTGGAGTTCTTCCGTGCGATCCCGGTCCTGATGCTGATGGTCTTCGGCAACGCCCTCTTCATCCGGTTCACCGATATCGGCTCCGAGATCCGCCCGCTCTACGCCGTGGTGACCGGCCTGGTGCTGTACAACGCTTCGGTGATCGCCGAGGTCGTCCGTGCTGGCATCCTCTCGCTGCCTTCCGGACAGACGGACGCTGCCAAGGCACTCGGCATGCGCAAGGGACAGAACATGGTCTACGTGCTGCTGCCGCAGGCCGTCACGGCGATGTTGCCAGCGCTCGTCAGCCAGCTCGTCGTGATCGTCAAGGACACTGCTCTCGGCGGCGCGCTGCTCTCCGTACAGGACCTGATGTCCGCCTACCGCACCATCCCGGCGAACTACGGTGCCAACACCATCGCCACTCTGACCGTGATCGCACTGATCTTCATCGCGGTGAACTTCGCACTTACCTCCGTCGCCTCCTGGTTGGAACGCCGGCTGCGGCAGTCGAAGAAGAGCACCGGCGCCGTGGTAGCAGCAGCCCCGATCGAGGAAGTCGCAGCGGAGTAGCACCTCGATCGCCTGACCCGTGGTCAGGATCCGGACGGTCCACGCGTGGTGTGGCGGAACTCTTCCGCCACACCACGCGTCGTTGCGCTCCCCTACGTCGCTTGACGCGGGCACGCGCAATAGGTTGCATACGTTCTGTGATCGTTCCCCGGACCTGCCCCGCCAGCCATACTTCCGACCACTTCGCCCCGAACGCCCCCGCTGGAGCCGCGCCATGGAACCAGTGATCATCGCCGGCGCGGGTCCGGCCGGCCTGGCCCTGGCCCTGGCCCTGGCCGGGCAGGGGGTGCCCGGCGTGGTCTTGGACGAAGGCTCCGGGACGGGGGAGATCCGCCCGGCACGGACCGTTGTCCTGCGCACCGACACCATCGCGCTGGTCCGGCGGCTCGGCTGCACGACGCTGGGCGATGAGGGTGCGCCGTGGACCGCCTGGCGTACCGTGCGTCGTCGACAGGACGGCAACCGGCTGGTCTTCGGCAGCGAACCGGGGGCGGCCGGCCCGTCACCGCTCCACCTGCCCCAGCATGCACTGACCAGGGGCCTGCGCGAGGCTGCGGCCCTGCATCCGTTGGTACGGCTGGTCACGGGCAGCAGGATCGATGCGCTGCGCCAGGACACGGACGGGGTGGAGGTCCACACCCGGCCGGCCGACGCCGACTCCCAGGGGGTGACCGGGAGCGAGACGGAGGGCACCTGGTGGCGTGGCAGCTATCTGGTTGGCTGCGACGGGGCCCGCTCGACCGTACGGAAGCTGCTGGAGATCCGCTTCCCCGGCCGCACCGCGGTGGAGCGGCACGCCGTAGCGGCGTTGCGCACTGAACTGCCTTGGCCCGGCGAGGCGTTGCTGCACCGGCGACCCCCGTGGCCGGGAGCAGGCGAAGAAGTCATCGCGCGTCCCCTGCCGGACGGGATGTGGCGTTTGGACTGGCTCCTTCCGCCCCGGGGTGACCTGGTAACGCCGGACTCGCTCCTTGCCCGTGTCCGACACACGCTGGCGGGTTGGTGTGAGGGAACCACTCCCCCCTATGAACTCCTCGACACCGGGGTGCACACCACCCATCATCGCCTGGCCCTGCGCTGGCGGGTGGGTCGGGCGTTCCTGGCCGGGGACGCCGCCCACCTGCTGGGCGCGATTGGTACCCAGGGGGTCGAGGAGGGGCTGCGGGACGCCGAGAACCTGGCCTGGAAGCTGACGCTGGCCGTACACCAGGGGGCGTCCGAAGCCTTGCTGGACAGCTATCAGGCCGAACGGCGCAGCGCGGTGGCCGCCCGGCTGCGCGCGGCCGACCAGTCGCTTCCGGTGCTCCGCGGCAACACGGCTCTACGGGTCCGGCTGCCTGGTGCGGCCCGCAGCCACGAGGCGCTGCTGACGGACGGGCACCTGGGACGGGGGCCGTTGGGTGCGCCCCCCGGGTACGCCCGCTCCCCGCTCGCACCACCGAGCGCCCCCTCGGCAACGCTCGTGGCCACTGAACCGGGTGCGCCGGTCGAGGACGTGCAGGTGACCGCGCCCGACGGGTCTACTGTGCCGCTACGTGACCGGCTGGGTCGGGGCCGGCTGCTGGTGTTGCTCATCGCACCCGGCACCGGCATCTGGGACCGGAGGCACTGGCTGACGGCCGGGGTGATGCCTCGCCTGGCCGCGGCGGTGAGCGCCCTGCCGACCCGGGCGGAGTTGCTGGTGGCCGAGACCTACCCGGGAGCGCCCGCCCATACGGTCCTCTTGGTACGCCCGGACGGTCATCTGGCCGCGGCCTTCTCGGGGGTGCGGCCGGCGGAGCTGTACAGCGCGGCGGACGCGGTCCGCGGCGGCGCTCCGCAGAGCGCTGTGTCCTCGAAAGCTGAGGCACGGGCCGGTGCGGTGCCCGCTTCGGATTGAACTCGGTTGGCTCACCGGGCCCGCGTCGCGGGCCCGGATTCTAGTGCGGCGCCCAACCGAGGTCTTCGGTGTCCTCGCCCTCTTCTTCCAGGGCCCGCCGGACCACCCGTAGGGCCAGGCCCTCCGGGTAGCCCTTGCGGGCCAGCATCCCGGCGAGGCGACGCATGCGCTTGTCCCGATCGAGGCCCCGCGTGGAACGCAGCTTGCGGGCCACCAGCTCGACGGCGGTCTCTTCCTCCTGTGCGGAGTCGAGGCGCTCGACGGCTTGCTGGATCAGCCCTGAGTCCACGCCCTTAGTCCGCAACTCACGGGCGAGCGCCCGGCGAGCGAGCCCACGGCTGTGGTGGCGCGACTCCACCCAGGCGTCGGCGAAGGCCGCGTCGTCGATCAGACCCACTTCCTCGAACCGGGAGAGGACCTCCTCGGACACCTCGGCGGGAATGCCTCGTCGGGAGAGGGCGTCTGCAAGCTGCCGGCGGGTGCGCGGGGTCCCGGTGAGCAGGCGCAGACAAATCCCCCGCGCCTGCTCGTGCGGACTCTGCGGCGACTCCAGTCCGGCCCTCGTCGGATCGGAGCCGCCGGCCCTCGACGGGTCGTCGCTCCCGCCCCGAGTCCTCCGGGCACCGCAGCGGCGCCCGGGGTCCGTAGAGGTCGTCTTCCCTACAGACTCCGCCCCCTGGTGTTCCGCGACCATGGCGCGCAAGGCTTCTAGATCGCGCACCGGTTCAGCTCTTGGCCGCCGCGGCCTTGGTCGCCTTGGACCTGCTCGCCGTGGTGGGCGCGGTCTTGACCGAGTCCTCCACGGCGCTGCCCGCGGCGTCCGGGCCAGGCTCGGCCGCGAGGTCCTCCTTGCGGACGCCGACGCCCAGCTTCTCCTTGATCTTCTTCTCGATCTCGTTGGCGAGGTCGGGGTTGTCCTTCAGGAAGTTACGCGCGTTCTCCTTGCCCTGGCCCAGTTGATCGCCCTCGTAGGTGTACCAGGCACCGGCCTTGCGGACGAACCCGTGCTCCACACCCATGTCGATCAGACCGCCCTCGCGACTGATGCCCTGCCCATAGAGGATGTCGAACTCGGCCTGCTTGAAGGGGGGCGCGACCTTGTTCTTGACGACCTTCACCCGGGTACGGTTGCCGACCGCATCAGTGCCGTCCTTGAGGGTTTCGATCCGGCGAATGTCGAGGCGGACCGAGGCGTAGAACTTCAGCGCGCGACCACCGGTGGTGGTCTCGGGCGAGCCGAACATCACTCCGATCTTCTCGCGCAGCTGGTTGATGAAGATCGCGGTGGTCTTGGACTGGTTGAGCGCGCTGGTGATCTTTCGCAGCGCCTGGCTCATCAGTCGAGCCTGTAGGCCTACGTGGGAGTCGCCCATCTCGCCTTCGATCTCCGCGCGCGGGACCAGAGCGGCAACTGAGTCGATCACGATGAGGTCGAGCGCGCCGGAGCGGACGAGCATGTCCACGATCTCCAGCGCCTGCTCGCCGGTGTCGGGCTGGGACAGGATCAGGTTGTCCGTGTCCACACCGAGGGCCTTGGCGTACTCCGGGTCGAGGGCGTGCTCGGCGTCCACGAAAGCAACGGTGCCGCCGGCCTTCTGCGCGTTGGCCACCGCGTGCAGGGTCAGGGTGGTCTTACCAGAGGACTCCGGACCGTACACCTCGACCACGCGACCACGCGGCAGGCCGCCGACGCCGAGTGCGACGTCGAGTGCGGTCGACCCGGTGGGGATCACCTCGATGGGTTCGTTCGGCCGATCGCCGAGTCGCATCACCGCGCCCTTGCCGAATTGCCGTTCAATCTGCGCGAGCGCGGCATCCAGGGCCTTCTCGCGGTCGGTGCCTGCCATGGGTTCCACCCGATTTGCTTGAGTCGATCGCTTCACGTCCATGACGCTAACGCCTGCCACTGACAATGCGCCTCCACGCCCGTCCAGCCTGTGGATAACGAGGATGGATTCCTTGTGAACACTGGGCCGGAACCTCCATCAGAATGGATGCTCGATTTACCTGTCAAGCATGCCGCGCCCACCGACGCCGCACCCGGCCAGAGTCCCGACCCCCCACGCGCGCGTCCTCGGCGACCTCGTATCGCCGCACGTAGGCACCCAGGAAGGCCTGCAGGGTGGCCACGGCGGGAATCGCGATGAGCGCCCCCACGGCGCCCAGCAGCGCCGTCCCCGCGATGACGGAGCCGAAGGCGACCGCGGGGTGGATGTCCACGGTCCGGGACGTCAGCTTCGGCTGCAGCATGTAGTTCTCGAACTGCTGGTAGACCACCACGAACACCAGCACGTACAGCGCGTACCAGGGGTTGACCGTGAAGGCGATCAACATCGGCAAGGCACCCGCCAGGTACGTGCCGATGGTCGGAATGAACTGCGACACCAGCCCCACCCACACGGCGAGCGCCGGCGCGTACGGCACCTTGAGGACCAGCAGCAGGACGTAGTGCGCCACTCCGGAGATCAGTGCCATCAGTCCGCGGGAGTACAGGTAGCCCCCGGTCTTGGCCACCGCGATCTCCCAGGCCCGCAGCACCTCCAACTGGCGAGCGGGCGGCAGCACGGAGCACAGGGCCCCGCGCAGTCGCGGGCCATCGGCAGCGAAATAGAAGGAGAACAGTGCGATCGTCAGCAGCCGGAAGAGTCCGCCCAGCACCGTGGTGGACACGTCCAACACGCCGGTCGCGCCGTTCTGCACGTACTTCTGGAGCCAGTCCGAGTGCAGGAGGCTGTCCTGGATCGCGAGCCTGGACAACTCGGTGTGGAAGGTCTGGTTGATCCAGTTGATCACCGAGTCCAGGTACTTGGGGAACTCCTCGACCATGTCGAGGATCTGGCCGGCCAGCATCGAACCGAGGAGGATCACGAAGCCCAGCGCCGCGACCAACACCCCCAGGAAGACAAGGAAGGTGGCCAGGCCGCGGCGCATCCCGGAACGCTCCATGCGACTGACGGCCGGTTCGACCGCCAGCGCCAGGAAGAAGGCGATCAGGATGTTGACCAGCAGCCCCACCAGCTGGTGGAAGGCCCAACTGCCCAGTTGGAAACACCCGTAAAGGGCGAGCGCAAGGACAAGGGCGCGCGGAAGCCATCGCGGCATCCGCTCGGCGGCCCCCACGGGTGTGCGTCGGGGCGGGCGACGCCCAGGAGGCTGCTGCGCGGGCACCCGGGGGCGATGGGGACCCGCGGGCCGGTCCTCAACGTCACCGTCCGGCGCCACCGTGCTTCCGGTCGCCGCCGGCCCTCCGGGCTGCTGGTCCTCGCGGTTGGTCTCGTTCGTCGCTGCCACCCCGCAAGTCTGACCCACAACCGAATCGAACGAGTATGCGAGAGGGTCAGCGGCGGTCCATCGGGACGTCCATGGCGGCACACACCGCGCGCCAGACCTCCTTGGCTTCCCAGCCCGCGTCGAGCGCCTCACGCACCGTCCGCCCACCGAGCTGCGACATCACATGGTCCTTGGCGAAGGACTCCGCGTACCCGGCGCCGAAGTGGTCCGCCATCCGCTCCCAGAAAATCGTCAACCGCATGCGTCCAGTATCCCGCCCCCAGGAGTGCACCCTGCCGATCGGCCGGGCCCCCGGCGGACGGGCGCCCTACGGTTTCGACCATGTCTGGAGAGAAGACCCGGAAGCCCACCGCCGCGCCGCGCCCCCACCCGGCACCCCCGCAGTCCCGCACCGGACCCGCCCCCGAGACGCCCCTGTCCCGCGCTGAGCGGTTCATCTGGCTGACCGCCCGCGTCCTGGAACAACGGCGGTTCGCGTTCCACTTCCGGGCCGGGGAGCGCGAGCCCGTCGAGACGGCGCTCGACTCCCATCAGAACCCGGACGGCGGCTACGGCCATGCACTCGACCCCGACGTGCGCGGCCCGCTCAGCCACCCCCTGCACGCCTGCCATGCGCTCCGTGTGCTGGACTCGCTCGGCCGGTGCGCAGGCCGACGCGTCGAACGACTGTGCCACCACCTCAGCCGGGTCTCCACGCCGGACGGCGCCCTGCCCGCGATGCCGCCCGGGGCCGCCACCCACCCGAGCGCGCCCCACCTGCCCACCCGGGCGACGAAGACCGGCGACCTCAGGACCACCGGCCCCGTGGTGGGACTGCTGCACCGCAATCAGGTGTGGCACGCCTGGCTGTTCCGGGCCACCGACCACTGTTGGGCACACATCGAGTCCCTGCATCCCACCGATCCTCACGAGATCCGAGCCGCCGTCGACTTCCTCGACGGAGTACCCGACCGCTCCCGAGCCCTGGCCGCCGCCGACCGGTTGGGGCGCCTGGTCCGCGAGCGTCCATGGGTGGTGCTCGACCCACGCCGACCGCAGCAGTGCGTCGCCGGGCCCGGCGGCCCGCCCGGCCGACTGCTGCGGCCACTCGATTTCGCGCCCCGCCCGGAGTCCCTGGCCCGCGGATGGTTCACCGACGAGGAGATGGGCCACTGCCTGGACCACCTCGCAGCAGCACAAGAGCCCGACGGCGGGTGGCCGAACCGACGCCACCCCTGGACTCCCGCAATCGCCCCGGAGAGCCGTCCGATCGAGACGATCGAGGCGCTGCGCACCCTGCGCGCGTACGGGCGCCCGGTGGGATGAGTGCCCGGGCACGACCGGCGTTCCTCAACCTCCGAGGGCCCGCACTCCGGCGGTGACCAGCACAGCGGCGCCGATCACCACCAGGAAGGGCGCACGCCACAACAGAGCGAGTGCGGCAGCGGCCAGCCCGGCTGCCCGGGCGTCGAGGACCAGCCGCGCACCCTCGCTGAAGGTCTGCTGCGCGGTCAGTGCCGCCAGCAGCGCCACCGGAAGCAGCGCGGCTAGCCGCTGGACCACAGGGCGCTCCAGCACTCCGGCCGGCACCAGCAGCCCGAGGAGTTTGACCAGGTAACACCCCACGGCGGTGAGGCCGATCGCTATCCACACGGTCATCGCGGGTTCCTTCCGTGCGCCCGAGCGGGACGCCCGCCGATGTACAGCACCAGTGGCGCGGCCAGTGCCGCGGCCAGCACGGGAACGCCGGACGGCAGCACCGGCAGCGTGCCGAGGCCGAGCAGCAGGGCCAGGGCGGCAGTGACCCGTTGCGTCGGGGTACGCAGCATGGGCGCGAGCAGGGCGAGGAAGACCGCCGGACCCGCGGCGTCCAGGCCCCAGGCAGCGGTGTCACCGATCGCCTCCGCGCCGAGGGCGCCCAGGAGCGTGGTGAGGTTCCACAACACGTACAGCGTCAGCCCGGTGACGGTGAAGCCCAGGAGCGCCTCCCGCCTGTTGCGCTGCGCCAGTGCGACCGCCGTGCTCTCGTCGATCACCCAGTGCGCGGCGAGAGGACGCACGAAACGGGGCAAGGCCAGCAGTTGTGAGAGCCGCAGTCCGTAGAAGGCGTTGCGGACCCCCAGGAAGAAGGCCCCGGCGGCGGCCGTGAAGGGGTTGCCACCCGCGGCCAACGCACCCACCAGCGCGAACTGCGAGGCGCCGGTGAACACCAGCAGGCTCAGCGCGCAGGCCTGCGCGACGCTCAGTCCCGCTCCCGCCGCCGTCACTCCGAAGGCGAACCCGGAGAGACCCACTGCGACACCAACACCGAGCGCGTCCCGAACGACCGCACCTCGCCCCCGTTCACCCTCCGGGCGGCCCTTGTCCGCCCCCGTACCGCGTGCCGCTTCTGCGGCTGCCACCAGTTGCTGTTCGTTCACCCCGCGAACCTAGGCGGACGGCGGGTCCGGGGTCTTGTACGTTCTTGCAGGCGGGCGCCGGGCCTCGTCGGCCCGCTCACGTCGGTAGGCGCCCGGGGGGACGCCTACGATCCGCTTGAAGTGCCGGTTCAGGTGGGCCTGGTCCGTGAAGCCCACCAGCGTGGCGGTTTCCGCCGGTGGCGTACCTGCCTCCAACAGGGTGCGTGCCCGACGCACCCGGGCATCCGTGAGCCAGGCGTGCGGGGGCATCCCGTAGGCCTCGCGAAAGGCCCGCAGCAGCGCGAACGGGCTGGTCCCCACGCCGGCCGCGAGCCGTTCGAGGGAGGGCGGGTCGACCAGCCCTCCCTCCAGCGCCGCCCGCGCCCGGGCGGCGTCGGCGAAACCGGCGCTCGCCACCTCACGGGTCGGCAGCGGGCCGCCATGCCGGCGCAACAGCCGCGCGAGGGCCAGTCGGAGCAGGGTGTCCGCGGCCAGCGCGTTGCCGGCCTCGGCAGCCCGGTGAACCTCGCTGATCAGGTGGCCGGTCGAGGGGTCGGCAACCACCGAGACCGCGAAGCCGGGGGTGCCGCGCAAGGCGGTGACCTCCGCGGCCACCTCGGCGACGAGGCCACCGGAGGGGTAGAGGGTCGCGTACGCCCAACCCTCGGGTGCGCCCCGGCGTGCGGTGTGCGGCACCTCCGGGTTGATCAGGACCACGTCACCCGGGCCGGCGGCAAGGGGGCCGCCGGGCAGGCCGACCTCCTCGACCCCGCCGGTGACGGTCGCGAGTACGTAGCCCGCGTGGGCGTGCCGGGTGAAGGCGTGCCGCACGTAGCGGGCCCGGAGCAGGTCGACACCGGGCAGCCCGGTGGGACGCCAGTGCCGCGCCCACTCTCCGTCGCTCATCCCCCCATCATGCGGCAGCCGGTCAGCCGTCGTTCCCCCAGCTCTGCCGTGGGCGCGGGGCGTAGGCCGGGCATTGTCGGTGGCGGGGTGCACGATGGGAGGCATGGCCAGCACCGCACTCGAATCCTTCTCCCCCGCGACCCGCTCCTGGTTCACCGGGGCGTTTCGGGCACCCACTGCCGCGCAGGAAGGCGCCTGGCAGGCCATCACGGAGGGCTCGGACGTGCTGGTCGTGGCGCCCACCGGCTCGGGCAAGACCCTGGCCGCCTTCTTGGCCGCCCTGGACGCACTGGCCAGTTCCCCGCCGCCGGCGGAAGCCAAGAAGCGCTGCCGGGTGTTGTACGTTTCACCGCTCAAGGCCCTCGCGGTCGATGTGGAGCGCAATCTGCGCAGCCCCCTGACCGGCATCCGTCAGGAGTCGGTCCGGATGGGCCGTCCGGAGCCCGAGATCAGGGTGGGCATCCGCTCGGGCGACACTCCGCCCGCCGAGCGGCGGGCGCTGGCGACCCGCCCCCCGGACATCTTGATCACCACCCCGGAGTCCCTCTTCCTGATACTGACCTCCGCCGCCCGGGACGCGCTGGCCGGAGTCGAAACGGTCATCCTCGATGAGGTGCACGCGGTCGCCGGGACCAAGCGCGGCGCCCACCTGGCCCTCTCCTTGGAGCGGCTGGACGAACTGCTGCCACGGCCCGCGCGGCGCATCGGGCTCTCCGCGACCGTCCGTCCGGTGGACGAGGTGGCCCGCTTCCTGTCACCCAGTCGCCGGGTCGAGGTGGTCCAACCACTCTCGGGAAAGGAGTTCGACCTCTCGGTGGTCGTCCCCGTCCCGGACATGGGCGAGTTGGGCGGCTCACCCGCCAGCGAGGCCGCAGGCGGCACGGAAAGCGGCGACGGGCCGTCGATCTGGCCCCAGGTGGAGGAGCGGATCGCCGACCTGGTCCAGCAGCACCGCTCGACCATCGTCTTCGCGAACTCCCGCCGCCTCGCCGAGCGGTTGTGTAACCGGCTCAACGAGATCGCGTACGAACGGGCCACCGGCTCCCCCCTCCCCGACGGGGCGCCCCCAGCAGAGATCATGGCCCAGTCGGGGGCCACCCAGGGAGCTCCACCGCTCCTGGCCCGGGCCCACCACGGCTCGGTGTCCAAGGAGCAGCGGGCCCTGGTGGAGGAGGACCTCAAGGCGGGCCGACTGCCGGCGGTCGTCGCCACGTCGAGCTTGGAACTCGGCATCGACATGGGGGCGGTGGACCTCGTCGTCCAGGTGGAGTCACCCCCGTCGGTGGCCTCCGGGCTCCAGCGCGTCGGCCGCGCCGGCCACCAGGTGGGCGCGGTGTCGAGGGGGGTGGTCTTCCCCAAGTACCGCGGCGACCTGGTGCAGGCGGCGGTGGTCACCGAACGGATGCGCACCGGCGCCATCGAGTCGCTGCGAGTCCCCGCCAATCCGCTGGACGTGCTGGCCCAGCAGCTGGTGGCGATGGTCGCGCTGGACAGCTGGCAGGTAGACGACCTACTGGCGCTGGTGCGCCGGGCCGCCCCCTTCGCCTCGCTGCCCGATTCGGCGTTCTGGTCCGTCCTGGACATGCTCGCGGGCCGCTACCCCTCCGACGCCTTCGCCGAACTGCGCCCCCGGGTGGTGTGGGACCGCGTCGCCGGCACGGTCACCGGACGTCCGGGCGCCCAGCGCTTGGCCGTCACCTCTGGCGGCACCATTCCCGACCGCGGTCTGTTCGGGGTGTTCCTCGTGGGCTCGGACCCGAAGAAGGGCGGCGGCCGGGTCGGTGAGCTCGACGAGGAGATGGTGTACGAGTCGCGGGTGGGAGACGTGTTCACCCTGGGCACCACCTCCTGGCGGATCGAGGACATCACCCGGGACCGGGTTCTGGTCTCTCCCGCACCCGGAGTGCCGGGCCGGTTGCCGTTCTGGAAGGGCGACCAGCTGGGCCGGCCGCTGGAGTTGGGGCGGGCGCTGGGAGCCTTCCTGCGGGAGGTCGGGGCGCTGCCCGAGGAGGAAGCCCGACTGCGGCTGCTCGCCGCCGGCCTGGACTCCTGGGCGGCCGACAACCTCGTGTCCTACCTGGCCGAGCAGCGGGAAGCCTGCGGTCATGTGCCCGACGACCGCACGGTGTTGGTGGAGCGCTTCCGCGACGAGCTCGGCGACTGGCGGGTGGTGATCCACTCCCCCTTCGGGGCGCAGGTGCACGCCCCGTGGGCGCTGGCGCTCGGGGCCCGCCTGGCCGAGCGGTTCGGCATGGACGCCCAGGTGATGCACGCGGATGACGGCATCGTGCTGCGGCTACCCGACGCCGACCTGCTCGGACTGGACCTGCTCGATCAAGATCCGACCGCTCCCGCAGCCTTCGAGTTCGACCACGGCCAAGCCCCGCTGGGGGCAGCCGACGTGCTCTTCGACCGGGGTGAGGTCAGCCAGATCGTCACCGACCAGGTGGGCGGATCGGCCCTGTTCGCCTCCCGCTTCCGGGAGTGCGCGGCACGTGCCCTGCTGCTTCCCCGGCGCAGCCCCGGAAAGCGCACCCCGCTGTGGCAACAGCGACAGCGTGCGGCTCAGCTCCTCCAGGTCGCTTCCGAGTTCGGATCCTTCCCCATCGTCCTCGAAGCCGTCCGTGAATGCCTCCAGGACGTGTTCGACGTCCCGGGGCTCACCGAGCTCATGGGCGACATCGAGGCCCGCCGGGTCCGGCTGGTCGAGGTCACCACCGCCGAGCCCTCACCCTTCGCTCGTTCCCTGTTGTTCGGCTACGTCGCCCAGTTCCTCTACGAAGGGGACTCGCCGCTCGCCGAGCGGCGGGCCGCCGCGCTCTCCCTGGACTCACGTCTGCTCGCCGAACTCCTGGGGCAGGCGGAGCTGCGCGAGCTGCTCGACGTCGAGGTGCTGACCGAGCTGGAGAGCGAGCTCCAGTGGCTGACCGAGGAGCGCCGGGTGAAGGACTCCGAGGGCGTCGCCGACCTGCTGCGGGTGCTGGGCCCGCTCACCGCGGAGGAGCTCGCCGAGCGCGGCGCCGACCCCGGCTGGGCCACCGAGTTGGCGACTGCCCGCCGGGCGATCGCGGTGCGCATCGCCGGCACCGACCACTGGGCGGCGATCGAGGACGCGGGCCGGCTGCGGGACGCGTTGGGCACGGCCCTGCCCGTCGGTGTCCCCGAGGCCTTCACCGAGCCGGTCAAGGACCCGCTGAGCGACCTGCTGTCCCGCTATGCCCGCACCCACGGCCCCTTCACCTCCGCCGCGGTGGCGCAGCGGTTCGGTCTCGGGTCGGCGGTCACCGACGGAGCCCTGCAACGGCTGTCCGTCAGCGGGCGGATCGTGCAGGGCGAGTTCCATCCTTCGGGCATCGGGCAGGAGTGGTGCGACGCCACCGTGCTGCGCCGGCTGCGGCGGCGTTCGCTGGCCGCGCTGCGCCAGGAGCTGGAACCGGTCCCCCCACAGGCTCTCGCCTCCTTCCTCCCCCAGTGGCAACACGTCGGTGCCGGGCTGCGCGGCGTGGACGGCCTGGCCCGCGCCATCGAGCAGCTCCAGGGGGCTCCCGTGCCGGCCTCCGCACTGGAGCGGCTCGTCTTGCCCTGCCGTGTCCTTGACTACTCCCCCGCGCTCCTGGAAGAGCTCACCACCACCGGCGAAGTGCTCTGGGCGGGCGCCGGCGCCCTTCCTGGCAAGGACGGCTGGATCTCGCTCCACCTCGCGGACTCGGCGCCGCTTCTGCTACCGCCGCCGCAGCCGCTGGAGCTCGGCCCGCTGCACCGGGCGGTTGTGGAGGCGCTCTCCCCCGGCTACGGGCTCTTCTTCCGCCAGATCGCGGATCGAGTGCGCTTGGCCCACCCCGAGGCCACTGACCCTCAGCTCGCCGACACGATCTGGGACTTGGCCTGGTCCGGCCGCCTGACCAACGACACCCTTGCGCCCCTGCGTTCCCTGCTCGGCTCCGGTCGCACTGCTGGCTCGACCGCACACCGCGCCAAGCGCACCGTGCCCCGTGGTCGCTACGGATCACTCAACGCTGCGGCACGGCCGGCCTCCCGTTCCGGGCCGCCCACCGTGTCGGGCCGTTGGTCGCTGCTCCCGCCCATCGAGCCGGACCCGACCCCGCGGGCTCACGCTCTGGCCCGCACCCTCCTCGACCGCCACGGCGTCGTGACCCGTGGCGCGGTGGCCGCAGAGGGTGTGGCGGGAGGCTTCTCGGCCGTGTACCGCGTTCTGTCAGCCTTCGAGGACAGTGGTCAGGCCAGGCGTGGCTACGTCGTCGAAGGCCTCGGTGCCGCCCAGTTCGCGATGGACGGGGCGGTGGACCGGCTGCGGGCGGCGGCCGGGGCACGCGAGCGGGCGCAGCTGCGTGGCGGTCCGGAGACGGTGGTCCTGGCCGCAGCCGATCCGGCGAACGTCTACGGGGCCGCCCTAGCGTGGCCGGAGCCGCCTTCGGGCGCCGGCCACAAACCGGGCCGCAAGGCGGGGGCCTTGGTCGTCCTCGTCGACGGCGAGTTGTCCCTGTACCTGGAGCGGGGCGGCAAGACCCTGCTGGCTTGGGCAGGTGCCGAGGATCCGGGCCTGTTGGCTGCGGCAGAGGCACTCGCGTCCGCGGCGCGCGTCGGTGCCGTGGGAGCCCTCACGGTGGAGCGGACCAATGGCACGGCAGCACTGACCTCCCCCCTGGGCCGGGTGCTGGAGTCGGCGGGCTTCCATCCGACCCCTCGTGGGCTGAGGCTGCGTCCCTGACCTCGGCGGCGACAATGGTGGTATGCCCGAAGGAGACACCGTCTGGCACGCGGCCACTCGCCTCAACCACGCTCTCGCCGGAGCGGTGCTCGTCCGCAGCGACCTGCGGGTGCCCAGACTGGCGACGGTCGACCTCACCGGTCGACGGGTGTGGGAGGTCGTTCCGCGCGGCAAGCACCTCCTCGCCCGCATCGAGGGCGGGCTGACTCTCCACAGCCATCTGAGGATGGACGGCGCCTGGCGCGTCTTCGACTCCGGCGAGAAGTGGCGTGGTGGACCCGCACACGAGATCCGGGCGGTGCTGGGCTGCGCCGCGCACACAGCGGTCGGTTACCGTCTGCCGGTGTTGGAGCTGTTGCGCACCACCGAAGAGGGGCGGGTGCTCGGGCATCTCGGTCCCGATCTCCTCGGGCCCGACTGGGACGCGGACCTCGCGGTAGCACATCTTCTGGCCGATCCGAGCTGTCCGCTGGGGGAAGCCCTACTCGATCAGCGCAAGCTGGCGGGCCTTGGCAACGTGTACAAGGCGGAGTTGTGTTTCATGGCAGGGGTGACGCCCTGGCGTCCAGTGGGTGACCTCCCCGTGTCGACGGTGCGCCGGCTGGTGGTGACCGCCCAACGCCTCCTGGTAGCCAACCGGACTCGCCCTTCCGCCCGTACCACCACGGGCAGCCGCCGTCCGGGACGTGGCCTCTTCGTGTACGGGCGTGCCAACCAGGCGTGTTGGCGATGCGGGACGACGATCCGGAGCGGGCGGCAGCAGGATCGTCCGGCCTATTGGTGCCCCCGTTGCCAGTCCGGCCCCACCCGCTAGTTGACGTACCGTCAGTGTGGCCCTACCGTCCCCGCATGCTCCCCGAGCCGTACGACCTCACGGGCCGAGCCGCGTTCGTCACCGGCGCCGCCAGCGGCATCGGGCGCGCCTGCGCGACCCTCCTCGCCCGTTCGGGTGCCACCGTCCACTGTGCGGACCTCCACGGGAAGGGGCTTGAGGACACCGTGGCCCATATCGTCGAGGGCGGCGGCACGGCCCACGGACATCGCCTCGACGTCACCGAGCACCGACAGGTACGGGACGCCGTCAAGGCCGCGGTCCGTCTCTCCGGCGGGTTGGACATCGCCGCCGCTATCGCCGGGATCATGCATTCCGCAACGGTCCTGGAAACCCGCGAGGAGGACGTGGACCGTGTGCTGTCCGTGAACTTCAAGGGCGTGCTGTTCACCTGCCAGGAGTCCGCGCGCGCCATGATCGCCAGCCAACGTCCCGGCAGCATCATCACCATGGCATCCGGGGCGATCGACACGGCACACCCGGGGTTGCTGTGTTACGGCGCCGCCAAGGCCGCCGTGGTCCAGCTCACCAAGACCCTGGCCACCGAGACCGGCCCGCTAGGGCTACGGGTGAACGCGGTGGCTCCGGGATGGATACGCACCCCCATGACCGAGCGCCACGGGAGCGAGGCACAGCGAGCGGCCGAGGCCTCCATGGCGCAGCGATCACCACTGCGCCGGGTCGGAGAGGTCGAGGACGTCGCCCAGGCAGTGCTGTACCTGGCAAGCGACGCCTCGTCGTTCATGACGGGGCAGGTACTCCGCCCCAATGGAGGTGTCACCATGCCTTGGTGAACCGCCAGCACCGCACGGGCCTGCTCAACCCTCCGGGCTGCCGGGGCTGACGCGAGCGCGGGCCCGCGCCGCCATCGCGGCGGGTACGGCGTGCACGGGAAGCAGGCTGATCCCCCAGCCACCGAGAGCCACGGCGCATTCGAACGTCCCCGCCCGGCCCGGCGCCGCCACCAGGCGTAGGGCCGCCCACCACCACAAGGAAGCGCCGAAGAGCACCAGCGCCCACCGCAGGGGCCTGTGCATCCGTTCCACCGAGCGACTCCATGGCATGCTCGGCCTCCCTCGCCCGGGGCACCAGACGCCCCTCCGCCTTGCGATGTGCCACCCCTACTGGCGCCCGCAGCATCACCCTGGCCACCGGGGCAGACACTTTGGCAAGTCTGGCGCATCGGTCCGATGGCCGCATCCCCGAGGCGAATAGCCGAAAGCCCCGCACCGGCACCCATCGCACCGGTCGGGGCATGACTCCCTCGCGCGGCCGTGCGCCGCATGAGTAGCCGTTACGCGGCTACGACGTTCACCGCTTCCTGTGGCGTCTTGATGGTCACCCGCTCGGTGGGGCCGCCCGTGACGGAAGTCACGGACACCGAATTGAGCATCGGGCGCACCGGCGCCGGCACCGGATCGCTTGCCGCAGCCGACTGGGCCAGCTCGGCGAGCGACAACTCGTCACTGACTTCGCGCATCAGCTCGGACATCCGTACGTCGAGCGCGTCGCAGATCGCGGAGAGCAGTTCGGAGGAAGCCTCCTTCTGCCCCCGCTCCACCTCGGAGAGATAGCCGAGAGAAACCCGGGCGGAGGAGGAGACTTCGCGCAGAGTACGGCCCTGGCGCTGGCGCTGCCGACGCAGCACGTCACCAAGCAGGCGACGGAGCAAAATCATCGGTGGCTCCCTCCTCGGTCCGTAAAGCCGCATCCTTCACGCCCCACCGTACCGCCTTGCGCCGCGGCCGTGCGGGGAGCGATGTCGTGTTCACTCAGGGCTGCAAACATCAAACCCCCCCGTTCCGTTCCGTATCCTGTGCCCGCGCATTCCCGGCGAGTTCGCCGAGGAGGAGTGCGAGTACCGTGCGTGCACTCTCCATACGGATGTCCGCGCGGCTCCCGTTCAATCTCAAGGGGGCCGTTTTCCCGCCACCAGGCCACGCGACGGCGATGTACACGGTGCCGACGGGCTGCCCGTCCTGGGGCTCCGGGCCGGCGACTCCAGTGGTCGCGAGCGCCCAGTGAGCGCCGAACAGGCGTCGCACCCCCTCGGCCATCTCGGCTGCCACCTCGGCGTTCACCGCACCGTGGTGGGTGAGCAGCTCTCCGTTCACGCGTAGGAGGTTCCGTTTGACCTCCGTGGCGTACGCCGTGACGGACCCCAGGAAGACCCGTGAGGCTCCGGCCACCGAAGTCAGCTCGGCGGCCACCAGCCCGCCGGTCAAGGACTCCGCCACCGCGAGCGTCTCGTCACGCTCCGCAAGCACCGAGAGGATGTCCGCGGCCAGGTCCACGCCGGTCCGTGCGCCCGTGCGCCCTGCCGCGGCCTCCTCACCCCCAATTACCGTGGAGTTACCGCTCATGCCGGTCTCGACTCACCTTCAAGCCCGAGTGGGCTGTTCGCCGTGTTCCCGCGCCAGCCCCTGACGCCGCAGCACAACGGCCTGGCGCACGTAGTCGAGTGCTGTCACCACGGTGAGCGCCACAGCCACAGCCATCACCCAGAAGCGGAAGGTGGCCAGCGGTCCGGTCAGGGCCAGCACATACATGCCAACCGCGGTGCCCTGCGCCAAGGTCTTCATCTTGCCGCCGCGGCTGGCCGGGATGACTCCGTAGCGGATCACCCAGAACCGCATGAGGGTGATCCCGAGCTCACGGCCCAAGATCACACCGGTCACCCACCAGGGGAGATCACCGAGCCAGGAGAGACAGATGAGGGCCGCCCCCATGATCGCCTTGTCTGCGATGGGGTCGGCGATCTTCCCGAAGTCCGTCACCAGGTTGTAGGTCCGGGCAAGATGACCGTCGAAGACATCGGTGATCATGGCTACCGCGAAAGCCGCCCAGGCAAGCGCCCGCCAGGCCGGGTCGTACCCGCCGTCAGCCAGGAGCAGCAGGACGAAACCCGGGACGAGTGCGAGCCGCACCATGGTCAAGATGTTGGCGATGTTCCACAGGCTGGCCTGATTGACGGCCGCAGCCCCCAGCTTGCCGCCGGGCGCCGGCGCCGCGCCGGTACCACCCGCCGCTGATGCCGGGACTCCGGTCATCCGGTCGCCTCCTCGGAGACTCGGTCGACGTCGAGGCCGGCGTCCAGGGGCTCGGCGACGAGGTCGACCCCCAAGCTCCCGACGACCTTCGCCAGGACCATACGGCCAGCAACCAGCCCCTCGCTGGTCGTGAACAGGACCTGACCGTCGGTCTCGGGGGCCTGGTGAGCGGCGCGACCGGTGGCACCATCGGCGTCCTCGTCGATGACCTCCACCGATTCGACGAGGACCTCCACGCTCTCGCCGATCCGTTCCTCCGCCCGCTGCGAGGTGAGCTCCTCCGCCAGCCGCTGCATGTGGGCCAGCCGCTCGGCGATCACGTCCTCGTGGAGCTTGTCCTCGTAGGTGACCGCTTCGGTGCCCTCCTCGTCGGAATAGCCGAAGACGCCGATCGCGTCGAGTCGGGCACCGGTGAGGAATCGCTCCAGTTCGGCGAAGTCCGACTCCCGCTCACCGGGGAAGCCCACGATGAAATTGGAGCGGATGCCGGCCTGAGGTGCTTTGGAGCGAATTGTCGCAAGCAGTTCCAGGAAGCGTTCGGTGTCTCCGAAGCGGCGCATGGCGCGCAGGACGTCCGGAGCCGAGTGCTGGAAGGAAAGGTCGAAATAGGGCGCGACCTTCGGGGTGGCGGTCAACACGTCGATCAGCCCGGGCCGCATCTCCGCGGGCTGAAGGTAGCTGACGCGGATCCGCTCGATGCCGTCGACGTCGGCGAGCTCCGGCAGCAGGGTCTCCAGCAGCCGGATGTCTCCGAGGTCCTTGCCGTAGGAGGTGTTGTTCTCGGAGACCAGCATGATCTCTTTGACGCCCTGCTCGGCCAGCCAGCGGGTCTCGCCCAGCACGTCGCTGGGACGGCGCGAGATGAAGGAGCCACGGAAGGACGGGATAGCGCAGAAGGAGCAGCGGCGGTCGCACCCGGAGGCGAGCTTCACCGAAGCCACCGGGCTGGTGTCCAGGCGACGCCGGAGCGGCGCACGCGGACCCGACGCGGGGGCGATCCCCTCGGGCAGGTCGGCGGGCTCGGTGTCCTGGGCGTGGCCGGGCAGCGCCACCTCGGGCGCGCCCTGGCGCTCGGCCGGGCTGATCGGCAGCAGCTTACGGCGGTCACGCGGGGTGTGCGAGGCGTGAATACCACCGTTGAGGATGGTCTGGAGGCGGTCTGAGATGTCCGCGTAGTCATCGAATCCGAGGACGCCGTCGGCCTCAGGCAGCGCTTGCGCCAGCTCCTTGCCGTATCGCTCGGCCATGCAGCCGACGGCGACGACGGCCTGGGTGCGGCCCTGATCCTTGAGATCATTGGCCTCCAGCAGGGCGTCTACGGAGTCCTTTTTGGCGGCTTCGACGAAACCACAGGTGTTGACGACGGCCACGTCCGCATCGGAGGCGTCTTGGACGAGCTCCCAGCCGTCCGCTGCCAAGCGGCCTGCGAGCTCCTCCGAGTCCACCTCGTTGCGGGCGCAGCCAAGAGTGACAAGGGCGACGGTACGGCGTTCGGGCATGGACTCAAGACTACTTCGTTCCGACGCGGGCCCTGTCCGCGCGTCCCCAGCCCCTGAAGACGACGACGCTCCCCGGTCGGCGACGGCGCCTTCCGGGGAGCGGGGTGGTGCTGGTCAGCCGGCCTGCGCTGCGTCCTCTTCCGGCTGGGGATCGTCCTTGGTGTAGGTCAGGCGTTCCACCTGACCGGGCTGGAACTCGTCCTTGATCTGCTGACCGTTCACGAACAGCTGAACGGCTCCCGCATTGCCGAGAACCAGGTCGATGGACTCCTTGTCGGTGAACGTCTTGGAGTCGCCCTCTTGGAGTGTGCCGTCGAAGAGCAGCCGACCGTTGTGGTCCTTCGCCGAGATCCAGCTCTCGCCGCCGTCGGCGGTGAGCTTGACCGTGACCAGGTCACGCGGTGCGGCAGCGATGGCGCTGTCCGAGGGGTCCGGCTTCTCGGCCGCTGGCGCGACCGGCTTGGCGCTGGGCTTGGGGGCGGCAGGCTGCGGCGAGGCGGAGCCTTCGGCCACCGGCTGCGCGCGGTCCGCGTCGGTTCCGCCCAGGAGGGTGAAGCCGACGAAACCGATGACCGCGACGATCGCCGCGACCATGGCCGCGGTCCAGTTCGGATTTCGCCGTTCGGGACGAATCCGCTCCGCTTCGAACATGGGTGCAGCCGAGGTGGGGGCGGGGCGACCGCCGTGGTCCGCGTCGAACCGCTCGACGAGCTCCTCGGGGTCGAGGCCCACGGCGCGGGCGAGCGTCCGGACGTGCCCGCGGGCGTAGACATCGCCTCCGCACCGCGAGAAGTCGTCCTGCTCGATCGCGTGCACGATGGGGATGCGCACGCGAGTCGTGCCGCTGACCTCGTCGACGGTCAGTCCGGCACGGATCCGGGCCTGCTTCAGGACGTGGCCGATTGACGGCCGGTCGTCTGTCGAAGGCCGTTCTTCTTCAGGGGAGTTGGCGTTGCCGATGGACACGTGGGCGCCTTTCGAGCGTGTAGCCACCTGCTGGATGTCCAGTCTAGGGGGGTTACGAAAGGGGTGAGCAACCGGGAGGGTGGTCTTTGTAGGCCATCGGTATGGCTTCGTTGCCCCGATGCCGACAACACCGCCCTCTCCCCCCAACTTGACGCACGGCCAGCGGAAACGGTTGTACGCCGTTCTGTTACGGCTCGGTCTCGCCTCGGATCACGGCCAGGACGCCGTCCAGCTCGTCGGGCTTGACAAGCACGTCCCGTGCCTTCGACCCCTCGCTCGGACCCACGACTCCCCGAGACTCCATCAGGTCCATCAGACGACCGGCCTTGGCGAAACCCACCCTCAACTTGCGCTGGAGCATCGAGGTGGACCCGAACTGGGTGGTGACGACCAGTTCGGCCGCCTGACACAGGAGGTCGAGATCGTCGCCGATCTCCTCGTCGACCTCCCTCTTCTGCTTCTGCCCGAGGACGACGTCCTCACGGAAGACCGGAGCCATCTGGTCCTTGCAGTGTTGGACGACGCCGGCGACCTCGGCCTCGGTGACGAAGGCGCCCTGCATGCGGGTAGGCTTGTTGGCTCCCATGGGCAGGAAGAGGCCATCGCCCTTACCGATGAGCTTCTCGGCACCCGGCTGATCAAGGATGACCCGGCTGTCAGCGAGGGAGGAGGTGGCGAACGCCAGCCGCGACGGAACATTGGCCTTGATCAGACCCGTCACCACGTCGACGGAGGGCCGCTGGGTGGCGAGCACCAAGTGGATGCCGGCGGCGCGGGCGAGCTGTGTGATGCGCACGATGGCGTCTTCCACGTCACGCGGGGCCACCATCATCAGGTCAGCGAGCTCGTCGACGATGACCAACAGATAGGGGTAGGGCTGGAGCTCGCGCTCACTGCCCTCCGGCAGCTTCACCTTGCCGGCCCGGATCGCCTCGTTGAAGTCGTCGATGTGTCGGAAGCCGAAGGCCGCCAGATCGTCGTAGCGCAGGTCCATCTCACGCACCACCCATTGGAGCGCCTCGGCGGCCCGTTTGGGGTTGGTGATGATGGGGGTGATCAGGTGCGGGATGCCTTCGTACGCGGTGAGCTCGACCCGCTTGGGGTCGACCAGCACCATCCGCACGTCCTCGGGCGTCGCCCGGACCATGATCGAGGTGATCAGGCAGTTGATGCAGGAGGACTTTCCGGATCCGGTGGCGCCGGCCACCAGGACGTGCGGCATCTTGGCGAGGTTGGCCATCACATAGCCGCCCTCCACGTCCTTGCCGAGCGCCACCAGCATCGGGTGGTCGTCCTCGGCCGCGTCCGCGAGGCGGAGCACGTCACCGAGGTTGACCATCTCGCGATCGGTGTTGGGGATCTCGATGCCGACCGCGGACTTGCCCGGGATCGGGCTGATGATCCGGACGTCCGGGCTGGCCACCGCATAGGCGATGTTCTTGGTCAGGGCCGTGATCCGTTCGACCTTCACCGCCGGGCCGAGTTCCACCTCGTAGCGGGTGACGGTCGGCCCCCGGGTGAAACCGGTGACGCGCGCGTCCACCTTGAACTCGCTGAAGACCGTGGTGAGGGAGGCGACCACGGCGTCGTTGGCGGCGCTCCGGGTCTTGCCCGGGCCACCGCGCTCCAACAGGTCCAAGGAGGGCAGGGCGTAGGTGATGTCGCCGGCCAGCTTCAGCTGTTCGGCCCGCGGCGGCAGTGTGTTCGGCGCCTCGGGCGCCGCCTTGGTCAGGTCCGGCACCGCCGTGGAGGGCTGCGCCCCCCGTGCAGAGGGCAGTGGCGTCGTTGGCGGCTGTGGAGTGGGCACCTGCGCGGTGCGTTCAACACCATGGGTGAGGTCGGCGACCACCGGGGACGGTGGAAGCCCGCCGAGCACTGCTCCGTCCAGCGCGGCGGCGGCAGCCGCCGCGACGTCCACCGCGTCCATGGAGCGGTTCGACGCCGGCTGAACGGGGGCCCGGCGGACCCGCCGCCGGTTGAGCGCCTCCTCCTCGGCCAGTTCCTGTCCGGGCTCGGCAGCGACCGAGCGGCGGCGCGGGCCGGGCCGCCGGTGCTCCGGGGCATGGGCGGCCCCCCACTCCGGGGCGTCCTGCTCCTCACCCTCCTCGGCCGCGTACCGGTCCGCCGGGGCGAGCACGCCGAGGCGGACTCCCAGCTCCCGCAGCCGTTGCGGCACGGCATTGACGGGGGTGGCGGTGACCACGAGCAGACCGAAGACCGTCAACAGCACCAGCAACGGCACCGCCAGGGCCGCGCCCATGGTGAAGATGAGCGGCTTGGAGGCAGCCCAGCCGATCAGCCCGCCGGCGTCCTGCATCGCGGTGGTTCCCTCACCACGGCCCGGTGCACCGCAAGCGATGTGGACCTGTCCGAGCACACCGACCACGAGAGCGGACAGCCCAATGCCGATCCGGCCGTTGGCGTCGGTCTGCTCGGGGTGGCGGATGATCCTCACCGCCATGACCCCTAGCAGTATCGGCACCAGCAGGTCGAGGCGGCCGAAAGCCCCGGTGACCAGCATCGTGACCAGGTCTCCGACCGGGCCTCGGAGATTGGACCAGGTACCGGCGGCGGTGATCAGGGCGAGGCCGAGCAGCAGCAGGGCCAACCCGTCCTTCCGGTGCGCCGGGTCCAGGTTCCTCGCGCTGTGGCCGATGCCGCGGAAGCCGGCGCCCACCGCATGGGCCAACCCCAGCCACAGTGCGCGGACCAGACGGACCACTCCCCCGGTGGGGGACGGAGCTTGCCTGGCGGGCGCGGCCTTCTTGGCGGGGGTCTTCCGTGCGGGCCCGCGGGAACTGGCTGCGGCCTTCTTGGCGGGCGGCTTTCGTGCGGGCGCGGCCTTCTTGGCCACCGCCGCGGTACGGCTGGCGCGGGGCTTCGCGGCGCCCGCCGTGCCCTGGGAACCCTTGCCGGACGTACTGGAAGCCATGGAGCGAGGTTACCTGCGCGAGGCGCAAGGCACACGTGTGCCCACCTCTTCACCCGATCGTGTCGCCGGCACAATACGGCTGACGGGGTGCTGCCTGACCCTGCCTCAGAGTCATCCGTGGGCAGGCACGGTGGGCGCACCGCCGCCGGTACCGGGCTCCAACGCGTCCAGTGCTCTGCGCAGGCCGGTGAGTTTGCGCTCCAGATGGGCCGCGGTGGCGACAGCCGCCGGGTCGGCCGCGTCGTCGTCGAGCTGTTTGGAAAGCGCTTCGGCCTGTTCCTCCACCGCGGCGAGTCGGGCCGAGAGCTCGGCCAGCAACCCTGCGGGCTCCTTCGACCCCCCGGCCCCGTGGTGCTGCCCACCGTCGAGCTGAAGCCGGAGCAGTGCGGCTTGTTCGCGCAGTTGGCAGTTCTTCATGTAGAGGTCGACGAAGACCGAGACCTTCGCCCGAAGCACCCACGGATCGAAGGGCTTGGAGATGTAGTCGACCGCCCCCGCCGCGTAGCCCCGGAAGGTGTGGTGCGGACCGTGGTTGATCGCGGTGAGGAAGATGATCGGGATATCGCGGGTCCGCTCCCGCCGCTTGATGTGCGCAGCGGTCTCGAAGCCGTCCATTCCCGGCATTTGGACGTCCAGCAGAATGACTGCGAAATCGTCCGTGAGCAGCGCCTTGAGCGCTTCCTCCCCTGACGATGCCCGAACCAGTGTCTGATCCAGCGCAGAGAGGATGGCCTCCAGCGCCAGCAGATTCTCCGGCCGGTCATCGACCAGGAGGATCTTGGCCTTCTGCACCATGGCCCGTCCTCCTCGCCCCGGAAGTACACCGGGCGCCGCCCCAGGGGACGACTCCCTTGCGTCGCCCGTCCTTGTGCCGGTCATCGTAGCCGCACCGCAGAGGTCGCCACACCCTGTCACCGAGATGTCACTGTGCACATATCAGAAACGGAGCCGCTACCCAGAAGGTTCCCCTGAACGGTCAGCGCGCGCGCATCCACTGCTCCATCACCGACAGCAAGTGATCAGGATCCACCGGCTTGGTCACGTAGTCGGAAGCTCCCGAGTCAATGGCCTTCTCTCGGTCTCCCTTCATCGCCTTCGCCGTCAGAGCAATGATCGGCAACCCGGTGAACTGCGGCATCCGCCGGATCGCGGTGGTCGTGGCGTACCCGTCCATCTCGGGCATCATGATGTCCATCAGTACGACCGTCACATCGTCGTGCTGCTCAAGGACTTCGATGCCCTCGCGTCCGTTCTCCGCGTACAACACCGCCAGGCCGTGCTGCTCCAGCACCGAGGTGAGAGCGAACACGTTACGGATGTCGTCGTCGACGATCAGTACCTTCTCGCCGTGGAAGCCGTACGACCGCGGCGACTCCGCGGGCGGCTGCTCGGCGCCCGCGGCCCAGAACTCCTCACCTGAGGGGCCGGGCTGCGCCGCCGTGGGCTGGCCGGGCAGCGCCGGCGGCGTCTGTGGCCGCCCGACCGCCTTGCGCCGGCGTCGCATCAAGGAGGCCGGCCCCTGGCCGGAATGCTCCTCCACTGGCGCCGACACCTCGATCTGCGGCAGCGGGGTGGACGCGGACGGTGGTAGCGGGCCGCGCAGCGAACGCAGACCCTCCGCCCGGCCCGGCCCGACCGGGTGCGGGTAGCCCTGCGGCGGCAGTTCGCTGGGGTGGAGCGGCAGGTACAAGGTGAACGTGGAGCCACGGCCGGGCTCGCTGGCGGCGTGGATCTCACCGCCCAACAGCCTGGCGATCTCCCGGCTGATGGACAGCCCCAGCCCGGTGCCACCGTACTTGCGGCTCGTCGTCCCGTCCGCCTGCTTGAACGCCTCGAAGATGACCAACATCTTGCTGGCGGCGATTCCGATGCCGGTGTCCGTCACCGAGAAGGCGATCAGGTCGGCGTCCGCCTCCCGCAGCGAACCCGCCTCCAACAACTGCTCACGGATCGCCCCGGGCACATCGGCGCCGGCGAGCCGGATCACGAGCTCCACCGCACCACTGTCGGTGAACTTCACCGCGTTCGACAGCAGGTTGCGCAGCACCTGGAGCAACCGCTGCTCGTCCGTGTGCAGGGTGGCCGGGAGCTCCGGCGAGACCCGGACGGAGAAGTCCAGGCCCTTCTCCGCCGTCAGCGGGCGGAAGGTGGCCTCCACGTAGTCCACCAGCTGGACCAGGGCGATCCTGGTGGGGCTGACGTCCATCTTGCCGGCCTCGACCTTGGATAGGTCCAGGATGTCGTTGATCAACTGGAGCAGGTCCGAACCAGCTCCGTGGATGGTGTCGGCGAACTCCACCTGCTTCGGCGAGAGGTTGCCCTCCGCGTTGTCAGCGAGCAGCTTGGCGAGGATCAGCAGCGAGTTCAGCGGGGTGCGCAGCTCGTGCGACATGTTCGCAAGGAACTCCGACTTGTAGCGCATCGAGACCGCCAACTGCTCGGCCCGCTCCTCCAGAACCTGCCGGGCCTCCTCGATCTCGGTGTTCTTCACCTCGATGTCCCGGTTCTGTTGCGCCAACAGCTCGGCCTTCTCCTCCAGTTCGGTGTTGGACGCCTCCAGGGCGCTCTGCCTGTTCTCCAACTCCGCCGACCGCTCGCGCAGCTGCTCGGTCAGCTCTTGGGACTGCTTGAGGAGCACCTCGGTCTTGGAGTTGACGCTGATGGTGTTGACGCTGGTGGCGATCAGATCGGCGATCTGGCTGAGGAAGTCCTTCTGGATCTGGGTGAAGGGGTGGAAGGAGGCGAGCTCGATCACACCGAGCGTCTTGCCCTCGAAGAGCACCGGCAACACGATCACGTGCGCCGGCGGTGCCTCGCCGAGCCCTGAGGCGATCTTGAGATACCCGGGCGGGGTGTTCTCCACCAGGATGGACCGCTTCTCCTCTGCGACCGTGCCGATCAGACCCTCTCCCGGTCGGAAGGAAGTGGGCATCGCGCTGCCGGCGTAGGCGTAACTCCCGCGCATCCGCAGCACGTAGGAGCCGTCCGTGCCGCCCTCGGTGCCGATGTCGGTGGAACCTCCCGAAGGAACGGCGAGGTAGAACGCACCGTGCTGGGCGGAGACCACCGGAGTCAGCTCGCTCATGATGAGTGACGCCACGTCCTCCAGGTCCCTTCGGCCCTGCATCAGGCCGGAGATCCGGGCGAGGTTGCCCTTGAGCCAGTCCTGTTCCTTGTTGGCGAGGGTGGTGTCGCGGAGGTTCGCGATCATCGTGTTGATGTTGTCCTGGAGTACCTGGATCTCACCCGAGGCATCCACGTCGATCTTCAGGTTGAGGTCTCCGCGGGTCACCGCGGTCGCCACCGCCGCGATGGCACGGACCTGACGGGTGAGGTTACCGGCCATCTCGTTGACGGACTCCGTCAGGTCCCGCCAGGTGCCGTCCACGTCACGTACTCGGGCCTGGCCGCCGAGGATGCCCTCCGTGCCCACCTCGCGCGCGACCCGGGTCACCTGGTCGGCGAACGAGGAGAGCTGGTCCACCATCGTGTTGATCGTCGTCTTGAGCTCCAGGATCTCGCCCCGGGCGTCGATGTCGATCTTCTTGGTCATATCGCCCTTGGCGATGGCGGTGGTGACCATGGCGATCTGGCGGACCTGTCCGGTCAGGTTCGAGGCCATGGAGTTCACCGACTCGGTGAGGTCCTTCCAGGTCCCGGAGACTCCCGGCACGTGCGCCTGGCCGCCCAGCTCGCCCTCGGTGCCCACCTCGCGGGCGACCCGGGTGACCTCATCGGCGAACGAGGACAGGGTAGTCACCATGGTGTTGACGGTGTCCGCGAGCGCGGCGACCTCGCCGCGCGCCTCCACGGTCACCTTCTTGGTGAGATCGCCGTTGGCCACGGCCGCGGAGACCTGGGAGATGTTGCGCACCTGCATGGTCAAGTTGTTGGCCATCAGGTTGACGTTGTCGCTGAGGTCCTTCCAGATCCCGGTGACCCCACGGACCCGGGCCTGGCCGCCGAGGATGCCCTCGGTGCCCACCTCGCGAGCCACCCTCGTCACCTGCTCGGCGAACGAGGAGAGCTGGTCCACCATCGTGTTCACGGTCGTGACGAGTTCGAGGATCTCGCCCTTCGCGTCGACAGTGATCTTCTTCGACAGATCGCCCTTGGCGACCGCCGTGGTCACCTCGGCGATGTTGCGCACCTGCATCGTCAGGTTGTTCGCCATGAAGTTGACGGACTGGGTGAGGTCCTTCCAGGTGCCGGACACGCCCTTGACCTCAGCCTGGCCGCCGAGGATACCCTCCGTGCCCACTTCACGGGCCACCCTCGTCACCTGCTCGGCGAACGAGGAGAGCTGGTCCACCATGGTGTTCAGGGTGTTCTTCAGCTCCAGGATCTCGCCCCGAGCGTCCACGTCGATCTTCTGCGACAGGTCACCACGCGCCACCGCCGTGGCGACCTGCGCGATGTTGCGGACCTGAGCGGTGAGGTTGCCCGCCATACCGTTCACCGAGTCGGTGAGGTCCCGCCAGACGCCGGCCACACCCGGTACCTGCGCCTGACCGCCCAGCCTGCCGTCGGTACCCACCTCGCGGGCCACCCTCGTCACCTGCTCGGCGAAGGCGGAGAGCTGGTCCACCATCGTGTTGATGGTGTTCTTCAGCTCCAGGATCTCGCCCCGGGCGTCCACGTCGATCTTCTGCGACAGGTCACCACGCGCCACCGCCGTGGTCACCTGAGCGATCTGGCGGACCTGCGAGGTCAAGTTCCCGGCCATGAAGTTGACGGAGTCCGTCAACTCCCGCCAGGTTCCGGACACGCCGTCCACCCGGGCCTGGCCACCGAGCCGGCCCTCGGTACCCACGTCCCTCGCCATCCGGGTCACCTGGTCGGCGAACGAGGACAGCTGGTCCACCATGGTGTTCACGGTGTTCTTCAACTGGAGCATCTCGCCGGAGACGTCGACCGTGACCTTCTGCGACAGGTCGCCGTTGGCGACCGCCGTCGTCACCTGGGCGATGTTGCGTACCTGGCCGGTGAGGTTGCGGAATGCGGTGTTGACGGAGTCGGTGAGGTCCTTCCAGGTGCCCGCCGCTCCCGGCACCTGCGCCTGACCACCGAGCTCGCCCTCGACACCGATCTCCCGGGCCACCCGGGTCACTTCGGCACCGAAGGACTGGAGCTGGTCCACCATCGTGTTGACGGTGTTCTTCAGCTCCAGCATCTCGCCAGCCACGTCGACCGTGACCTTCTGAGACAGGTCGCCGTTGGCGACCGCCGTCGTCACCTGGGCGATGTCCCGCACCTGCGTCGTGAGGTTCCGGAACACCGTGTTGACGGAGTCGGTGAGGTCCTTCCAGGTGCCCGCCGCTCCCGGCACCTGCGCCTGACCACCCAGCAGGCCCTTCGCCCCGACCTCGCTCGCGACCCGGGTCACCTCGTCGGCGAAGGTGCGCAGCGTCTCCGTCATCTGGTTGATCGTTTCGGCCAGCTGGGCCACCTCGCCGCGGGCGCTGACCGTGACCTTCTGCGACAGGTCTCCGTTCGCGACCGCCGTGGTCACCTGCGCGATCCCACGCACCTGCGCGGTGAGGTTGCCCGCCATGGTGTTGACGGAGTCCGTGAGGTCCTTCCACACCCCGGCGACACCGGGCACTCTGGCTTGACCACCGAGTTCGCCCTCCGTGCCCACCTCACGGGCCACCCGCGTGACCTCGGAGGAGAAGGAGGACAGCTGGTCCACCATGGTGTTCACGGTGTTCTTCAACTGGAGCATCTCGCCGGCCACGTGCACGGTGACCTTGCGCGAGAGGTCTCCCTTGGCGACCGCCGTGGTGACGAGAGCAATGTCACGTACCTGTGCGGTGAGTCGGTACGCCATGGTGTTGACGGAATCCGTGAGATCCTTCCACGAACCGGACATTCCTCGCACCTGGGCCTGGCCGCCCAGTTTGCCCTCGGTGCCGACCTCCAACGCCACCCGGGTGACCTCGTCAGTGAAGGCCGAGAGCTGGTCGACGAGGTTGTTGACGGTCCGGCCGACCTTCAGGAACTCCCCGCGCAACGGATGCCCGGGGCCCTCCGTCGCCGTCGTCGTCCGTAGTTCCATGCGCTGTTCGAGATCGCCCTCGGCGACCGCCGCCAACACCCGCCCGACCTCGGACACCGGCCGCGCCAGATCGTCCACCAAGGCGTTCGAAGCATCGATCGCAGAGGCCCAGGAACCCTCGCAGGCCCCCGTCTCCAGGCGCTCGCTCAGCTTGCCCTCGCGGCCCACCACCCGCCGCACCCGGGCGATTTCACCCGTCAGGTGCAGGTTGCGATCCGCCACCTCGTTGTACACGGCGGCGATCTCGGCCATCACCCCTTCGCCGGAGACCGTCAACCGTTTGCGGAAGTTGCCGTCCCGCATGGACAACAAGGCCGTCAGCAACCGATTGAGCGCTGCCGTGTCGACCTCGGTCGTCCCGTTCCGCCGGGACCGTCCGCCTTTCGCACGCGGACTGCTCCTCCGCGTTGCCGCCACGCCAGACTCCACCGTGTCCCTCCCGAAAGGGTTGACCGTACTCCCGCTGAACTGCCCGGGCTCGCTCCGGAAGCCTTCCCAGTGTTTCACCCCAGCCGAACCAGGCCATAACACTTCGGCACTTCCAGCTTCACCGCTTCGAGGTTTCACCCGCCCCCACCCTTACATTCGGGGTGGAATCACAGCCGAGCGGCCTCCGGACCGACTGTGAAGGTAAGTAACCTGGCATACGACTGTCCAACCGCCCCGGTCCGCCCGGCTCGGGCGGGGGCACGGGAAGCACCGGGCGCCGAGGGGACGGTCCATGGTGAAGCCGGGCAACGCGACGCGACAGAGGAGTGCTGTGATCACCGCCCGCGCGGCTGCCAGCTTCGAACCCATGGGGCGCTCCGTCGCCGCCGCACGCGCCTTCGTCCGTGACACCCTGCAGGGCTGGGGCTACACCGAGCTCATTGACGACGCCGTGGTCCTGACGAGCGAGCTGGTCACCAATGCCGTCGTGCACGCCGGAACCGATGCCGAGGTCCTGTGCCTGCGCTCCGAGGACGCGGTCCGGATCGAGGTCGCCGACCGCTACCCCGAGCGGGAGATCCCCCTTCAGCAGACCGGGCCCACCATCGCCCCGCCTGATCACGAGGGTGGCCGCGGTCTTCTGCTCTGCGGGGCGATGGCCAGCCGCTGGGGCGTGGACTACACCCCCACCCGCAAACAGGTCTGGTTCCAGCTCGCCCTGCCCGCCCGCTCCGTCGGCACCCGTTCCGCCGGCCCAGCGGTTCCCGTGCAGCAGCTCCCGATCGCCGAGGCGAGGGTCCGCGTGGCTGTCGTGCAGATCGACCGGACGGGCGCCATCACCTCCTGGAACGAGGACGCCGAGCACCTCTTCGGTTACACGGCCGACCAGGTCGCGGGTAAACCGCTCACCGACATCGCCGCCTGGCCGCACACCCCCGGCACCGGCACCGGCATCGTCGAGGCACTGACCCTCTCGCGCTGGGAAGGCAGCTACGGCATCCGCGGCGTCCACGGCCGTGTCATCCCCGTCTACGCCTCCCACCTGCGCGTACGCGACCCCGAGGGGGAGCCCTCCACGGTCTGCCTGTTGGTGCGCGACGACGAGCGGGCCGTGATCCAGACCCCCGTCCGGGTCGCCGCCGCCACCGAGGGCGGCCAACTGACCGATACCCGCGCCGCCGACCCTTTCGAGGTCTTCATCGGATCCCCCGCCCCCGATGACCTCGACGGTCTGCTCCAGCGCACGGTGGAACGGGCCCGCGACATGCTGGACGCGGACTCCGCCTTCCTACTCCTGGCGACCGACGACGAAACCGAGCTCGAGGTGCGGGCCACCACCGGGCTACCCTCCACCCGCCAGCGGTTCGCCCGCGTCCCCGTGGAGGCCGGCACCAGCCGCTACGGCTCGGCCCGCATGCCCGCCGTGCACGAGGATCTCGGCACCGCGCCCGGGGCTGTTCCGCTCCTGACCGGAACCGGAATGCGCTCGGCGGTCACGGTGCCGCTGAAGGTCGAGGGTCGCCTGACGGGCTCGCTCGGCGTCGCCGCCGAGACGCCTGGGCGCTATTCCAACGAGGAAGCCCTGCGGCTGCAGTTCGCCGCGGACCGTATCGCCCTGGCCGTGGAATCAGCACGCCTGGGAGAACTGGAACGCCTACGCCGTGGCTCCTTGTCCTTCCTGGTGGAGGCCTCCGACCTGCTGGCCGGCACCCTCGACCGGGACCAGACCCTGGCGCTCATGGCTCAGATGACCGTCCCCACACTAGCCACCTGGTGCGCCGTCTACACGATCGCCGACCAGTCCTCCGAGCCCTACCTGTCCTTCGTGCTCCACGAGGACGAGGAACGCATCGACGGCCTGAAGGCCCTGCTGTCACGCATCAACCCACCGGAGCCGGTCACCACCCCGGGCGCCCGGATCTGGGCGGCTCCGGCCGAAGCCGCCCACCATTCGGCACTGCGCAGCTCCATGCGGAGCGTTGGTCTCGGATCCGCCGGCGGCTACGCCCCCGGCGTCGGCACGGCACTGTCCACGGCCGCCGTCACCGGCGGAGAGACGGTAGTACTGCCACTGGTCGCCCGGAACCGGGTGATCGGCATGCTCACCCTGGGCAAGCCGACCGAAGAACACTTCCGCCAGGAGATCCTGGAGCTCGCCGAGGACCTCTCCCGTCGGGCCGCCCTTGCTCTGGACAACGCCCGGCTCTACTCCGAGCGCACTGCGATCAGTCGGGCCCTCCAGCGCAGCCTGCTGCCCCCCAACACCCCTCATATCCCCGGGGTCGAGGTCGAGGTCATCTACCGGGCCGCAGGCGAGGGCAACGAGGTCGGCGGCGACTTCTACGACGTCTTCCCCCTCCGGGGAGGCGGTTACGGCTTCGCGATCGGAGACGTCTGCGGCACCGGTCCGGAGGCGGCGGCCGTCACCGGCCTCGCCCGGCATGCCCTGCGCCTCCTCGCCCGTGAGGGCCTGGGCGGCCCGGCCGTGCTGGAGCGTCTGAACGCCGCGATCCTCGACGAAGGCGCCCGCAGTCGCTTCCTGACGCTGCTCTACGGCGAATTGTGGCCCCAGGAGGACGGCGGCGCCCTCCTCAAGGTGGTCTGCGCCGGTCATCCGCTGCCTCTGCGCCTGAGCCAGGACGGCCGGGTGGAAGCAGCAGCAGAACCACAGCCGCTGCTGGGCGTCATGGAGGACCTGGAACTGTACGAGCAGACGGTGACCCTGAACGCGGGTGACGTCCTGCTGTGCGTCACCGACGGGGTGACCGAGCGCCGTGAGGGTACCCGCATGTTGGGGGACGACGGCCTCTCCGACGTGCTGACCGGCTGCACGGGCCTGACCGCAGGAGCCGTCGCCGCGAGGGTGCTGCGCGCCGTGGAACGGTTCGCAGCCGAGCCCGCCTCGGACGATATGGCCATCCTGGTGCTGCGCATTCCGGAACCCCACGAGAGCGACTGACCACCACCGTGGTGCTGGTGCGGGAGCTCTCGAAGGGCTCCCGCACCAGTCGTGGCCCGCACCAGTCATGGGACACGTGGCGGGCAGCGCGCAGAGCTGTCCCAGCGGATCGGCGTGCACGCCCACGAACGCAAAAAGGCCCCCGCCTGAAGGCGGGGGCCTTTTCTTTTCTGGAGCCCTTTAACGGAATCGAACCGTTGACCTTCTCCTTACCATGGAGACGCTCTACCGACTGAGCTAAAAGGGCGGGTTGTTCGGCGGCGTCCTACTCTCCCACAGGGTCCCCCCTGCAGTACCATCGGCGCTGAAAGGCTTAGCTTCCGGGTTCGGAATGTAACCGGGCGT
>NZ_JBIAGC010000021.1:0-100230 GCF_042869595.1 Streptomyces sp. NPDC006879
ACTGGTCACACTTCCGACGCCGCAGCCAGGCCCGAGCCCGCCGATGCCACTACCAACGCCGAGGCCACGACCCCCACATGCGGTTGCAGTACTAGGGGGAGCCCTCTCGCGAAGTCGGCTTGCAGCGCAACCTCAAGAAGGGCGCGGGCCATGCGTCGGTACTCCCCGGCGAGCGGCCCACACCCCTTGCCGGCATGACCGCGAGACACTGAAAGTGCCGGTCGCCCCGACCCTCCTGTCGGACGACGACGCCCTCATGACCGTCATGCGCGGGCGGTTGGCGAATTAGCTGACCAGGCAGCCCGCCACGGTTGCCCGCTTCAGCCGACGGCGCGGGCAGCCGCTCGCCCGGCGTTGCGTCCCGAGAAGATGCAGCCGCCGAGGAAGGTTCCCTCCAGCGACCGGTAGCCGTGAACACCGCCACCGCCGAACCCGGCTGCCTCGCCCGCCGCGTAGAGACCGGCCAACGGCCGGCCATCGGCGGTGAGCACCCGTGAGGAGAGGTCGGTCTCCAGCCCGCCCAGCGACTTGCGGGTCAGGATGTTCAACCGTACGGCGATCAGCGGCCCTGCCCCGGGGTCCAGGATGCGGTGGGGTGCGGCGGTCCGGATCAGTCGGTCGCCGAGGTACCTGCGGGCGCCGTGGATGGCCGTCACCTGGAGGTCCTTGGTGTAGGGGTTGGCGATTTCCCGGTCCCGCGCGGTGATCTCCTCGCGCAGGGCTGTCTCGTCGATGAGGGCCTCCTTGGTCAAGGCGTTCATACCGCGCACCAAACTCCCCAAGTCCTTCTCCACCACGAAGTCGGGGCCGTATTCCATGAAGGCACGGACCGGGGCGGGGACGTCCTGGCGTGCCCGGTCGATCACCTCGCGCACGGACCTGCCGGTCAGGTCGGGGTTCTGTTCGGAGCCGGAGAGCGCGAACTCCTTGCCGATGATGCGCTGGTTGAGGACGAACCAGGTGTAGCCGTGGCCCGAGCGCATGATGTGTTCGAGCGTGCCCAAGGTGTCGAACCCGGGAAAGAGCGGCACGGGCAGGCGCTTGCCCTCGGCGTCCAGCCACAGGGAGGAAGGTCCGGGCAGGATGCGGATGCCGTGCCTGGCCCAGATGGGGTTCCAGTTCTCGATGCCCTCGGTGTAGTGCCACATCCGGTCCTTGTTGATGTGGCGCGCACCGGCCGACTCGGCGACTGCGAGCAGGAGTCCGTCGACATGCGCCGGCACTCCGGAAAGCAGCTTCTCGGGCGGGGTGCCGAGCCGCCGCGGCCAGTGGGCACGCACCAGGTCGTGGTTGCCGCCGATACCGCCGGAGGCGAGGATCACGGCTTGGGCGCGATACTCGAAGGCTCCGGTGACCTCTCGGCTGCTGCCGGCCCCGCGTTCGACCGACGAGGGCTCCAAAATGTCACCGGTGACCGTGTCGAGTGACCCTGCACTGCGCGAGAGCCCGGTGACCCGGTGCCGGAACTTCAACTGCACCAGCCCCTGGGCGACGCCCTCTCGCACCCGGCGTTCGAAGGGCGCGACCAAGCCCGGCCCGGTGCCCCAGGTGATGTGGAAGCGCGGCACGGAGTTCCCGTGCCCCCTCGCGTCGTAGCCGCCCCGTTCCGCCCAACCCACCACCGGGAAGAACCGCACCCCCTGGGCGTGCAGCCAGGGTCGCTTCTCCCCCGCCGCGAAATCCACGTACGCCTCGGCCCAACGGCGCGGCCAGTGGTCCTCGTCGCGGTCGAACCCGGCACTGCCCATCCAGTCCTGGAGGGCGAGGTCATGGCTGTCACGGATGCGCAGGCGCCGCTGTTCGGGGGAGTCCACGAAGAAGAGGCCGCCGAAGGACCAGTGCGCCTGGCCACCGAACGACTGCTCCGGTTCCTGGTCAAGCAGGATGACCCGTTTGCCCGCGTCGAGGAGTTCGGCCGTGGCCACCAAGCCCGCGAGCCCGGCCCCGATCACGATGACGTCAGCGTCGAAAGCCATGGTTTCCATCCTCGCTTCACAGAAGGCGGCAGATACGGCCTGGCACCGATCCTCCGTACCGCGTGGTAACCCGTCAACAGCGCCACCAAGCCGATATCCGGTGATTGGATGGGCCCATGAGTGCGGATGAGCTGTTGGACGTCGTCGACGAGGCCGACCGCGTGGTCGGCAGGGCGAAGCGCGGCGAGGCCTACGCGAGTGGCCTTCGCCACCGTTGCGTCTTCGTGCTGGTGCGAGACCCCCAGGGGCGGGTGTTCGTCCACCGTCGCACCCCCGGGAAATTGGTGTTCCCCTCCCGGTACGACATGTTCGTGGGCGGGGTGGTCGGCGCCGGAGAGGACTATGACGCGGCGGCGCTGCGGGAAGCGGAGGAGGAGCTCGGGGTCACCGGTCTGGACAGTCCGACCCGGCTGCTCAAGTTCCTGTACGAGGGCGACGGCGACGGCTCACAGGGCCAGGCCGGCGGAAGCTGGTGGTCGTGGGTGTACGAGGTGCGCTGCGCGCTGCCCGTGGCCCCGCAACCGGAGGAGATCGACTGGTACGACTTCTTGACGCAGGACGAGCTCGCCCAGCGGATCGGCGAGTGGGAGTGGGTCCCGGACGGCCTTGAGGCCTACCGGCTGTTGTTCGCCCGGTAGCGCACTGCCTCCGCCGGGCCGAGGCCCGGCCGGCGGACTCGGTGATCTAGATTGCGCACTGTGAGCGACTTCGTGAAGGACCTACGTCTGTGGTTCGCCCCGCAGCGGATCCGCGGCGAGGGAGAAACCCCCGACTACCGTTTCTCGCTGGCCAACGAGCGGACCTTCCTCGCCTGGATCAGGACCGCGCTCGCCCTGGTCGGTGGCGGGTTCGCGGTGGACCAGTTCCTTCCCGACCTGCGCTGGGGGGTGCGGATCGCAATGGCACTCGCGCTGCTCGCGGCCGGCACGTTGTGCGCGCTGCGGGCAGTGAACCACTGGGTGCGGTGCGAGCGTGCGATGCGACGAGGGCAGGATCTGCCGATGTCACGGTTCCCCGCCCTGTTGAGCGCCGGGGTGGCAGTGGTCGCGGTGATGATGATGGTGGTGGTGGTGTTGGGCTGGACCGCCCGGTGACGGCGACGGGTGAGGAGTCCGCACGCGATCCCGGCCTTCAGCCAGAACGCACCCGGCTGGCGTGGCGCCGCACCACGCTGGCCTGCACGGTGGTCGCGGTGCTGGCAGTCAAACAGACCCTGCACGGTTCGGGCTCGGTCGTCGAGCTGGCCGGGGTGAGCCTGGTCGCGCTGGTGTGGATCGGCTTCCTGGCGATGGCGCATCGGAGGATTCTCGAGCTGTCGACGGCCCGACCGCCGTCGCTCGATGCGGTGTCGGCGCGGCTTGTGGCCCTGTGCGTACTTGCCCTCGCGTTCTTGGCAGTGCTGTTGATCCTTTGAGCGTCTCCCATGGCGTGACGATCAGTCTTTCTTGATGCGTGTGACATATCACCCGGTATTGTGTTATTTCGCACTACGCTGAGGCCGCTCCGCACGCCCTCGGAAGGTGATCTCCTTGACCGTCGAACATCGGGAACACTCCGTCCACCGCCACGCCCACGGCCCGGACTGCGGCCACCCACAGGTCCCGCACGGCGATCATGTCGACTACGCCCACGACGGACACCTACACCGACAGCACGAGGGCCACTGGGACGAATGCGAGCCCGGTGGCCACCTCAGGCACGAGGGGCACGAGCACACCCATCGCGAGGACTGCGGGCACCCTGCGGTCATCCACGGCGACCACCTCGACTACCTGCACGACGGACACCGGCACGCCGCCCACGACGGACACTGGGACGACCACTGAGGGCCCCCATCACCCCACCACCTACGCGCCACCCCGTGAGGGCTCCCCCGATCCCCGTGAGCCCCCTCGCGGGACCCCTGCCGACATGAGGTGGAATCCCGTCGGAGTCGGCGCCCCTTGGTGGGCCAAGCACCCGCGCGACTCGCACCAGAACGCCAACGTTTCCCCCACGGCGGCCGGTGCCCCCACAACGCTCTCGGCGCCGGTGGCGGGGACCAGCCCCTCCTCTTCGAGACGGCCGCGACCGAACGACGGGCGCGGCCGTTGTGCGCGACCGTTCTGGACGCGGAGCGGCGATCACATCGCCCCACCGCCCACCCCGGCGGGAAGCAAGCGCCCGAACCCGTACGTGGGTGGGGCCGAGGTGCAGGTGAGGCACCCCGGGGGGCGCATCCGCGGCGGCTCCGCGCGAGTGGCTGGCGGCTGGCGGCCGATCCGGACCGGGCCGGGCCGGGCCGACACGGAGTTGCGCGGACAACCGCCCGGCTCGGTGCTGGACGCGGTCACGGTGCTCTCTTACATGGCCGCCTTGAACCGCGGGAGTTCCCGTGACCTGCCTGCCGTTGCCGGCCCCTCGACTCCGGTTTCCGAGAGGCGGATGCACTGGCCCCTCTGGACGACATACCGACTGGTCGGCATGATGGGCGCGGGTACACCCGACGGCTTCTCACGAAAGGTGCGCACCATGACGTCAGCCGATCCCCCCGGCCTCGACCTGCGCCGACTACAGAACCACTTGGAGCAGGAGCGACCTGGTCTGGTCGACGGAGAGCTTCACGGGAAACTGATCGAGGGTGGGCGCTCCAACCTCACCTACCGCGTCACCGGTGACAGTGTGCGCTGGGTGGTCCGCCGCCCCCCACTCGGCCACGTCCTGGCCACCGCACACGACATGAAGCGCGAGCACCGGGTGATCGAGGCCCTGCACGGTACGGCCGTACCGGTACCGGCGCCGCTGCTGCTGTGTGAGGACGAAGCGGTGATCGGCGCTCCCTTCTACGTCATGGAATACGTCGACGGGGTTCCCTACCGCTCCGCTGAGCAACTCAGCGCCCTCGGACCGGACCGGACCCGGGCTACCGTGCTCGGCCTGGTGGACACCCTGGTCGATCTGCACGCGGTGGATCCCGAGGCCGTGGGACTGGGCGACTTCGGCCGTCCCGAGGGCTTCTTGGAACGGCAGTTGCGCCGTTGGTGGAAACAACTGGACTCCTCCCGCGGTCGCGAACTGCCAGGAATCGACGAACTGCACGAGGTGCTCGGCCGCGGGCTGCCCCGCTCTCCCGCCCCGACGGTCGTCCACGGCGACTACCGGCTCGACAACGTGCTGGTCGGAGCCGACGACGAGATCAAGGCGGTGCTGGACTGGGAGATGTCAACGCTCGGAGACCCCCTGACCGATCTGGGCCTGTTGGCCATGTACAGCTGTGATCTGGGCCTGCGGAAGACCGCCGTCAGCACCACGAGCGGCGCTCCGGGCCATCCGTCCCCCGCGGAACTGATCGAGCGCTACGCCCGCCGTTCCGGCCGGGACACCTCGGCTATCTCCTGGTACACCGCCTTCGCCTGGTTCAAGCTCGCCGTGATCCTCGAAGGGATTCACCACCGCTACACGCTGGGGCAGACGGTCGGGGCGGGTTTCGACCGGATCGGCGAGCTCGTGCCCCTCTTCATCGAAAACGGCCTGTCGACCCTTCAGGAGAGCTAGGACCATGGACTTCGCCTTTGACCAGCGGACCGAGGAACTGCGTTCCAAACTGCTCGTCTTCATGGAGGACCACGTATACCCGGCCGAGCCTGTCGCTCTGGCACAGCGGGCTGCTCTGAGCAGCCCGTGGGAGACCCCTGCGGTGGTGCGGGAGCTCAAGGCAAGAGCGCGCCGGGAGGGCCTGTGGAACCTCTTCCTCCCCGATGCCGAGCACGGGGCCGGGCTGACGAACCTGCAGTACGCGCCGTTGGCGGAGATCACCGGCAGGAGCCCCCAGCTGGCACCCACCGCCCTCAACTGCTCGGCCCCTGACACCGGGAACATGGAACTGCTCGCGGAGTTCGCCACCGAGGAGCAGAAGAAGCAGTGGCTGGTCCCGCTGCTGGCCGGCGAGATCCGTTCGGCCTTCGCGATGACCGAGCCGGAGGTGGCGTCCTCAGACGCCACGAACGTCGAGACGCGCATCGAGCGGACCGGCGACGAGTACGTCATCACCGGCCGCAAGTGGTACATCTCCGGTGCCATGAGCCCCGACTGCAAGCTGTTCGTCGTCATGGGCAAGACCGACCCGGACGGCGCCGACCCTCGGCGCCAGCAGTCGATGGTCCTGGTGCCCAGGGACGCGCCGGGGGTCGAGGTCCGCCGGGCGATGCAGGTCTACGGGTACGAGGACCATGCGCACGGCGGCCATGCCGAGGTGACCTTTGACCGTGTACGAGTACCTGTCACGCACCTCGTCGGAGACGAGGGTGGTGGTTTCGCCATCGCCCAGGCGCGGCTCGGGCCCGGCCGCATCCACCACTGCATGCGCCTGATCGGCATGGCGGAACGGGCCATCGAGCTGATGTGCCGCAGGGCGGTGGCCCGGACCGCGTTCGGCAAACCGCTCGCCGCCCAGGGCGTGGTGCAGAACTGGATCGCGGACGCCCGGGTGACCGTGGAACAACTGCGGCTACTGGTTCTGAAGACGGCCTGGTTGATGGACACGGTCGGCAATCGCGGCGCGCACACCGAGATCCAGGCCATCAAGATCGCCACGCCTCGGGCAGTGCTGAAGATCCTCGACGACGCCGTGCAACTGCACGGCGCCGGTGGGGTAAGCCAGGACTTCCCGCTGGCCGAGCTCTGGGCCGCTGCCCGCACCCTGCGCTTGGCCGACGGCCCGGACGAGGTGCACCAGCGGTCGCTGGCACGCCGTGAACTACGGGCTCACAGCTGACGCCAGCGCCTCGGTGCGGCCCGAGGGGTGAGCCCGGTTGCCTTCACTCACGAAGAGCTCGTAGCAGCAGGTCGGCGAGATGGTCAGCGATCTCCTGGGGGGCCATCGGACCGTCCGCGCGGTACCAGCTGGCCAGATGGTGAACCGAGCCGAAGTGGTAGTCGACCACCAGGTCGGCAGGGGTGGCGGTGGCAAAGACCCCCTCGCGCTGCCCCTCTTCGATGAGCGCGCGGAACCGCTCGTGGTATCGCCGCCGTTCAGCCCTCACCTGCTTGTTCTTCTCCGGGCTGAGGCTGTGCATCGACCGGAGGAAGATCAGCGCGTCGTCGAGGTTGTCGATGGTGGTCACCACCACATCGGCTGCGGCGGCGCGCAGCCTCTCCTCGATCGGGAGGTCGGAATCGGCGATGGCGTCGAGCCGCTCCTGCTGGAGGCGGAGCATCCGCGCGTACACCTCGTGCAGGAGATCGTCCTTTGACCCGAAGTAGTGGTACAGGGCGCCCTTGGTGACCCCCGCCGCCTCGACGATCTCCTGTACTGAGGTGCGGTCGTAACCCCGCTCGGCGAACAGCCGGGTGGCGGCGGCCAGCAGCCGCTGCGGGACCGGGGTCTCTTCCTCCGTCGTCGGATTCATGCCGCCACCTGCCCTTTCGGGTTCGCGCTCTGGTGCTTGTGCACGTGCTGTCGATCTCACTGGTCGTGCCGGTGCGAAAGCCCCGGCCGTTGGTCGGTCGCGCCTCGGTCGCGCAGGTTCCGCCGGAGGATCTTCCCACTGGTCGTCTTGGGCAGGTCGGGCAGGACCTCCACCTCACGAGGGCGCTTGTAGGCCGCCAGCGCCGCCCCGCAGTGGGCGAGGAGTTCCTCGGGCCGCGCGTGCGTTCCGGGACGGAGGCTGACGTACGCCTTCACGCTCTCGCCGCGGTACGGATCGGGCACGCCGACGACCGCGGCCTCGCGTACTGCCGGGTGACGGTAGAGGGCGTCCTCCACCTCCCGTGGCCAGACCTTGAAACCCGAAGCGATGATCATGTCCTTCTTGCGGTCGACCACGTAGAGCCAGCCCTCCGGGTCCATGAACCCGACGTCCCCGGTGCGTAGCTCGCCCTTCGGGAAGGTGCGCGCGGTGGCATCCGGCAGCCTCCAGTAGCCGGGCACGACCTGCGGCCCTCGCACGACGATCTCACCGTGCACGCCGAAGGGGACCTCGCACCCTTGTTCGTCGAGGATGCGGACGACGGTCTGCGGCCCGGGAACACCGACCGACAGGGTGCCGGACTCCGGGTCGACGGGAGCTTCGAGGTGCGGCGGCACGCTGGCGCATGGCGCCGTGCACTCGGTAAGGCCGTACCCGTTGCGTAGGTAGTGCCCGAAGGCGGCGCGGAAGCGTTCCACGAGCGCCGGGGGCAACGGTGCACCGCCGGAGGAGATGATCAAGAACGAGCTGAAGTGGTCCTCGCTGGCGGCCGGATGGGCGGCGAGCGCCATGAAGGCGGTGGCCGGTCCCACCGTGTAGGCGGGGCGGTGTTCGAGGAAGGCGTCCAGCACCGTACCGGGCTCGAAGCGATAGGTGAGGGCGAGGGTGCCGGCGTTGGTGAAGCAGGTGGCGAGCTCGCAGACGAGGCCGGTGATGTGGAAGAGGGGTGCGAGGGCGAAGTAGCAGGCGCCTTCAGGGACCGGGTGTGCGCGACGCTGCCGTTCCGCGTTGTACGTGATCGCACCGTGGGGGTTCAGAGCGCCCTTCGGGGTGCCGCTGGTCCCGGACGTGTAACTGATCAACGCGATGTCCGTGGCGGCCGGGGTGCGATCCGCCGGTGCTGGCAGACCTCGGCGGGCCACCGTCATCAGGTCCTCGGTGTCCTGCGAAGGGACGGTCAACCGGCGGGGTACTGGCACCCGGGGGTCGTCGCGGCTCTGGAGGCCGAGCTCGTCGGCGGTGAGCACCAGGCGGACGGATGATCCGGCTGCCGTCCGGCGCAGCCCGTCCTCCCAGGCATGGTCGGCGCAGATGAGGGCCGATACCTCAGCGTCACGCAGGACATGTGACACCTCAATACTCTGGTACATCGGGTTGATCGGAACGACGATCAACCCGGCCTTCCATGCACCGAGGAGCGCCACCACGAAATGCGGAGAGTTCTGGAGCATGACGGCGACCCGCTCCCCCCGCAGGAGCCCGGCGGCAGCCAGGTGCCCGGCGAGGGAATCGCTGAGCGCATCGGTCTCACGGTAGGTCAACCTGACATCGAAGTAGGCGAGCGCGACCCGGTCCGGAGCTCGACGCACGGCCGCTGCGAAGGCGTGAACCACGCTCTGCTCCGGCGCCACGGGGGCACGCTGGGCCGCGCTCAGACGCCCGAGCCAGGGCATGTCGGCGTACCGGGAGCCCGCTTCGGCCGGCAGGCTCTCGGCGCCCGCCCGCCCGCCCGGTCCCGCTTCGCCCCGCCGGGCGGTGGACCCAGGTGGTACCGGCGACTGCTTCATTGGCCCTCCCACGTTCGTTGCAGATGGTTCATGCTGCCAAGCCACCGCTCGGGGTCACTCGCCCGGGTCGTGTAGAAGCGCGCGACCTCAGGATGCGGAAGTACCAGGAAGGCGCCCTTGGCCATGCCGGCGAAGAGCGCCTCGGCCACGTCGTGCGGCTCGATGGCGCTGGGGGCGAGCACCAGCTCGCCCGCGGACCCGGTGGCGCTGAGCATGTCCGTGCGCACGCCCTGAGGGCAGATCGCGTGGACGTCCAGCCCGCGGTGGCGGTAGGTCAGGGAGAGCCACTCGGCGAAGGCGTAGGCGCCGTGCTTGGTCACGCTGTAAGGGACCGCACCGATCATCGTCAGCAGTCCGGCGGCGGAGACGGTCGAAACGAAACGCCCGCGCCCCCGCTCCAACCACTGTGGGAGCAACCCACGCACGGCGCGTACGTGGGACATCACGTTCACGTCCCAGGCCGCCTCCCAGACCTGTTCCTCGGCGAAGACGTCCCCCGCGGAGGCCAACCCCGCGTTCGCGCAGTAGACGTCCACGGTGCCGTCGAGCGCGGCGCGGGCGTCCTCGATCACGGCGCTGGCGTCCCCCGGGACCGCGATGGCACCCAGTTCGGCCGCGACCGCCTCGGCCTTGTCCGGAACCAGATCGTTGATCACCAGTGTTGCGCCCTCGGCGGCGAACCGGCGGGCGATCGCTGCCCCGATGCCCCCGCCTGCGCCGGTGACCACCACGTGTGCACCTTCGAACTGTCCCATGGGCACGTCCTTCCCTTGCTGCGACCGGCTTGCGACCGGTGGTGCGCGCGAATCCCGGACAAGGAGCAGACTAACCAGTCGGTATGTGACTGTGGAAGGGGAGCAACTCCGCCCCACCGCCGCAGAACGCCGCGAGGGAGCCCGAAGGAGTGCACCGGCCACCGCCCGCCGGGCCGGGCGGTGGCGTCGACCTCCCACCGTTGCGGCACGGTGGCTGCGAGGCTCCAAAGGCGCGGCGGACGGCCGCTGCACGGCTGTTCCCCGCGTCGCGACCCTGGCGGCTTGCATCGGGCAGCGAGATGCTGGGGGCCGGTGCTCGGCAGGGCTGAGGGGAACTGACATGTCGGATGTGGGAGTCGACCCTTACACCGAACTCACCTTTGACGCCCAGGGCGATCTCAAGCCCGGGCAACGCGAGGCGCTGGCGCGCATGGGCGCCACCGACCTACTCGTCTTCGCGCACGGGTGGAACAGCGACCGACCCGTCGCCAACCGTCTCTACCGTCGCTTCTTCGAGCCCTTCCCCCGGCTGGTGGCCGATGAGACAGGGGTACGGCTCGGTTACGTCGGAGTGCACTGGCCCTCGATGCGTTTTGCCGACGAGCCGATCCCCGACTTCGATCCCCCGCAGGCGATCAGTCCCGAACCGACCGCGACGGAACTGGACCCGGCCACGAGTCTGGCGTTAGCGGCGTTCTGGCCGGAGCACCCTCAAGCACTCCAACGTCTAGAGGAGTTGCTACGCACCAGACCCGACTCCCCCCTGGCCTTCGAAGAGTTCGGCGCACTGGTGCGACAACTGGCCGCAGTGGCGACGCCCGCCGCCCGGGCGGCGGGGAACGAGATCGCGTTGGTGGCCGAGGACGTCACGGAAGCCGAGCCGCTTCTCCTCACCGAAGACACCCTGATGGTCTGCCAGTTGTTGACGGAGGCCCTGATTGAGGCCGGCGCCGCTCCAGATGGGGCTACCTTCTCCGTGGGGGGTGGGCTGCGCAGTGCGTGGCGCGGCGCCAAGGAACTCCTTCGGCAGGTCACCTACTACACCATGAAGAAGCGAGCCGGGGTGGTCGGGGAGCGTGGACTGGGCCCGGCACTGTCCCAGTTGAGCCAGTCACGGCCCGGCGTGCGCATCCATCTGATCGGTCACAGCTTCGGCGCACGGCTGGTGGCCTTCGCCCTCCGCGGGCTTGCCGACAGCGCACACGGCGTGAAGTCACTGACCCTGCTCCAAGGCGCCTTCTCCCACTACGCGTTCGCGAGGAACCTGCCGCACCAGCGGAGTGCCGCCGGTGCCCTGTGCGGGCTCCAGCACCGCGTGGACGGACCAGTGGTGTGTTGCTACTCGACCCATGACGCCGCGCTGCGGGTCTTCTACCCCCTGGCTTCTCGCATGGCGCGGGACTCCTCGGGTTTCGCGGGTTTCGATGCGCGATGGGGGGCCATGGGTCACGACGGGATCCTGGGAGTCGATCAGACGTTGCAGCTCGACCTCCGCGAGGCTCTGCGGGCCGGCGCCCTGCCACCGGGTGGCTGCGTGAGCGTGGACGCCTCGGCAGTGGTGCGGCGCGGCGGGCCACCCTCCGGTGCCCACAGCGACATCTGCCACGAACAGTTGGCGCGGGTGGTGCTCGCGGCTGGCCGCATCAGCTGAGCGCACCCAAGGCGGGGAAGCCGGGCATTGGGCGCCGCGGTCCCGGTCGGTGCGGCGCGGTGGCGCCTCGCCCTCAGCTGGTCCGGCGGCGGCGTTCGGCGAGCAACTGAGAGCCGGTGAGTTTGGATCCGAAAATGTCATCGGGGTTGGAGAGCACACAGGTCTCCAGGGACAGACAGCCGCAGCCGATGCAGTCGGTCAGATGGTCCCGCAGCCGGCTGAGCTGGACGATGCGCTGGTCCAGCTCAGCCCGCCAGGACTCTGAAAGCCGGGCCCAGTCCTCGTGGTTGGGAGTACGACCCTCCGGAAGGTGTGCGAGCGCCTCACCGACGGTGGCCAACGGGATGCCCACGCGTTGGGCGGCGCGGATGAATGCCACTCTGCGCAGCGCGTCACGGCTGTAGCGGCGTTGGTTGCCGTGGGTCCGGCGGCTACTGATGAGCCCCTTGGACTCGTAGAAGTGCAGCGCGGAGACTGCGGCCCCGCTGCGCGCGGAGAGTTGACCGACCGTGAGTTCGTGAACCTTCTCGGGGATCTGGGGCACCCTTGAAAGACTAGTGGGGCGTCCGGGTGGACGGGGGCGGCGTCCGTTGACAGAGCTGCCCGCTCCGAGCATGCTGAGCAAGCGCTTGTTCCAGCACTGCTCCCGTCACGGAAGGCGAAGGCATGGCCGAGCCGAGGATCTTCACGTCCATCGAGGAACTCAGCGCCGGGGTCGGTGAACCACTGGGCCCGAGCGACTGGCTGGAGGTGGACCAAAAGCGCATCGACCTCTTCGCCGATGCCACCGGAGACCACCAGTGGATCCACGTGGACGCCGCACGCGCGGCCACCGGCCCCTTCGGCTCGACCATCGCGCACGGCTACCTCACCCTGTCGCTGCTCCCCAGCCTGGTCCCCCAGATCATGCGGGTGGACGGGATCCGCATGGGCATCAACTACGGCGTCAACAAGGTCCGCTTCCCCTCTCCCGTACCGGTGGGCGCGCGACTGCGCGCCACCGTGGTGATCAAAGAGGTGACCGAGGTGGGCGGCGGTGCCCAGGTCACTGCCGCCGTCACCGTCGAACGGGAGGGCGGCGACAAGCCGGCGTGCGTGGCGGAGTCCGTATCGCGCTACTACTTCTGACCCGCCCCGACTACCGGGGAGGCTACGGGGCGGGCTCTGCCCGGGAGGCTTCCGCGCCGACGCGCACCGCGCCCACCATCCGCAACACCAGGTCGGCATAGAGCGCCCCGACCTCTTCGGGCGTACGGCGCCCCTCCACGTTGAACCAGCGGGCGACGTCGATGCACAACGACAACACGGCGACCGTGGTGCCAGGGACGTCCGGTACGTCGAACTCGCCGGCCTCGACCCCCTGATCGAGGATCCCCCGAACGACCGCGTCGCTCTGCCGACGAAGGCCCACGATCTCGGCCCGATGCCCCTCGCCCAAGGCGTCGAGCTCGTACTGGACCACGCGGGCCGTCATATGGTGCCCGGCGTGCCATCGAACGAAGGAGCGCACGGCCGCGTCCAACCGCTGCGCCGCGGTGCCCGGCCGGGACGCTGCCGTCCTCAGGATCTCCAGGGCCTTGTCGTGGCCGATCCGGCTGATCCGGTGGAGCAGTTCTTCCTTGGTCTTGTAGTGGATATACAGGGCCGCCGGACTCATGCCCGCACGGCTGGCGATGTCTCGGGTGGTCGTCGCGTGGTACCCGCGCTCGGCGAAGGCCTCGACGGCCGCGACCAGCAGCCGCCTGGCCGCTTCGGGGGTCACCTCGCCCCAGGCCCGGAACTCCGCCTCCATCTCCGCGCTCTCCATCGCTCGCCCTTTCCGCGGTGCGCGCAGGGCTTGCCCATGCGCGGCAGGGCAGCCACCCTACCCGAGGGTGAGCAAGCGCTTAGCTTAGCTGCGGCCGACCGGACCCGCGGCGCAGCCCCGGGCGCCCGGCCACCCGGCCGCGAAGCTCGCCGGAACCGTTCAGCTCTTGGGCGGGAGCCCGTCGGCCCGGAAGGGATCGTACTCCGCGAGCAGCTTCTCCAATCGAGCCTGGTCTACCCGGCTGACGATCTGACCGGCCTCTTCCCGGTCCCGCACCACCTTGGCCAGGGTGAACGCCGAGGTGGTCAGGTACAGCACGGCGATACCGAGGAAGGCACGCACCCAGGCATCGGCGTCCAGTCTGTAGATCCCGATGGTGACGGAGCCCAACGCGATGGCGAAGGAAGCAGCTGCCTGCACGAAGTACGCGGCCGTGTTCTGTGGTCGTACCGATGTCTCGCTCATGGCCCCAGCATCCTTCGGTGAGCGCGCCCGACCCATCCGCGCTGGTACTCAGACGCGGGGACCGATGACCTATTCACATCGACCCGCCGACCGCAGGCGGACGGCTGCTCCTCGGCAGGCAAGGTGCACACGGTGCGCGCTGCCGATCCGACCTCCACTGCGCCACACCAGGTGCCTGCTCGCCGTCAGCGAAGCCTCGGTCGGCAGGCGCGCCGCGGACCGGGGGTCGCTGAGCTCCGATCCCATGGGCCTCGTATCAACTAGCGTCGCTAGTTTTCAGGGGGCAGGCCCTACGATGTGCCGCATGGCCAGACCCCGCAAGCCCCTCCTCAGCAGGGACCGCATCATCGAAGCGGCCGGCTCCCTCGTGGACGCGGAGGGCCTTGAGGCACTGTCCACCCGCAGGCTCGCGGCGGAGCTCGGCGTCAGCGGTCCCTCCCTCTACAACCACTTCCGCAACAAGGAGGAGATCCTTGAGGCGGTGGCGGACGAGGTGAGCGGACAAGTGGACCTGTCGATGTTCGAGGACGGCCGGGGCTGGCGCACCGCGCTCCACGACTGGGCCGTGTCCTACCGGCGTGCACTGGCCGCGCACCCGAACATCGTGCCGGTACTGGCCCGCGGGCCCGGCAGGCGACCCGCCGGCCTCCGGCTCGCCGACGCCGTGTTCGGCGCCATGACCGAGGCGGGCTGGCCCCCCGCCCAGGCCACCCACATCGGGGCGCTGATGCGCTACTTCGTCACCGGCTCCGCCCTCGGCTCCTTCGCCCGAGGGTTCGTCGACGACGCCCGAGCCTACGACCCGGCGGACTATCCACACCTCGGCCGAGCGCACCTCCTGGCCGACCACCAACAACAGGTGGACGAGGGCGCCTTCGAAACCGGCCTGCGGGCCCTGATCGACGGGCTCTCGGTGCAGTACGCGCAACTGGCTCCGCCACCGGACTGAGAACTCGCCCCACCCGGTTCCTCTCCGGCGCGCCGGAACCAGGACCGGGCGCGTGGTCTCGCCCGCGCGCCCGACGGGCGGGCCGGTTCAGAAGACGACCAGGGCTCGGGCTCCCTTGCCAGCGAGCATCGCCTCGAAGGCGGCCGGGATGCCGTCCAGTTCGATCCGGTCGCCCACCATGGCCGCGAGGTCCAGCCGCCCGGCGCGAATGTGCTCGGCCAGCACCGGGAGGTCCCGGGCCGGATCGCAGTTGCCGTACACGCAACCGGTGAGCGTACGGGCGAAGTGGAAGATCTCCAGCGCGTGGAAGGAGACCTGCTGTTCCTTGCCACCGATCCCGACGACCGTGGTGCGCCCGCCCCGGCGGGTGCAGTCCCAGGCGGCCCTGATGGACGCGGCCCGCCCCACGCATTCCACCGCTACGTCCGCACCCCGCCCCTGGGTCAGGGAGCGGACCTGCTTCGGCGTGTCCTCGCCGGCCAGCAGGAACTCGGTGGCGCCGGCGGCGCGGGCCAGCTCCTCCTTGTCGGGGGAGACGTCCACGGCGATGATCGGTCCGGCCTCCGCGATCCGGGCGGACTGCAGGGCCGCGAGACCGACCCCGCCCACGCCGAAGACGACCACCGACTCGCCTGCCCGGACGCGCGCCGAGTGGTGTACCGCCCCGTAGCCGGTGAGTACGGCGCAGCCCAACAGTGCGGCCTCGGCGAGGGGGACGCCCTCGGGCGCCGGTACCACGCACCGCGCCGATACGACGGTCTCCTCGGCGAAGGCGGCCACGTTGAGCCCCGGATACAGCGCCCGGCCGTCCACAGTTCGGGCGTAGACCTCGCCCACACCGGCCAGGGCCCTTTCGCACAACCAGACCTCACCGATCCCACAGTGGTGGCACCTGCCGCACGAAGGAGCCCAGTTGAGGACCACCGCGTCGCCGGGGGCGAGGTGCGTGACGCCTTCGCCGACCGACACCACGGTGCCCGAGCCCTCGTGGCCAAGGACTGCGGGAACCGGTACCCGCATCGTGCCGTCGGCCAGGGAGAGGTCGGAATGACAGACGCCGGCGGCGGCCAGGCGGACCCTGACCTGCCCGGGGCCTGGTGCCGGAAGTTCGATCTCCGTGACCTCCAGCGAGGAGCCGATGGCTGGCAGGACTGCGGCGCGGACCACGATCGGTCTCTCCTGTGGTTCGGGGACGGCGGGGGTGTTGCGGTGTCGCGGGCGGGACTCCGGGCCGCGGCTCAGAACTGCAGCGACTTGGTCTGTAGGTACTCGGTCAGTCCGTGCCGGCCCAGTTCCCGGCCGACCCCCGACTGCTTGTACCCGCCGAAGGGCGCAAGTGGGTTGAACCGGCCGCCGTTGACATCGACCTGCCCGGTCTCCATCCGTCGGGCGAAGGCGGCTGCCGTCTCCTCGTCGGCCGCCCAGACCGCGCCACCCAGGCCGTAGGAGGTGCCGTTGGCGATGCGCAGGGCGTCCTCCTCGTCTTCGTAGGCCAAGATGGCGAGCACCGGGCCGAAGATCTCCTCCTGCGCGATGGTCATCGAGGGAGTCACATCGGCGAAGATCGTGGGCGCCACGAAGTAGCCCTTGCCAGCGGGAGCTTCGGTGCCGCCGGTGACGAGACGGGCACCCTCCTCGACGCCCTTGGCGATGTACTCCCGAACCCGGCTCTGTTGGCGGGCGTTGATGAGCGGGCCGATCCGGGTCCCCTCGCGCCGAGGGTCACCCGTGGGGTACTCGGCGGCTGCCGCGGCGGCCAGTTCGACCGCCTCCTCGTACCGGTCCCGCTGGACGAGCATCCGGGTGAGCGCGTTGCAGCTCTGGCCCGCGTTGTTCATCACGTGCGCCACTCCGGCGCGCACCGCCTTGGGCAGGTCCGCTCCGGGCAGGATGACATTGGCCGATTTGCCGCCCAACTCCAACGCGAACCGCTTGATGGCGGCCCCCGCGGTGGCGCCGACCTGCCGTCCGACGGCTGTCGATCCGGTGAAGGAGACCAGATCCACGCCCGGGTGTTCGACCAGGGCCTGTCCGGCGACCACACCCGTGCCGGTCACCAGGTTGAACACGCCCGCGGGGAGCCTCGCCTCGTCGACGGCCTCGGCGAAGAGCTGTGCGGTGAGCGGGGTGTCCTCGGCGGGCTTGAGGACGATGGTGCAGCCGGCGGCAAGAGCCGGTGCCACCTTCGCCACGATCTGGTGCAGGGGGTAGTTCCAGGGGGTTATCGCGCCTACCACTCCCACCGGTTCGAGGTACACGGTCGAGTTTCCGATCCGCTCCTCGAAGGCGAACTCCGCGGCGAGTTGCGCGTAGGAACCGGACACGGCGATGGGTGCACCGGCGTGCACGAGGTGGGAGAAGGCTCGCGGGGAGCCGAGCTCGTCGGTGATGAGATCGGCGAATTCCTCCCGGCGGGCGAGCAGCACGTCGCGTAGGGCCGTCAGACGGGCGGCCCGTTCGGCGGGCGCGGTGGCCGCCCAGCCGGGGAATGCGGCCCGAGCGGCCCGCACCGCCGCGTCCACGTCCTCGGCCGTACCGGCGGGAACGTGCCCGAGCAGCTGCTCGTCCGCGGGGTTGACCACCGCGATGCTTTCCCCGCCGGAGGCGGGTCGCCATGCCCCGTCGATGTACATCCCGTCGTGTGCCTTCATGGTGCCCTCCCGAGCCCGTTCGGTGCTGCCGTCGCCAGCCTACAAACTAGCGGCGATAGTTTTTTGGCCGGTGGCTGGTTCCCAGGCACCGGCCACCGGACCGGGCCCGGACCGACCCGCACCGCCCACTCAGTCGACGGCTCGCACCGCCGCGGTCAACGGGGTGACCTGCACCGGGAACCCGTTCAGCACAGCCGTTCCTGACAGCGGGTCGAGTCGACTGCCGTCCAGGAGTTGGTTGACGTTGGCCCCCGGTTCCTTGGACGCCACCGCCAAGCGGGTTCCGGCACGGTCGTGCCCCCAGCCGTGCGGCAGGCTCACCACACCGGGGCGCACCGCATCGGTGACCTCGACGGGGACCTCGACCTCTCCCCCGTCACCGCGCACCCGGGCCCGGCCACCCTCGGTCAGCCCCAGGCGAGTCGCATCCTCGGGATGGACCTGAAGGGTGCAGCGGTTGGAGCCTCCGGTCAGCACCGGCACGTTGTGCAGCCAACTGTTGTTGGACCGCAGGTGCCGGCGCCCGACCAGGACCAGGGCTGCGGGCCGCTCGGCCAAGGCGCGCCCGAGCCTGGGCAGATCGGCCGCGATCGGTGCGGGAAGCAGCTCGATCTTGCCGCTGGGGGTGTTGAGGACCTCCGGGACGCGGGGACGCAACGGGCCGAGGTCGATGCCGTGCGGCTGGTCGAGCAGCACGTCGAGGCTGAGCGGGGAGGTCACGGACCCTTCCCTTTCGGCAGGCCGCGCCTCGGCCGGGACGACCGGGCCACCCGCGCAACCGGCCGCCTGCGGAAAACCCGCCCCGTAGGGACCCAGGCGCAGCATCAGGTCCAGACGACGCTCGCACCCGTTCCGCCCGCCGAGCCGGGCGGCCAACTCCGCGGCGTCCCTGCCGTACACGACGGAACGCGGGTCGGTGACCGCCTTGGCCAAGGTGGCGTCGATAGCCATGTCGTCGACGACCGAGGGGTCCGCTCCGTGCATCCCGGAGACCGCCAGGACGAGTCGGGCCAGTATCTCGGCCTCGTCCGGCCGACCGGGCTGGAGGGCGACGGCCGGGCGGGTGTAGCGGACCTGGTTGCGCACGGCGAGGGCGTTGAAGGCGAAGTCGAAGTGTGCGCTCTGCGACGGAGGCGGCGGGGGCAGCACCACATGGGCGTGGCGGGAGGTTTCGTTGAGGTACGGGTCGACGCTGACCATGAAGTCGAGCCCGGCCAGTGCCCGGTCCAAGCCCCGGCCGTCGGGTGCCGACAGCACGGGATTCGCCGCGATGGCCACCAGGGCCCGTACGCGCCCCTCCCCCGGCGTCTCGATCTCCTCCCGCAGCGCGGTGTAGGGCAGCTCGCCCTTGGCCTCCGGGTGACCGGAGACCCGGCTGCGCCAGCGCCCGAGGACGAAGCCCTTGCCGGGGCCCGCCGGTCGAAGTGGGCGGCCGGTGGCGGACAGCGGGAAGAGGGAGCCGCCGGGGCGGTCCAGGTTGCCGGTCAGGATGTTCACCACGTCCACGAGCCAGCTGGCCAGGGTCCCGTGCTCGACCGTGCAACTGCCGATGCGCGCGTAGACGGCGGCGCTCCGCGCGGCTCGGAGTTCCCTCGCGAGCCGCCGGATCTCAGAGGCTTCCAGGTCACAGGCGGGGGCGACTACTTCCGGGCTGAACGGGGCCATCGCCGAGGCCAGTTCTTCGAAACCGTTCAGGTGCTCGGCGAGCTCCCCAGGGCCGGCCGGCCCCTCGGCCAGCAGTACATGGGCGAGCGCGGCCAGTAGGAGGGCGTCGGAGCCGGGCCGGATGGCAAGGTGCCGGTCGGCGAGTCGGGCGGTGCGGGTACGGCGCGGATCGACGACGACGAGCGTCCCGCCGCGTCGACGCAGGGCCTTGAGCCGGCCCGGGAAGTCGGGGGCGGTGCACAGGCTGCCGTTGGACTCCACGGGGTTGGCGCCGAGCAGCAGCAGATGGTCGGTGCCGTCGAGATCGGGGACCGCGATGGCCAGCGGGTCCCCGTAGAGCAGACCGCTGGAAACGTGCTTGGGCATCTGGTCCAGGGTGCTGGCGCTGAACAAGTTGTGGGTTCCCAGGGCCCGGAGCAACAGGGGTGGGTACAAGGCGCCCGCCACGGTGTGCACGTTGGGGTTGCCCAGCGCGACGCCCACAGAGTGCGGCCCGTACCGCTCGATCAGGGGGCGCAGGCCGGCGGCGACCGTCTCGAAGGCCTCTTCCCATGTGGCTTCGTGCAGCACGCCCGCCTCGCGCACCAGCGGGCCGCGCAGCCGGTCGGGGTCGGCGTCGACTTCGCCGAAGGCCGCTCCCTTGGGGCAGATGAACCCCTTGCTGAAGACATCCGCACGGTCCCCGCGCACTGCGGTGATCCGGTTTCCCTGGAGAGTGAGACTGAGCCCGCAGGTGGCCTCGCAGAGCGGGCAGATGCGCAGTGCGGTGCGGGATGCGGGTACGGGCGTTGTGGACACGGGTCCTCCCCGGGGCGGCGGGCGACGGCGGTGAGCTGCGACTCGCTGGGCAGGGCGAGCATACCGACCGGTAGGCACGTTGCGGCAGGGGTGAGGGAGACCAGGCAGGAGAGCTCCCGAAGACGCGGAGTTCAGTCGAGGGTGCGGGCCAGGTAGGCGTGCAGCAGGGAGCGGGTCTCCCCGATCAGAGCGGGGTCACCGTCGGGATCGCTGCGGAAGGCGAGTTGCAGCAGCGCGTCGGTCGCCTCGACCGCGACCAGGACCGCTCGGCTGAGCCGGGCGTCCCCCGCGCGGCCCAGATGACGGCACAGGAGCTCGGCGAGGCGCGCTGCGACCACCAGGTTGGTATCGGCGCCGGGGCTCTGCGGCGGGGCGGGAACACCGAAGTCGACCAGCCCGAAGCCCGGGAGGCTGCGCTTCATCGCGATGTACTCGTCCAGCACGACGTCCACGGCGAGCCTCCAGTCGCCGGCCGGCAGGGCCGCGAAACGCTCCGAGACGACTCGCGCGTACTGGTCGAGGTTGCGGCGGGCGAGGGCGTCGGCCATGGCGCGCTTGTTGCCGAAGAACCGGTAGACGGAGCCGATGGGGACACCGGCGCGCTGCGCGACCGCGCGGGTGCTCAGTTGCTCGTATCCGCTCTCGTCGAGTACTTCGGCACAGGCGTCGAGGATGCGGGTGAGCCGCTCGGCGCTGCGCTGCTGGACCGGCGTGCGGCGAAGTGAGTTGGCAGGAGACACGGGGTCCATCATGCCGCTCCCGGAGATCGCTGGACCGCCGGTGCCGGAGGGTTCACGGGCCGGAGGCGGGCAGCCACCGGACCTCCTCAGGTCAGGAGCAGACTGAGCCCGCCAACGGTGTAGGTGACCATCAACACCAGCATCGGCAGCTGCCCCACCACTGCCTTGGACGGAGGGAAGAGACGCACCGAACGGTCGTGGGCGGCGAACACTGCGAGCACGTGGCCAAGCACGACGGCGGACACCTGGAGCACCGCCAGAGCGCCGGGACCGAGCAGCGGGGCGGGGGCGGGCGGATCCTCGACACCGACCGCCATGGCGAAGGTCCGCGGTCCCTCGGTGACCAGTAGTGAGAAGTAGTGCGCAGTGAGGTAGCCGAGGGCGATCGGGACAAGGGTGTGCGCGAAGGCGGCCAGAGGGTGCGGCAGGGGGCCGGATAGCAGGCGGGTGGCAGCCGCGCAGAGACAGTACAGGGCCGCGACGAGCGCGACGGAGCCCAGCAGCCCGAGGGTGGCCGCCGGGACGCGCCCGAGCGGGTTCGTCTGGAGGAGGCCGATCCAGGAGGGGGCGCCGGAGAAGCCGTCGTAGGCCGTGGAGCCGAGCAGGACGCAGACGGTGGCGACCAGCCCGGGCACGGCAGGGGTGCCGTCCAGCCCGTGGAGGGGGGCGCGGAGCACGAGCCTGCCGTCGGCGCGGCGGCCCAGCGGGGACAGTCTGGCCAACAGGGTCGAGTACACCTCGAAGGCGTCCCCCTGGGCGAACCAGCCCTCGCCGTACCGGATGGCGCAGCACAGTTGGAGCGTGCCGTAGAGCACAAGCGCCCACAGCACGGTGGCCGTGGCCGCGGGCTCGGGCACCACGAGTTCGAGCCAGGTGAAGCCGAGCAGTCCGGCGGCGGCCGGCCAGAGGCCGAGCCGGGCCGGGGGCGTTCGGGCAGGAGAGGGGAGCCAGCGGCGGAAGGCGCGGTACACGGTCCGCAGTGGGTTGAGCAGCCGCCAGAGCGGGCCGAGGAGCAGCGAGGCGGGGACCAGGCCGACCCAGAGCAGGACGTAGAACGCCCCGGGAGCGGGGTTTCGGTCGGGGTCGTCGGGTCCGAGGAGGGCGTGCAGCAGCACCAGGACGGTGGCGGCCAGTCCGGCAGCGGACAGCGCCCGTCGGGTGACTCGGGCGTCGGCGAACCTCTGCAGCACCGCGGGGAGGGGGTGGCCGGCTCGGTCTCCGCGGAGTTGGGAGGTCGACCACAGCAGGCCGAGGGCAAGGAAGGAGACGAACAGCGCGGTGAACGCTCCGGCGAAGGCGTAGAAGGCGGAGACCGGCAGGTCATGTACGGACCCGATGCCGTGGGCGAGCGTGGCCATCGGCGGCCGGCTCAGCGGACCAGAAGCTGGGCGAGGACCAGTGCGGAACGGTGTGTTTCGACGTCGAACAGGCCGACCCGGTCTGCGGTGAAGGTCAAGGTGGTGGCCTTCCCGGTGGACAGGGCGACCTCCCGGTCGTAGCCGTGGACGTGCAGGGTGTCCGCCCGGTCGCTGGTGACGCGCAGGGTGATGCGTCCGCCGCGCCCGCACTCGTACCGTCGCAGCGGGGGGTCCACCTGGCCCCGGCTGATGCCGAGGGTCAAGGTGCAATCCGCCGCGGGCTGCGTGCCTTGGGGACCTGTACCGCTCGGGGTCGGCGTGATGGGCCGGCCGGCGGGAGGCTGCTCACCGTGGCCGTGGTCCTCGCTGTGGGGCGGGGCCGCGGTGGCGGTCAGTGACGACTGGTCCTGCACCGGTTTGCCTTCGACGGCCCAGGCGGTGTGGTCGTCGGCGTACAACCTGGCCGTGAGGGTGTGTGGGCCGCGGGGCACCTGTGCGGAGGGCAGGTGGAACCAGGGGCCGTAGACGCGGGCGAGTTTGCGCCCGTCGAGGAGCAGGTGCACGTGGCCAGCGCCCTCGACGGCTGCACCGCCGGTGCTGTCGGGGGTGAACCGGAAGTTCTGCACCTCAAGTTCCAGGTTCCAGCCGTCCTCGGTGTCGGGCCTGAGGGCCAGGTGAACCTGCGGGGCGTCCGCCGCGGGTACCTGACGCAACCGGTGTCCGCCTTCGTCTTCGGTGGCGAGCAGGGTGCCCGCGCCGCCGCTGGCCTGTTCGTGACCGGTACCCGGCTTGTGGTGGGTGGTGGCGCGCCCACCACAGCCGGCTCCGCCACCGATCAGCAACACCGTCAGCAGGAGGAGTGGCCAGGGGCCGGGCCCTCCGGCGCGATCGCCCGGCCACCGGCCGCCCGCGACGGGGGGAAGATGGCCACGGCCGGCTGCGCGTCGGCTCCCCTTCACGCGGCACCCCCGCCGGCCACTGTGGTCGAGGGATCGCCGGCGCCGGGGTCCCGGTCCGCGCGGTCGTCTTGACCCGGGTGCGCGGGTTCGCTGTCGGACCGTCCCGTGCCGGCGGCAGCGACCACCGCCCACAGCACCCAGCCCACGGCCAGGAGACCGCGCACCCAGGCCGGGCTGAGCGGGATCCAGGGGATCATCACAACTGCCTTGTCGAAGGCGTCGAGCAGGGTCAGCGCGCCCAGCGCCACGGTGGTCCAGGCCAGCCAGCGACGGGTGGGGCGCAGCGCGAGTCCCACTCCGGTCCACCAGAGCCCGGTCAACAGCAGCGCCAGGGCCGGCACATGGGTGGACACCAGGGCGGTGGTCGATCCGGCGACGTCCAGCGCGAGCCCGGCGAGCCCCAGTGCCGAAGCCGCCGTCGCCAGCCGGTGGTGCCGCAGCCTGCGCCACCACAACAGCGATCCCACCAGGCCCAGGACCAGCGCCACGGCCAGTGCCAGCTGCGTCTCCACCCGCTCTATCCCGCGTGCCCCGTACCAGTCGCAGCCCGCGGGGAGGCGGCGGGCCTGAACGCTGTAGTCGGCGCAGACGAGCAGTTGCACCAGCTTGACCGGCTCCCCCACCCACCGTGCGGAGGCACCAAGGACCGCTCCGGGGGCCCGGCCGCACCGCGGCAGTACGCGCGGTGTGGAACCGCCCGTACCGTCCTGCCAGCAGTTCTGCTTGCCCTGCCCGTCCCACCACACGTCCATGGCGTTGGGCCGGGGCGTTCCCGACTTGTCGGTCCCCAGGTGGTTGTTGGCGTAGCGGTTGTGGTGGGAGGTGTCCGCCTGCTTCGCCCAGGAGTCCTCGCCGCGGATGAAGGCGGGCACGGCGCTGAGGAAGAACGCGGCGCGCTGGTGCCCGTACACCCAGTTGTCCTCGTAGACGTTCCAGTTCCCGCCGGCGGTGATGATGCCGGTGCCGGGCGGCATGGAGATCTGGGGGCAGACGACGCCCCGTTCGTAGCCGCGCTCGATGGGGGGTTTGGCACAGGTGCCGTCAGCGACGTAGCGGTAGTAGTCGGCGTTGTTGTCGTGGATGAGGTTTCGTTCGAAGCGGGCGTGGTTCTGTGGAAGCCCGGGGTGGCCGGGGAAGGCGCTGTCCATGGAGGCGCCACCCATGTTGTGGTCGAACTCGTTGTCGTGCGCCCAGACGGAGTCGCCGGCGGTGCCGGAGTAGCCGACCATGTTGTGGTGGCTGCGGCAGCCGGTGATCTCGATCGAGTAGCGCGGGACCTGGTAGCCGCGCCCGTCGTTGATGTTCGACGCGCTGCCGGGATAGATGCCCGAATCGCCGTTTCCGTAGGACTCGCAGTCCTTGTAGAGGCCGTGGTCGCTGGCGAAGGTCAGGAAGCCGTACTCGTCGTTCCACCGGGTCAGCACGTCGTCGATGACGAATCCGTCGACGGCCAGTACGTACAGCGAGTTGAAGGTGGTGCGCTGGGCGGTGAAGTTGCGGAAGTAGACCCCGTCGGAACCGTCCGCCCGTAGTGCGTTGAGCTTGCGGTAGCGGGCGTCGATGACCACGTCGGTGCGGGTGGCTCCGGTGCCCTCGATCTGGAGGTCTTCCTTGCCCAGGATGGCGATCAGGTTCTGGTTGTGCGGGCACTGGCGTTGCTGCTCGTAGGTGAGGATCTGGTAGCCGAGCGCGGACCGGGGTGCCTTGAGGTCGGCGCAGGCGCCGGCCGGTTCGGGCAAGGAGGGCTCCTCCTCGTAGAGGCCGGGCAGGATCGCGATGTTCATTCCGGGCCGGTCAACGGCGTCGACGGCTTGTTGGAGGTGGCGGAAACCGTTCTCGGCGCAGCGTTCGAAGAGCGCCAGGTTCCGGGTGCGCAGGGGTTCGGGGAAGCCGGCGATGCGTCGCTCGAAGGCAGCGCGATCTCTCTTGCAGACCAGCAGATCGGGTTCCCCGCTCCGGTAGGTCGGAACCGACCCCGAGCCGTCGGGGAAGGTGACGGGCCGCTCCTCATGGGCCTGGGCAGCCGGCGCGAACAGGAGGACGACGAGGCAGGCCGTCAGTACGGCAGCCAGCGCCACGGGCACGGCAGGGAACCTGCGGATCCACGACATGCGCGAGAGAGTAGAGCAATGTTCATCTTTTGAGAGCCCCCGGGACGGCCAAATGTTTCGTTGACTCGGAAGCCAGAGAATCCTACTGTCGACCATAGGATTTCTTCGGTAGACCAGGAGCAGGCAGATGAGCGGCCAAAATGGCGTCGAGCAGGCGAGGAAGACGGCACAGGGCTTGGAGTACCTGACCGGCTTCGGCAACGAACACGGCTCGGAGGCCATCCCCGGGGCCCTGCCGTCCGGCCGGAACTCCCCGCAGCGCGCCCCTCTCGGCCTGTACGCCGAACAGCTGAGCGGCAGCGCCTTCACCGAGCCCCGGGCACACAACCGACGCAGCTGGCTCTACCGCATCCGCCCCTCCGCCGCACACCCGCCGTTCACCCGAATCGACAACGGCGCCCTGCGCAGCGCCCCCTTCACCGAGTCCGTACCGGACCCCAACCGGCTGCGCTGGAACCCACGGCCCGAGCCGGCACCCGGCACGGACTTCCTGGCCGGCCTGTGGACCCTCGGCGGCAACGGCGACACGACCCAGCGCACCGGCATGGCCATCCACCTGTACACGGCCAATGCCTCCATGACCCGAAGGGTGTTCAGCAACTCCGACGGCGAACTGCTCATCGTCCCCGAACGCGGCGGCCTCCTGCTGCGCACCGAACTCGGCCTGCTGCGTGCCGAACCGGGCCATGTCGCGCTCATTCCGCGCGGCGTCCGGTTCCGGGTCGAGCTGCTCGACGACACGGCCCGCGGCTACGTCTGCGAGAACTACGGGCAGCCCTTCGTCCTCCCCGACCTCGGCCCGATCGGCGCCAACGGACTCGCCGCGGCCCGGGACTTCCTAGCCCCGGTCGCGGCGTACGAGGACGTCGAGGCCCCCGTCGAGGTGGTCAACAAGTTCTGCGGGAACCTCTGGTCCGCCCTCTACGACCACTCCCCGCTGGACGTCGTCGCCTGGCACGGCAACCACGTCCCCTACGTCTACGACCTGCGCCGCTTCAACGTCATCGGCTCGATCAGCTACGACCACCCCGATCCGTCGATCTTCACCGTGCTCACTTCCCCTTCCGACACGCCCGGCCTCGCCGGCGTCGACTTCGTGGTCTTCGCACCGCGCTGGCTGGTGGGCGAGGACACCTTCCGCCCGCCGTACTTCCACCGCAACGTGATGAGCGAGTACATGGGGCTGATCGAGGGCGCCTACGACGCGAAGGCGGAAGGGTTCGTCCCGGGAGGCGGGTCCCTACACAACATGATGTCCGCGCACGGACCGGACCGGGAGACCTTCGACCGGGCGAGTGCGGCGGAGCTGGTCCCGCAGAGGATCGACGACGGCCTGGCCTTCATGTTCGAAACTCGCTGGCCCGTCACGGCCACCTCGCAGGCCGCTTCGGCGGACCACCTGCAACGCGGCTACGACGACGTATGGCAGGGTCTCCAGCGCCACTTCCGCCCGTAGCAACCATGTACGGAGATCCCGCGTGACCGCCTTCGCCCCCGATTCACTGGTACTGAACCGGAAGTTGCCGCTGTGGTACCAGGTGTCCCAGTCACTGCGGGCCTCCATACTGGGCCGCTCCCCGGAAACCTCGTTGCGACTACCCACCGAGGAGCAACTGGCCGAGCACTACGGGGTCAGCGTGCTCACCATGCGCCAAGCCCTCAAGGAACTGGAGCAGGAGGGCCTGATCACCAGACACCGACGTCGCGGCACCTTCATCGAGCCGGGAGCGCGGCGCGGTTCACCGGTGCGGCTGCTGGGCTCGGTGGACGCCATCGTCGCCCAGCAGTCGGGCGAACCGACGACGGTGCTGGGATGCGAACGCGGGCCGGTGGCCGGAGAACTCGCCGACTACTTCCACGGCTTGACCGAAGTGGTCACCTATCGGCGCCTGAGACGGGACAAGGAAACGGGCGAACCCACGAACTGGGCGGAGAACGCGGTCCGACCGGAGTTGGCCGACGTCCTCGATCCACGCGATCTGGAGCGCTGGCCGATGACCAAGGTGCTGCGCGACGTGGTGGGCGTCAAGATCAGTCGCATCACGGACACCGTGGAAGCGCGCCTGGCCGATCCGGTCACCGCGGACCTCTTGGACGTCCCGCTCCTCAGCCCGATCCTGCACTACACGGGTGTCACCTATGACACCGAAGGGCGGGTGGCGGACGTCGCCCGGATCCGGTACCGGGGCGATCGCTTCTCCTTCACCGTGACGGTGGACGCGGACGGCTGAGGACCCCGATCCCGGCGCCCGCTCACCGCCGAGCAAGGGCTCCCCGCAGCCCTGGCAGCCCGTCGAGCCCGACCTTCGACTCGCGCCGTTAGCATGCGTACGGTGAGCGAGACATCGCGGATCGAGGACATGCCCACCGAGCAGATGCCGCTGCTCGACGATCTGATGCCGTGGTCAGTGCCCGCGCTGAGGCTGGGTCGCCCCTGGGTAGTGGCTCCAGAACCGGGAACGCTACGGGCCCGCTGGGCAGCTCTGGCGGGGGCGCAACCAGCGGAACGCGACCGTCTCTTCGCCCCCTCGCGCAGTAGGACGCCGCACACAGCGGTGGTGGCCCTTCCTGGCCAGTCCACCGTCACCCGAGGCTTCGCCCAGCTATCCGGGCCCTGCCCGGAACCCGTGCGGGTGCTGCACGAGCCCTTCGACGAACAGTGGATCCTGCCGGACCACCGGGTGATCGACCAGGCCAGGCCCGAGCTGTGGCGGGTGCGGGGCGAGCAACAGGTGTTCCTGATCGAGCACGGACTTGGCCGCGGGCCGACAGGGCCCGCCGTCGCCGCCAGTGCGCTGCTACCGCAAGGGGCATCGCCGGGCGGGCGCCCCGGGCGCATCCGACCCCTTTTCCGGCGGCCGGGCGGCGTGGAGCCCAATGTGTTGCCAGGACTGATGCCTTGGCTCAGTGCGAGGTACGGCTGCGATGTCACACCCGCTGCTGTGATGTCATGGGTGCTCGCTGCCGCCCGCTTCGGCCCGGCGGGCTGTGCCGTCCCCTTGCCACGCCGTTCCGAGCACTGGCGCCAGGGGGTGGTCCTGGGCCACCGACTGCTCGCCGTCCACCTCGGCGGAGCAGCCGGAGAGGAGCGCCCCCGACTGCCGGGCGGTCGACGGCCCTACGTCCGGGAGGCCGTCCCGGCCCACCCCGAGGGCCTGCACTACGTAGCCGCGGAGGAGACGCTCCACCTCGGCTCCGGCCGCGTCTCCCCCGTAGCGGCGGCGGCCTGGGACTTCCAGGTGTCCGGAGTGCGGGTGCTGGAACGTTGGTTCGCTTCGCGAACCGCCCACCGGCGGGCCGACGGACTCGCCGCGATCGCCCCCGCACAGTGGCCACAGGAATGGACCTCACAGCTCCTCAATCTCATCTCGACCTTGACCCTTCTGGCCGAACTAGCACCTAAACAAGCAGAGTTGACAGATGAGCCCGGCATCACGGCCGAGGAGCTACACAAGGCCGGCCTGCTGCCCACACCGCAAACCGCCCGCCGCCCGGCCTCAGTACTGGACCACCGGGAAGAGGGACCGGACGGCCAGTTCGCGCTGCTTTGAACGGGACGGGGACTCTGCTGCTTGATTCTCGAGGTTGGGTGTGGCTCTCCCCTCGCGGGACGCGTTGAGCTGTCCGTTTGGCGACGGGGGGCCTGTCGACTCTCAGCTGCGCTTCCTGCAACAACCGCCTACTGCGGCTCCCTTGATTCCGGATTCACCGGCGCGTGAGCACGCGGAACTTGTTACCGTCTGGGTCGGCCAGCAGCACCGCGCCGTCCCTGCCGTGGGCGGAGCCGAGATGCTTCGCCCCGAGGGAGAGCAGACGCTCGACCTCTGCTTGTTGATCGCCGTCCGGGACGAGGTCCAAGTGCAGGTCCTTGCCGGGGTCCGGCATGAGCGGCGGCCCGCCCCACGTGATCTTCGTACCGCCGTTCGGTGACTGGACGGCGGTCTCCTTGTCCTGGTCCCAGACCAACGGCCAGCCCAGCACCTCGCTCCAGAAATAGCCCACGGCCTGCGAACCATCGCAGGCGAGCGCTCCGATGGGGCCGCAGCCGGCAAGGAAATTGTTGCCCGGCTCAAGGACACAGAATTCGTTGCCTTCGGGGTCGGCGAGCACCACATGGGACACGTCCGGTCCCTGGCCGATGTCAGCATGCTGCGCGCCGAGGTCGAGCGCCCTGACCACGATCTCCTGCTGGTTCTCCAGAGAGGAACTGGTCAGGTCGAAGTGCAGCCGGTTCTGGGCGAGCTTGTGCGCCTGCGAGGAACGGAAGCCGAGGTGGTAGCCGGCGTCGTTCCCGGACAGCAGGGCGACGCCGTCGTAAGAGTCGTCGGCTCTCTCCAAGCCCAGGACACCGGACCAGAAACACGCTAGGCGCTCGGGCTGGTGCGCGTCGAAGTAGATTGCGAAGAGTCGGCTGCTCATTGCGCCACGCATCCTCGGTCCGTTGAGTGCTAGCTGTCGGCTGGGCGCCATGCCGACGCCTCGAACGGGGATCATATGGGCGGGCCAGCCTCGGTTGCAGCCGATTATTCCGCGGCCTGCCGCTGAGCCGGAGCTGCGCCTTTCGGGTTCGGGCCGTGAGTTGGTGGCTGAGCCGGGTGAGTCTGTTGGTCCGGGGTGTGAAAGGTGGTTGGGTTCCAGTGGGCGTCGAGGCGGATGACGTTGACGGCGGTGGCGGAGAAGGCGTGGTTTAGGCGGACCTTGGGCAGGCCCCGGGTAGCGGGCCCGGCGGAGGCCCGTGACGTCGAGGGCCTGCTTGATGATGCCCTCGATTCCGGCGCGGAGTGCGTATTTGGTCTTTCACGTCTTCGTGGCCTGCTCGGCCGGGGCATCGGCCGAGGTCTCGTGGAACTCCTTCGGCTGTAACGACACGGGCTCCCCCTCTGTGGCCCACGACGCGACCAGGACCACAGAAGCGATCATGCCGCACCCTCGACGCTCACCCGCCCCAATTGCGCAGCAGAGTCGACGGGCCCGCGACCTCCAGCGGGGACGGCCATGGGGTTCGAACACCCCGCAACCGGCCCCGACCCGGCACCGGAGGGTGACAGGAGCACACCACATCAGATAGGCAGAGTCCGTGGACAACCAGCATCGCCCCACCGACCCCCCTCCCCTTTCGGGGATCACTGTGGTCGCCGTCGAACAGGCGGTCTCCGCACCGTTCGCCACCCGGCAGCTCGCCGACCTGGGAGCCCGGGTGATCAAGATCGAGCGGCCGGACGGCGGGGACTTCGCCCGCGGCTACGACACCGCGGCCGGCGGGCTCGCCTCCCACTTCGTCTGGGCCAACCGCGGCAAGGAATCGATCGCCGTGGATCTGAAGCACCCACAGGGGTTGGAGATCGTAAGGCGCCTGATCGCCGAGGCGGACGTGTTCGTCCAGAACCTCGCCCAGGGCTCAGCGGCCCGCCTGGGCCTGGACGCCGCCTCGCTCTGCGCCAACCACCCCCGCCTCATCGCCGTGGACATCTCCGGTTACGGCGCGCACGGGCCGTACGCCCACAAGCGCGCCTACGACATGCTCGTGCAGTGCGAAGCGGGCCTCACCTCGGTCACCGGAACCCCGGAACAGCCCGCGAAGGCGGGAATCCCGGCCGCCGACATCGCCGCGGCGATGTACGCCTACTCCGGCGTACTCGCAGCTCTGGTGCGCCGCGGGGTGACTGGCCGCGGAGGCCCCGTGGAAATCTCGATGCTCGACTCCCTGGCCGAGTGGATGGGCCACCCCCTCCACTTGACGATGCACGGCGGAACACCTCCTCGGCGCACGGGTGTGGCACACGCCGTCATCGCCCCGTACGACGCCTTCGACACCGCGGACGGTGGGCAGGTGCTGCTCTCCGTCCAGAACGACCGAGAGTGGCGAAGGCTCGCGGACCAGGTCCTGGAGCAGGGAGAACTGTCCTACGATCCGAGGTTCGCGACGAACACGGCACGCACGGAGAACCGCAAGGAGACCGACGAGGCGGTCGGCCGGGTGCTGCTGCAACTAAGCGCGGACGAAGCGATCGAGCGACTGGAATCGGCCGGGATCGCTTGCGCCCGACTGAACGGGGTCGCCGAACTGGCGACCCACCCGCAGCTCACCGCACGTGACCGGTGGCGGGAAATCGACTCACCGGTCGGTCCGCTGCGGGCGCTCCTTCCCCCCATCACACTGCCGGGAGGCGCACAGGCGCGCATGGGCGCGATCCCGGCGCTCGGCGAACACACCAACGAGCTACTACACGCCCTGGGGATGACGGACGCACGGATCAGCACACTGCGTCAGAAAGGTGTGGTGAGCTGAGGAGGACGCGCCGGGCCGGCGACGACACGTCGGGACTAGCCGCGACTCCCGAACAGGGAGCGGCGCAGGCGCCGCAGGGGGGCGAAGAGCGAAACGCGGGCACTCTTACTGGTGCGCGGGTGAGCAGTGTCACGCGTGGTGAGCTCACGCATCAACGACGTGGCCTCCGCCACGTCGCGCTGCGGCATAGCAGGACCGCCAAGAACCGCGAGATGGCGGTCAAGACGTCTACTCGTCGCGGTGTTTCCGCACGTGATGGCAGGCACTCGCGCCCTGCTGCGCATCGCTATCTGTTCCATGACTCTCCCCACCCGTTCGACGCACCCGGCCCGGGCAGGGTAACCCTACCGCCCCTACGTCACACTCCGGTATCCCGGTTCGAGTGATTGACCTTCCATTCAACGGAATTGACGGTCACTCAACGCAGCCGCCAACTACTCTGCGTAGACAACTCCAAGACGCTTGGTCAGCTTGAGAGTTGCAACGCACGGGGGCGCAATTCAGCCCACCTCGGCTAACTTGGAGTAGTCGCCCAGATACGGACGGGGAGGCCTGCGTGACACGGATTCCGGATGGGCAACAGGGCAACGGGGAGCGGGTCGTGGCCGGTCGGTACCGGCTCCTGGGACCGCTCGGCCAAGGGGGTATGGGGGTGGTCTGGCAGGCCCGGGACGAAGTCCTCGGGCGCGAAGTCGCCGTCAAGGAGGTACGCGCTCCCGCCGGGCTGGACGAAGCGGAAGTGCGCCGGATGTACACACGCCTGGAACGGGAGGCCTGGGCAGCTGCCCGGATCTCGCACCGCAGCGTGGTGACCGTGTTCGACGTGGTGACCGAGGACGGCCGCCCGTGGATCGTCATGGAGCTCGTCCGCGGCCTCTCCCTCGCGGAAACCCTGGAGGCCGAGGGGCCACTGTCTCCACAGCGAACGGCACGGATCGGTTGTGAGGTGCTCGCAGCACTGCGCAGCGCCCACGAGGCCGGGGTCCTGCACCGCGACGTGAAGCCCGGCAACGTCCTGATCGCCAATGACGGCCGTGTGGTTCTCAGTGATTTCGGCATCGCCCGACTGGAAGGCAGCTCCGCACTGACCATGACCGGCGAAGTGGTCGGCTCCCCGGAGTTCCTGGCACCGGAGCTGGCACTTGGACGCGATCCCGGGCCCGAGTCGGACCTCTGGTCCCTGGGGGTGTTGCTCTACGCAGCAGTGGAAGGCAGCTCCCCCTTTCGCCGTGACACCCTGCTCAGCACCTTGCGCGCGGTGGTCGACCAGGAACTGCCGGAGCCGCGGCGGGCCGGCTCCCTCTCCCCCGTGCTCGAAGGCCTGCTCCGCAAGGAGCCTTCGCAGCGGATGGCCGCCGAGGAGACGGAACGCCTGTTGAGGGTGGTCGCCGCGGGTGGTCCCGCACACCCCCGTACCGGCACCGGTGGCCTTATGGGCGGCCCAGCAGTCATGGCGCCGCACCCGGCGACGGAACCGTCGATCCAGACCGCTGGCATGGCCGCACAGCCGCCGACCACGCGAGCCCAGCCGCTACCGGAGGCCCGGGAGGCCAAGCGGGGGCGGGCGACCGCGGTGCTCGTGGCGGGCGCCCTGGCGCTTGTCCTGGTATTCGGGGCGCTGGCCTGGGCGCTGTGGGGGAAGTCCGGCGACGACAAGGGGGGTGCCCCGGTGGCAGCGACCAGCCCAAGCGGCCCTGGAAACTCGGTGCAGCCAAACGCCGGGAACACCACAACGGGTGACACTGCGGCAGGTGATACCGCGGTGTCACCGTCCAGCGGTACCAGCCCCAGCCATTCCACCGCCCCTGCAGCTGGATACGGCACCACGATGCCCGCCCAGACGGTCCGCGTGCACATCCAGGCAGTACGGGACGGCTACACCGGCGCCTGTCCGCCGCCGGGGTACGCCGCGCCACATTTCGCCGGAACCATCACCGTGGGCGGACTGCCGGCGACGATCGAGTACCGCTGGTGGACGCGCAGCGGCCGGTCCTCCGCCGCCGGCTGGACGAGCTACACCTTCCCGGCGGGTGGCACGACTTCCGTGCGGGTGGAGCACACCGAGTCGTACCACCGCGTCGGTGAGAGCGTCCACGACGCCATGAGCCTCCAGGTGCGCGGGGCGGCGAGGGGGACTTCGGGATGGGCGGAGTTCTGGGTGACGTGCGAGGGGGAGGAGCCGTCGAGCGGAGCCTCCCCCTCACCTTCGGGCACGCAGGCGGACGTGTCCGAGAGGACGGAGCCCGAGGGATCAAACGGCGTTGCGGAAGGTGGGTAGGTAGCCTCCCGACTGCCCGGAAGCGGTCGGGTGGTAGGACTCCCCGATGTTCCACCAGTTGACGCTGTGCAGCCAGGCCGTCCCGCTGGCGCAGATCTCGTGGCCGGTGAAGGCGGGAACGACGGATGCGAAGGTGAAGCCGAAGTCTGCGGCTCGCTTGGCAGTCGCCGCGTTGAGGTAGTCCGCCGCGTCGTTGATGGCGGCGCGCTCGCGCTCGCTGAGGCCGGCCACGCAGGTTCCGCCCAGCCGGTAGAACCGGGGGTATCCGAGGACCACGACTTCGGCGTGGGGAGCCCGTGAGTCGATGGCTGCGTACACCTGGTCGAGCTTGCCGGGGAGGGTGGTGTCCACGTAGGAGCGGGCTTGGGCGATCCGGTTCAGGCACGTCGACTCGGAGTACAGCACGCAGGTTGTCATCACGTCTGCGAAGCCCGCGTCGTTTCCGCCGATGGTGATGCTGATGAGGTCGGTGCCGGAGTTGACGGGTGCGAGTTGTCCGGAGAGAACATCACCCGTTCGGGCACCCGAGCATGCCGTGAAACTGAAGGACGACGGGGCGTTGGCGTTGGCCCACAGGCGTGGATAGGCCTTGGTGCTGCGCTTGCAGCCGCCGCTCGAACTCTCGTAGCTTCCGGCGCCCACCCCTGAGGAGTAGGAGTCTCCGAGCGCCACGTAGTCGACGGCGAGGGCGTTCCCACTCGAATGAGCTGGGGCTGCGCCGAAGAGGGCGGCGCAGGCGGCGAGGAGTAAGGAGGAGGAGAGAACGGCCAGGCGGGATCGTTTCATGGAACCTCCCTTAGCAGGAAGAAGGCTGAATCCTTCTCATTCACCGTCGTAGCAAGCTCCCGGGACATCTGGAAGTGTCCATGCCAAGAAAATTCAACGAACTCGGCTGCTCAGAGGGCTTGTTCGACCAGTCGCACGGCAGTTCCTGCACCCGACGCGAGGCTCCGTCGACAACGTGCCCGGCGCGCCGGCCGAACAGAGTCCCGCCGCGCAGGACGATCCGGCGAAACACGGGTGCAAAGGGCGCCCCCTTGCCGGATCATGGGCGCCATGTCCGCCAAGCCTGAAGACGCACTGCCGGTCCGGCTCAACGTCGACGACAGCGACTCCCCCGCCGATGTCGTCGATGCGCTGTTCCTCGGGCGGTTCGCCACGGGCGAGCAGCCCTATTCACACAGTGCTTCGATCGAACGCGTCAAACCGGGCGCGACCCTCCTACCGCAGTCCTCGAAGGTCCTGCGCAGCGCCCGGGACGAGGACCGCAGCGCCACCCTCGCCGAAGGCGAGGGCTGGACCCTGCTCGTCTCCCGCTGGAGCCGGGGCGCCGACGTCACGGTCACCGCGGTCAGCGCCGATCTCGCGGAGTCCGTACTGGGCCAGGCCACCGAAGGAGCCCAGGACGAACCCGAACCCCAACCCGACAACGTGACAATGGGATTCTGGTACGTCTCCCCACGCCGCGGTCCCCACCGGACCACCCGACAGATCTCAGCAGGAACCTGGTCCGAGGTACGGCCCAACTACACCGCCCCCGTCGCCCAGGCCATGGACCGGCTGATGAAGATCACCCCGGACGACATCGCGGGACGGCTGCTCCTCCTACACGGTCCCCCGGGCACCGGAAAGACCTCCGCGCTGCGCACCCTCGCACGGTCCTGGCGGGATTGGTGCCAAGTGGACTGCGTCCTGGACCCGGAGCGCCTGTTCAACGACGTGGGTTACCTGATGGACATCGCGATCGGCGAGGACGAAGGTTCCGCAAAGGGCCGTTGGCGACTCCTTCTCCTTGAGGACTGCGACGAACTGATCCGCGGGGAAGCCCGCCACACCGCCGGCCAGGCTCTGTCACGGCTGCTGAACCTGACCGACGGCCTGCTGGGCCAGGGCCGCAACGTCCTGGTCGCCGTGACCACCAACGAGGACCTGGAGCGACTGCATCCCGCGGTGGTCCGGCCGGGGCGTTGCCTGGCCCGGATCGAGGTCGGCAAGCTGACCTACCAGGAGTCCGTGGAGTGGCTCGGGACCGAGGAGGCAGTGGCCAGGGAGGGCGCCACCTTGGCCGAGTTGTTCGCCCTACGGCGCGGAACCGGTCCGGCCGCCGTACCCGCCCAGCCCTCCACGGCGGACTCCGGCCTCTATCTGTGATGTTCTGATCGGCGAACCGCGCCCATCACGAGGCACATAGACAACTGAGGTCTGACGGATGACATAGGCGTGTCACCCGTCAGCACCCGGCAACGGTTCCTACACGTCGATGGCGCCCCCGAGGGCCCTCCCGTGGTCCGCGGTGGATCAGCGCGCGGCGTCAGATGAGATACCTCGCAAGGCGGAACTGCGTCCTCATGCCGGGAGTACGCGGGTGATCCGACGCCCGGCGAGGCGCCGCGGCTGTCGTCGTGGGCCCGCCGAGGACTGCGGGAGCGCCCTCAGGGGGCGCCCTGCGCCCGGAATGCGTCCTCCACCAGGGAGAGGGCCGCCTCACGGTCCAGGCCGAGCCGGCGCACCCGCTCCGCGTAGGCCTGGGCAGCGCCGGCCGCCTCACGCATGGCCGAACCTCCGACCGCGGCGATGAACGTGCCGTGACGACCACGGGTCTCGATCACCCCGTCCACCTCCAGCGCACGGTAGGCCTTGGCCACGGTGTTGGCAGCGATGCCGAGTTCCTCGGCGAGCCCCCGAACGGTGGGAAGTCGAAATCCGACCGGAAGGCCCCCGCCCCGGGCCTGGTCGGCGATCTGCGCCCGCAGCTGCTCGTAGACGGGCACCGACCCGGCAGCGTCGAGGTCGAGGTCGAGAGTGGGGTTCATCGCGTTCACGTCCCCGATTCTCCCGGAAGAAATCCACGAGCGCCCACCCCTGTGTCCACGTAGCGTCACACGGCTGACCCTCCAAGTACGCCGGGCGCTCCCGAGCGCCCCGAGGACCACCACCGCGTGGCGCACATCCGGCACGCCGCCCTCCCCTTCATGGTCTCCACCGCGTCCGCAATCGCCTTCGCGCTGAAGAGCGCCAACCCGGCCGGACGACACTGCGTGCTGCTGGTCGAGGAGGACGGGGTGGCGATCGGCACCGCCAGTATCGGCCTTGCGTACGACAGCGGCACCCGAAGCCCTCACCCATCCGGTGGAAGCAGGCGCGAATCCCCGACCTTTAGACCGGGGAGGATGCCAATGGGAGTCCTTCACCAGCAATGACGCGCAGAACGCCCCGATGTTTGCCGTCAATCGCTGGTTCGGCTACGAGATCTGCGCGACCGAGGTCCGCCATGTCAAGGACCTGGGCGCTCGGCCGGCGTGACGCCTTCAGCCGGAGTATCGAGGCGCACGAGGTCCCGCTCCGACAAGCGCAGGGCGCCGGCGGCCACGTTCTCCACCAGGTGGTCGGGGTTGCCCGTACCGGGGATGGCCAGCACGTGTGGCCCCTGGTGAAGACTCCATGCCAGCCGCACCTGCGCCGGCGTGGCCCCGTGCTCCCCCGCCACGGCGAGCACTTCGGGACGCGGCGCGGCAACGGCACCCGCCTCCCGTCCCGCGCCGGCGATCGCGAAGAACGGCACGTAGGCGATGCCCTTCTCGCCGCAGGAGTGCAGGAAGTCCCTCTCCTGTGTGGGCGATTCGAGTCCGAATGGATTCTGCACGCAGACCACCGGTGCGATGGCCCGGGCTTCGTCGAGTTGCTCGGGAGTGACATGTGACAGACCCAGGTGACGGATGAGTCCAGCCTCCCGAAGCTCGACCAGAGCACCGAAGTGGTCAGCGATCGGTTCGTTCTTCATGCTCGGTGGAACGCGCAGGGACACGACGTCCAGGTGCTCGACGCCGAGTTGACGGATGTTCTCCTCCACCTGGCCGCGAAGTTGCTCGGGACCGGCCCACCACCAGGACCCCGAGGAATCCCGGCCCGGCCAGACCTTGGTGGCGATGACCAGGTCTTGCGGGTACGGCGCCAGCGCCCGGTTGATCAGTTCGTTGGCCGAACGCAGTGGGGAGAAGTAGAAGGCTGCGGTGTCGATGTGGTTCACACCCAGCGCAACCGCGCGGCGCAGCACCGCGATGGCCCGGGCCCGCTCGCTGGGCTCGCCCTGGTCGAAGGTTCCGCTGCCCGTCAGGCGCATCGCGCCGAGCCCCATCCGGTTGACGGTGAGATCACCGAGCTTCCAGGTGCCGGAACCGGCTGCCGTGACTGTGGTCGTATCCGGGTGCATCAGAGCAGTCTCCCAGCTCGAACGGGATGCCCTTTCCAGCAGATGCGCCCGGTGGGGGCTGAGCTCTTCCGGCTGTCTCCACGGGGCGGCAGGGCTCTCGCCCCGGCTCGCACCGTGACCTGTCGCGGTGCACCCGTACCGGAGGTTTAGGCCGGCCTTAAGAGCACCCTAAAGATCGCGTTCCCCCCCTCCAACCAGGCCTTTTCCTCAATTCCAGCGGATAGTTTGCTGGCTGTCGGGGGCGGACCCGTCGCACCCGCCCCCGACAGCCAGCACCCCGAACGGGGAATCGAACCATCCGTTTGCCCTGAGGAGATCCCCGATGACCGCTCGTCGCAAGGCCGTCGCCCTCACCGCCTTCGTAGCCGGGCCCTGCGCACTCGTCACGTTCGCTGCCGGAGGCGCCCTCGCACACGGCTCCATGACCGATCCCGTCAGCCGGGTGGCCGCCTGCCATGCGGAGGGACCGGAATCGCCGAAGTCGGCGGCCTGCAAGGCGGCCGTGGCAGCCAGCGGCACCCAGGCGTTCTACGACTGGAACGAGGTGAACATCGCCGACGCCGCAGGCAAGCACCGGAAACTGATCCCGGACGGAAAACTCTGCTCGGCGGGCAGAGCCAAGTACAAGGGACTGGACCTCCCCCGCGCCGACTGGCCCGCCTCACGTATGTCCGCCGGGACGCACACCTTCCGGTACAAGGGCACGGCCCCGCACAGGGGCTCCTTCGAGCTGTACCTCACCAAGGAGGGATACGACCCCAAGAAGCCCCTGAAGTGGTCGGACCTGGAGTCCCAGCCCTTCGTGAAGGTCACCGACCCCAAGATGGAGGGCGGCGACTACGTCTTCAGCGGAACCGTCCCGCGCAGGGCCGGACGCCACCTCATATACAGCGTGTGGCAACGCTCCGACAGCCCCGAGGCCTTCTACACCTGCTCGGACGTGGTGTTCGGCAAGGGCGACGGCGCCGGCGGTACGGGCGGTGCCGGTACCGCCGGCGGCACCGGCGGCGGTACGGGCGGTGCCGGTACCGCCGGCGGCACCGGCGGCGACCATACGCCGACCACGGCAGCGCCGACCGACCGACCGTCACCGGAGCAGGACGCGGACCAGGACACGGAGCGAGATGGCGGCAACACGGGCGGTTCCGGTGGCCTGGACGACGCCACAGACGTACCCACCACGGAGCCGAGCGAAGCCGCTGCTCCCAACGAGCCGGAACCCAATGGAAGTTCCAGCCCCCTCGCGAGTGGGGACGGGCTCGCCGAGACCGGGGGCAGCAGTACCACCCCGATGATGGCTCTCGGTGGCGCGGGAGCCCTCGCGGCCGGCGCGGCCGTCCTGTTCGCGACCGCGCGCCGCAAGGCCGCCAGCGGTGGCGGAAGCCGGGCCCGCTGACGGCCGAAGGCGCGGCCCGCGCAGCGGACCGCTCGCGCGTCAGCCGAACACCGACGCGCAGGTGGTCCGCTTCGCGTGCGCCGGGTCAAGGGCGTTCGCCGCCTCATGGAAGGCGATGCGGTCGGTCAGTCCGATCAGGACGTGTTCGGAGAGGTCCACCGCGCACAGGTCCTGCAGCACCACATTGCGTACGTTCGAGCCGCTTAGGAACTGGCTCCGGTACGGAGTGACCACCTGGTCGTACTTGGTGGAGATCACCGTGTAGTTGACGCCGGGCACCGTGTCCCCGCCGGCGTTGAGCTTGGTCAGGAAGTCCGAGCCGGCGATTTGGTCGGCCAGCCCCGGGGTGGCTGCGCTGATCAGATCCTTGGCCCCGGGGAAGTAAGGCAGGAGCTTGGTCAACCCCATCAGGGTCGTGCCGTGGTTGTCGGGCGCCAGCCCGACCAGGGTGTTCACCTTCTGCGCGCCTCCCAGGAACTTCAGGTAGTAGCGCGGCATCATGCCGCCTTGGGAGTGGCCGACCAGGTCCGCCTTGGCTGCACCGGTTGCGTTCAACACCTTGTCGACGAAGGCATCGAGCTGTTCAGCCGACTTGTCGATCGGTCCGAGGCCGTGGAAGAAGGGCACACCGGGGAGTTGGCCGTAGTCGAGCGAGAAGACGCAGTACCCACGGTTGACCAGGTACGGGGCGAACCCGAGCCAGTTGTCGATGGAGTTGCCGAGGGTTCCGTGAACCAGCACGACGGGGCGCGGGTGCGCCGTGGTGGGCTTGCAGGCGTAGTTGTTCCAGCCGCTGGTGGGGCCGGACGCGGCATGTGCGGTGGTGGGGGTGAGTGCGGCCAGGGCTAGGGCCAGGGCTGCGAGGGGGCGGAGCAGTAGTCGTCTCCAGGGCAGCATCGGGTGATCTCCTTGCGGCTCAAGGGGAATGCGATGAGGGGATGGCCCGTGATCCGGATCACAAGGTCGCTGCGTTCCCGCCAAATTACGGGTGAGTAGCAACCGGTGGGAAGTTACGCGTCAGTAAAAAATGCGGGACACCACTGCAGAACGAGTATTGGGGCGTTATGTCACGCGCCGCTATGACATCTGATATCGCACCATCAACTGACAGGGTGCTGGATATCCCGCCTTCGGTTCGCGCTTGCGTCCGGCGGTGAGAGTCCCAGGTCGGCTGGCATGTCCGGTCGGTAGCGGCGAGGCCGCCCCTCAGCCGCGTTCGGGGCCTGCCTCCCGCCGGCCGCCCGCTAGGGCGGCGGGCCGCACGGCCTTCGCTCCGAAACGTATACGGGCTCGGTCTGCGGCGGCTTCGGCGGCACGCCCACGAGCCTCACCCGGATCCAGGGAGAGCTGGTGGTAAGCCGCTCCCACGGGGATCAGGTCATCGGCACGAACGACGAAGGCTCGGACGCGGGCCCGTTGAAGACCGAGGCCGATCAACATCCCCAATGCTGCGGCGGCGAGAGCCGGCGAATGGTCACTGGGTTCTGCCAGCCTCCGGGTGCGGGTGGTGGAGCTCCGGTCCGCGTACCGCACCGTGAGCGCGATGCGGCCGGTGACCTGACCTTGGGCACGCAGACGCCCGCCGATCTGGTGGGCGAGCCCCAACACGGCTCCATGGTGGCGAGTCGGGTCGAGGCAGTCCCGCTCCATCACCAGGTCGGCAACCAGTTGCGCCACCGGTTCCGCGGAGCTGACCGGACGCGGATCGTGACCACGGGCACGTTCGGCCAACACCCTGGCCTGCCCAACGCCGAGAAGCCGCTGCAAGGTGACCGCGGGCAGGTCGGCGACCTGGCCTATGGTGTGCAGGCCGTACGAGCTGAGCGCGGACACCGTGGCGCGGCCGACGCCGGGCAGTGCGGCAACCGGCCGGGGGCGAAGCCAGCCGGGCGCCCGCTCGGCAGGGACCCAGGTGGTCTCACCCGGTGCGGACGCGTCGGCCGCCATTTCGGCCAGCATCAGGTTGCTCGCGAGGCCTGCGCTGCTGTCGATGCCGTACAGGGCCTTCAGCCGGAGCTTCGCCAGTTGGAGCACGTCATAGGAGGACAGGCCGAAGTACCGGAGCGCCGAGGTCAGGTCGAGTTGCACGACGTTGGGCGGGAGTACCCGCACATGCGGTGTGATTCCAGCCAGCAGCTCACCCGCCTCCTCGCGTTGCTCCTCGGTCAGTTCGGCGTGCAGGTAGAGGCAGGCGACGTGGCGTTGTTGGCGTACTGTCATCCCGCGCTCCCCGGGCTGCTGTAGCCGAACTTCTTCAGGTCGGCAAAACGACTGCCGGCGGGCCGCAAGTCGGCGTACGGGTGCAGGCGGGCGCCGGTGGTCCCGTTGACCAGGGTGCGCTGCGGCTGGGCGGGGGTGGGGTGCGGGCGGACGGCGCCCAGGAGGGCCAGTGCCGCCTCTGGGCCTTCGTCACGGCGGGCGGCGGCGATCTCCTCCAGGTCCCAGGCCGCGGAGCCGACCACGGTACGGCGGGCGCCGCGCACCTGGACCGTGCCGCGCACCAGCAACAGTCCGCTGTGGAAGACCGTGTGGGCGCACGCCGGGTGGGAGTCCTCGAAGAACGCAAGGTCCACCAGGCCTGAACCATCCTCCAGGGTGACGAAGATGACACGTTTGCCGCTGGCGATCGGCGGGGTCTGGGTGGAGGCCCGGACCCCAGCGACGAGCACCTGCTGCCCCGCCCGCAGGCCGGCCAGGTGCGCCGCGTCGGTGGCGCCGATTTCCCGCAGAAGCCGGTGGTGATGCTCCATCAGATGCTTGGAGACGTCGATGCCGAGGGTGCTCAGTTCCGCGTTCAGCGCTTCACGTCCGGTCATTTCCGGCAAACCGCTCGACTCGACCGTGCCGGCGGTGCCCGCGTCGATGGGGAGCTGCCCCTTGCCCGCGGACCGGGTACGGGAGGTCCGGTGGAGTTCTGCGATCTGTAGCAGCAGGTCGCGCCGCGTGAGGCGACCGTCATGGAGGGGTTGCAGCGCTCCGATTTCCGCGAGGCGTTCGGCCACCGGTCGGCCGGGGCTGGCCCGCTGCCAGAAGTCCGACAGCGACCCGTAGGGCTGCCCCACCTCGATCCGGGCACACTCCTCCTCGCTGATGCCATGCACCGCGGACAACGCCAGGCGCACTCCCCATCGCCCGGTGTCGGTCCGTTCCACCGTGTGCCCCGCCTTGGAGCAGTTGACGTCGACGGACAGCACTGGCACGCCGTGGCGGCGGGCGTCGGCGACGAGTACTCGCTTGGGCCACATTCCGGGGTCGTGTTCGAGGAGGCCGGCCAACAGGAAGGCCGGGTAGTACGCCTTGAGCCAGGCACTTTGCAGGGCGGGTACGGCGAAGGCGACCGCATGGGCCCGGCAGAATCCGTAGGCGCCGAAGGCCTCGATGGTCTTCCAGACCTCGTCCCGCACGGCCGCGTGGTAGCCGCGGGCGCGCGCCTGGCGGTGGAACCAGTCCTTGATCCCGGGCAGCCTGCTCTTGTCACCGAGCGCCCGCCGGGCGATTTCCGAGAGAGACCGGTCACAACCGGTCATCACCGAGAGCGTCTCGATGATCTGCTCGTGCCAGATGGTCACGCCGTAGGTGTCGGCGAGCACGGGTTCGAGGTCCGGGTGGGCATAGGACGGCGCGCCACCGTGGCGGGCGGCGATATAGCGCTCGGGCATGCCGCCGGCGACCGGGCCGGGGCGGAAGAGGCTGATGTCGGCGATGACGTCTTGAGGGTCACGGGGTTGCAGCCGGGACAGTAGGTCTTGTTGTCCGGGCGACTCCAGCTGGAACAGCCCCAGGGTCCGGCTCTCCTGGATCAGTTTGAACGCGAGGATGTCATCGAGCGGCACCTGCTGCGGATCGTCCAGGTCGAGATGGTTTCCAGTCATCCGTTCGATCTCGGTGACGGCGTGGGCCATCGCGGACTGCATGCGCACGCCCAGGACGTCGAGCTTGATGTTTCCCAGTGCCTCGATCTCCTCCTTGGCTGCCATGGCCATGGGGTACTGCCCCTGCGGGGTCGGCTGCACCGGCAGCCGGTCCAGGAGGGTCGCATCGCTGATGACCACGCCGCAGGGGTGCATGGCCATGCCGTGGACCAGGGAGTCGAGTCCTTCGGCGAGCTCCCACAGCGCCCCGTACCGGTGCGCCTCGGCCGCCAGTTGCCGCAGCTCGGGCAGTTCGGTGAGGGCGCTGGTGATGTCCGAGGCCCGCAGGTGCGGAAAGCTCTTGGCGATCCGGTCGATCTCCGCCGGCGCGATCCCCAGCGCAAGACCCGTATCGCGCAGGGCGCGGCGCGCCCGGTAGGTCTCGGGCATCGCGGTGACGGCCACCCGCTCCCTGCCGAACCGCTCGAAGATGGTGTCGTAGCACTCCAGGCGCCTGGCGGACTCCACGTCGATGTCGATGTCGGGCAGGGAGGCCCGCCGTACGCTGAGGAAGCGTTCGAACAGCAGACGGTGGTCGAGGGGGTTGGCCGTGGCGATGCCCAGCGCGTGACAGACCATCGACCCGGCGCCGGAACCGCGGGCCGCGACCCGAATGCCCTTGGCCCGGATATCGGCGACGACCTGACCGACGGCGAGGAAGTAGGGGTCGTAGTTCAGCGTGGAGATCACGGTGAGCTCTTCGTCCAGCCGGTCCAGCGCGGCCCGGTCGCGTGCCAGGCCGCGCCGGGACATCCCGTCCTCGCACCGCATGCGCAGCAGTCGCGTCGCGTCGCCGGCCCCGCGCCCGGCGCCGAGTACCTCGGGTTCGGGTAGGTGCGGTGTGCCCAGCCCGAGGTCGGCTACGGGATCGACGACGCACTCGGCCGCGGTGGTGAGGGTGTCCCTCAGGAGGCGGTCCGCTCGCTGCCCCTCGACTCCGGCGCATGCCGCGATGCTCCGGGCGATACCCGCCATCTTCCCCCCGTCCTTGAGCCAGCGGTGTCCGCCGTCGAGGCTCCGGCGGTCGATGGGGCGCAGCAACCGTGCCGCGTCGAGGACGTCGGCGACACGGTGCTGGTCGGGGTCGGCGTAGCGGACGGCGTTGGAGAGCACGGCGGTGATGCCGCTGCGGTCGGCCAGGGAGAGGGTGCGGGCCGCGAGGCGGAGCGACCCCGGTCCCGTACCGGAAGGCCGGTGTGCGACGGCTTCCAGCCGGACCCCTTCCCCGAAGACCTCCCGCCAGGGGGCGAGCAGCTTGGTGGCCGCTTCCTCACGGCCCGTCGACAGCGCTCGCACCGGCTCCGAGAGTGGTCCGAGCAGCACCGTCAGGCCGGGGCCGCCGTACGCGTGGAGCGCTTCCCACGGGACCTCCGGTGCCGTACCGGTGGTGGTACCGGCATGGGCGGCCGAGGTGATCCGGCAGAGCCGGGACCACCCTTCCCGGTCCTGGGCGAGCAGCACGACCCGTAGGGGCGGCTCGATCACGTGCGCGCCCCCGCGAACCGGGGTGCGAACCCGTTGTCGTGGTGGTTGGGGTGAGACCGCCCCCACCGCCAGGTCGACGCCGAGGATCGGCCTGATGTCTGCTGCGGTGCAGGCGCGAGCGAACCGGACCACTCCGGTCACCGTGTCCCGGTCGGTCAGCGCGAGCGCCGTTGCGCCCCGCTCAGCCGCCCGCCGGACAAGGTGCTCGGGGTGGGCTGCGCCGTAGCGGATGGAGTAACCGGACGCGACGTGCACATGCACAAAGCCCGTCATGCCGCACCTCCATCACTCCACCCCTTTTCAACCTTTTGCCCGATACCTTCATCGTACGCCAGTTCGAATACCTTAACCTCACCCCATCCGATCAGCGAGCCGATTCGAACGCCCGATCTGCTCTTCGTGGTCGGCGAGGCAGGTCCGGTCAGCCGCCCCTCCGTCACCCGCCCCACCTGGCGGTGGAGTTGGCCGGGCAAGACGAAGAACATGGTGAATCCGCCCCGCGGAATGAGCTTCGTCACCCGAACAGCCCGCCGGGGCCGCCAGCCACTCCCCTGGGCCGAGCGGGACCGTCCGCCCACTCGGCCGTTCGGCCCAATCCCGCTGCGCCGGCTCCACGACGCGCCGAGCGTGGGGGCATGAGCTTCCTCGCCGAGGTCAAGGACGCCGTCACCACCCGGGCCGCACTGCTGGTCATCGGGGTACTGGCGCTCCAGCTGGCCTTCATCACCTCGTACATCGGCGCGTTCCACCAGCCGAGCCCTCACGAGATCCCGTTGGCGGTGGTGGCCCCCACCGAACCGCTGGCCCAACGGACCGTCGAGCAGCTCGCCACGCTCCCCGGCGACCCGCTGTCCCCCAGGGCGGTCAGCGGGGAACAGGAGGCCCTCCAGCAGATCAGGAACCGCGAGGTGGATGGCGCACTAATCGTCAACGCGCGCGGCAGTACCGACCGGCTCCTGGTGGCCAGCGGCGAGGGTGCCGCGCTCTCCCAGGCACTCGAAGTGGTCGTCGGGCGGGTGGAAGCCGCTCAGCAACGCTCCCTGCGCATCATCGACGTGGCGCCGTCAGCGCCGGGGGACGCCCGTGGCCTCTCGTCCTTCTACCTGGCCGTCGGCTGGTGCGTGGGCGGATACCTGTGCGCCGCGGCCCTCGCCATCAGCGCCGGCGCGCGGCCGGCCAATCCCGCCCGCGCGGTGATCCGGCTGGGCGTACTGCTCGCCTACTCGATCGTGGCCGGGCTCCTCGGTGCCGTGATCGCAGGCCCCATCCTGAGCGCCCTGCCGGGCAGCATCTGGGCCCTGTGGGGCTTGGGCGCGCTCCTGGTCTTCGCCGTCGGAGCCCTGACCCTCGCCCTCCAGGGACTGGCGGGTGTGGTGGGCATCGGTCTGGCGATCTTGCTGGTCGTCGTCTTCGGAAACCCCAGCGCCGGCGGCGCCTACCCCTACCCGCTGCTGCCACCGTTCTGGCGGGCCATCGGCCCTGCCCTCCCACCAGGCGCCGGCACCTACACCGCCCGGTCGATCGCCTACTTCCGGGGCAACGGCGCTGGCGGCCCGATGCTGGTGTTGGCCGCATGGGCCGTGGTGGGCGCCGCGATCACCCTGCTCTGCGCCACCTTCCGGCGCGGAAACGCAGACGGGGCGACCGCCCCCGCCGCTGATGCGGCCCCCCAACCGAGCGACTGACCGACCAGGACCGGGGCGGCGCGGGAAGAAGGCCGCCCACCACGGGTGCGAGCGCCCGCCCGAAGACGGCAGACGCTCGCACCTCGCGGTAGTGCGAGGTGGACCGGCGGTCACGGCGAGGAGCGTGAGCGCCGTCGGGATCAGTAGACGGCGACGCCGTAGGCGTTGAGCGCCTCCACGACCGGCTGGAAGAAGGTCACTCCGCCCACGGAGCAGTTTCCACTGCCACCGGAGGTCAGCCCGACCGCCCGACTGCCGGAGTAGAGCGGGCCGCCGCTGTCCCCTGGCTCGGCGCAGACGTTCGTACGGATCATTCCGTAGACCACGTCCCCGCCGCCGTAGTTCACCGTCGCGTTGAGCCCGGTGACCGAGCCGCTGTGGGTACCGGTGGTGGAGCCCCGACGGCTGACGGACATGCCGATCGTGGCGTTCACCGCACTGGTGATGTCCTGGCTCCCGACCGTGCCGGGATGACTGACCGAGGTGTTGGTGTAGCGGACCAGCCCGTAGTCGTTGACCGGGAAGTTGGAGCCGACGGTGGGACCGACTGCGTTGGTGCGCGAGGAATTGGTGTACCAGGTGCCCGCGCCGTCGGTGCAGTGGCCGGCCGTGAGCATGTAGTACGTACTCCCGCTGCGTACGTTGAAACCGAGGGAGCAGCGCCAGTCGGCCGCGTAGATGGCGTCACCGCCGGAGATCAGCCGGGTGAGCTTGCCGGGCGTGCGCTCGATGCGCAGGGCCCCGACGTTCGTGCCCACGGTCTTTTTGATGTGGGCGAGATCGCTGCTGGAAACGGTGCTGTCCGCAGTGACGACGAGGGTTCCGCTGTCGGTGTCGACGTGCCAGGCAGTGCCTGCCACGTCCGCTTCCAGCACGGAGGCTCGCGCCTGGGCGAGCCGGGTGACACTGTCACCGGCGGGGGCGGGGTCGTCGGCGCTCGCCGCAGGAACTGTGAACGCGGCCACGGCCAGCAAGCCAGCGGATACGGCGATCAGGCGAATACGGCCGGAGGCGGTGCGCCCGCCGGCGGCCGTGTGGGGGGTGATGCGCTTGATCCTCACTTCTCGTTCCTCCCAGGGGGAATCGGTGGCCTCGTGGGGTCGGGCCGGGGTGAGGCGCAGCCAGGCGAACGGGCGGGACGCCGACCGGGCGGAGTCGGATGTCCTGGCCGTGCTCCTGACAAGCGCTGCTCGGGATGTTGACGTCTTCAAGTACCCCTCGACAAGGGCATCTTTCAGCCGACGCCGGGGCTGAAGGAGGTCGAGGCGTAGGGGGTCGCCACGGCGCGGCCGGTGGCGGGGGGTGCCGCGAGGGCACGGCAGGGGTCGCGGGTGACGAGGCGGGGTCGGCCGCTGCATGGCGAGCGGTTCGGGTTCGACCGGGCCGCCCACGACCTCACGGACGTCAGGACGCGGGCCGCGCGCCTCCGACCCGGATGGTCTGGAATTCGCTCTTCCGGATGACCACAGAAGCTCTGGCCACGGGTCAGGGACCAACACCCCCGGGCCGTCACCGCGTTCTGTTCACGCCACCTTCGCCGCCGCCACCCGGCGGCCGACGCGTCCTCACTCATGACCGCAAAGCCTTCCATATCGCCCCGAACCGGCATCTCGCGGTACTCCGTACGGCAGCGCCGCCAGGCCAGGGCCGTCCCATGACACCCGGTGGTCCGGCACGTGGCGTCAGATGTGGTGGTCAGCCGTGCGGTGCGGCCGGCCCGGCCGTGCCGCCGCGGCAGATACCTTCGCGTCTCCTGCGCGACCAGGGCCCCTCGTACTGCTCGGCGCAGCACATCCGACAGGTACACAAGAGGCCGATCGCCGCGACACAGCCCGCCAGGAACCCCCGCCCCTCCACCCGGCCGGGGTCCGTATCGGGCCCATTCGTCAGTTCGTGCACCAGGAGCCGGTGGGCCAGGCGGCCGTCGACGAACTCGACCTCCCGCAGGGCCAGCCGCATCCCGTACAGCGTCCTCCGCGAGCCGGTGTGCCTCACCCCGGTCCGCGCCGGTTGCCGTCAACCGGTTCCAGGCACCCGACGCGGCGTCAGCTCGCTGGTCCTGCACGGCGCCGAGCAGGTGAGCGAGCCGCCCGAAGAGCCCTCCGACCTCGGCGAGCGGCGCGATGTTCGCGGGCCGGCCGGCGAGCAGGGCGGTGTGCGCGAAGGCCGCGGCGGTGGCCGCCTCGGTGGGACCGGTGACGGTGGTCAGCGGGGCGCCGGGGCCGGCCAGAGCCTCAATGTCCGGCTGTCGCTCGACGGCGTCGACGACTGCGGCGGCGTCGAAGCCCAGGGAAGCCCCCGCCTTCGCCCCGGCCCGGTCCCAGGCGGTGGCGATCCGCCGGGCCGCCATCGCCAGGGGCGCCCGGGCCAACAGGCCGTCCTGGTCGGTGACGTGGTCACGGATCTTCGAGGAGGCGAGCACCAGCGACACGGCGGCGGCCAACCGAGCCCCCTGCCCTGCGCGACCGGCGCGGTACGCATGCCACGCAGGGGGCAGGGTCCGGCCGTACGCCGGTCCGCGGGAGTGCGCTTGATTTGAGCCTCCGTCAGGACCGATACCAGTAGGCCGTCGTAGTGGGTGACGATCCAGGCGAACTGGCCGTGGTCCTTGCGAAGTGCCAGGCAAAGCCCGCAGAGATGGGCAATCCAATCCGTGGCGAGCTGGCCTCCCAGGCCGTGCCGACACGGCCCGATGATTCCGAACAAAAAGCCCGCCGTGACATTTCACCGATTGCTCGGGCTCGTATCCGGCCATCTCGTTCACCCATACGACGGTCACATCACCCGCTTGGCAGCGCTGATCGTATTTTCACTCAGTCAGCAGTCGTACCCATGCGGAACCTTGACGGATAACCGGAAGTTCTGCACCAGTCACGTCACGAAACCCCTGCGCGGCGACTATCCACTTGGCGCGTTGTCAGCATCATGGTCGACCATAGGGGCAGCGGAACAGAAGACAGACCGCGGTGAGAGGAGGCGTCCATGGGTTCGGTGCGCAAGGCGAGTGCCTGGCTGGGACTCGTCGAGGACAACGACGACGAGCGGTACTACGACGATGAGTACGCGGAGGCTCCGCACGGATCCCGGGCAGGCGACCAGTGGGTGACCGACCCGCGCGTGAAGGTTGCCTCCCAGACCGCCAACGATCACGGACGCCGGATCGCCACGGTCACCCCTGACGGCTTCCGGGACGCGCGCAGCATCGGCGAGCTGTTCCGGGACGGCGTGCCGGTGATCGTCAACCTCTCGTCCATGGATCCGACCGACGCCAAGCGGGTCGTCGACTTCGCGGCCGGTCTGACCTTCGGCCTGCGCGGGTCGATCGAGCGGGTGGCGACCAGGGTCTTCCTCCTGACCCCGGCCGACACCCAGATCGTCAACGAATCCGGCGGCCAACCGGTCGACGGCTTCTTCAACCAGAGCTGAGCAGGGCGCTCACCGACAGGCCCCGGACCGCCCCGGCGGCCTACCGGAAGGCATCGAGGCCGGTGAGCGCCTTGCCCAGCACCAACTGGTGCATCTCGACCGTTCCCTCGTAGGTGAGTACGGATTCGAGGTTGGTCGCGTGCCGCATGACCGGGTACTCCAGGGAGATCCCGTTGGCGCCGAGGACCGTGCGCGCGGTGCGGCAGATCTCGATGGCCTCGCGGACGTTGTTGAGCTTGCCGAAGCTGACCTGCTCCGGACGCAACCGCCCGGCATCCATGCGCACGCCCAGATGGTGGGCCAGCAGGATCCCCTTGTGTAGTTCGAGCGCCATGTCGGAGAGTTTGGCCTGGGTGAGCTGGAAGCCACCGATGGGCCGGCCGAACTGCTCACGTGTCCTGGCGTAGCCGAGCGCAGCCTCAAAGCTGGCCCGGGCCGCCCCCATCGAACCCCAGACGATCCCGTACCGGGCGTGACTCAGGCAGCTGAGAGGCCCCTTGAGGCCCACGACGCCCGGAAGCACCGCGTCTGCCGGCAGGCGCACCTCGTCCATGACGAGTTCGCTGGTCACCGAGGCGCGCAAGGACCATTTGTGCTTGATGTCGGGAGCCGAGAAACCAGGGGTGTCCGTGGGGACGGCAAAGCCCCGGATGCCCTCGTCGGTCTGCGCCCAGATGACGGCCACGGCCGCCACCGAGCCGTTTGTGATCCACATCTTGCGCCCGGTCAGCACCCAGTCGGTGCCGTCCTTCTTGGCATAGGTGCGCATGCCCGCCGGGTCGGACCCGTGGTCGGGTTCGGTCAGACCGAAGCAGCCGATGAGTTCACCCGCGGCCATGCCCGGCAGCCAGCGCTGCTTCTGCTCCTCGGAGCCGTAGCGGTGGATGGCGTACATGGCGAGCGAGCCCTGGACCGAGACCAGGGAACGGATGCCGGAGTCGGCGGCCTCCAGTTCCAGACAGGCGAGTCCGTACTGGACGTTGCTGGCGCCCGCGCAGCCATACCCTTCGAGGGACATCCCGAGTGCGCCGAGCGCACCGAGCTCCCGGGTGAGCTCACGGATGACGGGCAGTTCGCCGTTTTCGTACCATTCGGCGATCTGCGGCAGGACACGGTCGGTGGCCCAGGTACGGACCGTGTGGCGGACCGCGAGGTCCTCGGGGCTGAGCAGATCGTCGATGCCGAGCGGATCTGCGGGATCGAACGGCGGCGGCTTGACGGCGGACATCAGTGGAGCCTCCCGGTGGAGAGAACGAGCGGCACAGGAATACCAGCGGGACAAAAACTAGCAGCGCCAGTTTTTCCCTGTCGGGACGGTACGACTCAGTGTCCCGCGCGTCCAGACGCGGCCGGCTCGGCCGCTCCCCGGCGCGCTGGCGCGGGCACCGCCACACCCCGTACCGCCACCCCTGCCTTAGCCACCGCCGCGGGCCGCCCCGACACGGCCAAAGCGGCCTCGGACTCCGCTTCCCGGGCCCCCACGGCCGGCTCCTGCACCGTCGAGCACTCCATCACCCGAGGCAGCCGCAGCGCTGCCACCGCACCGGCCAGCAAGAGGCCCGCGCTGACGAACAGCGTGAGGTGCAGTCCCTGCACGAAGGAGTGCCGAGCCGCGCCCTGGAGCGCCTCACCGGCGGTGCCACCGAGCCGGTGCGCGATCTCATAGGCCTCGCCCAGCGAGTTCGCGGCGCCAGCTCGATCAGCCGCCGAGACCCCCGCGACCGTGGCGACGCCCGGCGCGTAGGCGGCGTTCATGACACTGCCCAACAGCGCGATGCCCATGCCGGCGCCCAGTTGGTAGGAAGTCTCGCCGATGGCGGCGGCGCCTCCGGCCGAGCGTGCCGGCGCTTCGCTGAGCATCGACTCGTAGGCGGCGAACAGCGTCGTCTGCAGACCGAAGCCCAGTAGCACGAAACCCGAGGTGAGCAGCAGGGGGCGGTCGTGCATCCCCATCAGGGTCAGCAAGAGGACGGCGCCAGCGGTCAGGGCGAAGCCGAGCGAAACCATCAGGCGCGGACCGAGTCGGTGCAAGGTCCACGAGCCGGTGGCGCCAGCGGCCATCGCCGCGAACGTCAGCGGCAGCAGCCTCAGCCCGGTCTCCAAGGGACCCAGGCCGAGCACCAGCTGGAGGTACTGGACCGCGATCAGCTCCAGGCCGACGAGAGCCAGCATGGCGAGCACGATGCAGCCGACCGAGGTGGAGAAGGCTGGCCGAGCGAACATCCGCACGTCGATCAGCGGGTACCGGCGGTTGCGTTGCCGACGTACGAAGAGGGTCAGCAAGGCGACGCCGATCACCAGCGGCGCCAGCGCACGCGGGTCGAGCAGCGACTGGTCGGCCCCGGCTCGCTTGACGCCGAGGACCACACCGAGGACGCCGGCCGCGGCCATCAGGGCGCCGACCACGTCCCACGGCCCGTCGCCCGTCCCCTTGGATTCCGGCAGCAGCCAGCGGCCGAGCGGCAGGATCAGCGCCATCAGCGGAATGTTGATGAGGAAGACCGAGCCCCACCAGAAGTGCTCGACGAGGAATCCTCCGAGGACCGGCCCGGTAGCGGCGCCGACCGCGGCGACGGCCGTCCAGATGCCGATGGCCATGGCGCGTTCCCGGCGGTCGGGGAAGACCTGCCGCAGGATGGAAAGGGTGGCCGGCATGATCATTGCGCCGCCGACCCCGAGCAGCGCCCGAGCAGCGATCAACACCTGTGCGTTGTCGGCGAGCGCTGCGACCGCCGACGCCGCCCCGAAGAGCGCGTAGCCAAGGAGCAGGACCCGGCGACGACCGACGCGGTCGCCCAGGGTGCCGAAGAGGATCAGCAGCGAGGCGCAGACCAGCGGGTACGCGTCCACGATCCAGAGCAGCTCGATGGGGCCTGGCCGCAGATCGGCCGTCACGGCCGGAACGGCCACGTGCAAGATCGTGGCGTCGAGCGCGACGAGCACCAGGCTGACGCACAGGACCGTCAGGACCACCCATCGGTTCGCACCGCCGGCCGCGGTCATCAGCCGGGCCCGCAGCGTTGGCGGGTGCCAGGGGGAAGGGGTCCGGCGGTCGCCAGCCGTGTTCGTCCCTGACATGTACGTACCTCCCAGATGATCCCTCGCACTCGGCGGACCAGCGCTGACGTCTGACTCCTCGTACTCCCAGGACGTCCGATCGGGGTCCGACACCGACAGGCGAGCGAACGGTCAGCGTACGCGAGTTCGGGGCGTCGTTGCGTGGTCAAGCTCTCACGGCCCCGACCCCCCGGTGTGGCGTACGCCACTCGACTTCCCGCGCGTGCACGGATGGTGACCACCTGTGGTGCCGGACCGACACCGATAATCATGCCGTGACTGATCTTGTTCCCCGGCGGGCCGCGCCCGCACTGCTCGGCTACGCGGCGATCCGGCTCCTGGGGGTGAGCACCCTCGTTCTGTGGGGGACCCTCGCGGGCAGCAGCGCACACACCTTGCTGGCCCGACGCTGGGACTCCCTCTGGTACACGCGGGTCGCCGAGTCGGGCTACGGCTACGCGGTGGTGCTCCCGAACGGCGACGTCCATTCCAACCTGGCTTTCTTCCCCCTACTGCCCTGGAGCGAACGCGCCCTGGCGGCCCTGACCCCGCTGTCGCACGCCGACGCGGGGCTGGCGGTGGCCTGGGCCGCCTCGCTGGCCGCCGCCTGGGGGATCTTCGCGGTCGGCGACCACCTGTACGGAAGGCGAGCCGCGACACTCCTGGTGCTGTTGTGGGCCGCACTGCCGGTCGGCGTCGTCCAGTCGATGGCCTACAGCGAGTCCCTGTTCACGGCCCTGGCCGCCTGGTCGCTGCACGCCAGCCTGACCGGGCGCTGGGTGACCGCCGGTGCGCTGGCCGCGTGCGCCGGGCTGACCAGGCCGGTGGGCGCGGCCGTGGTGGCGGCTGTCTGGGTCGCGGCCTGGCAGGCCCAGCGGATATCCGCGAACCCGCGCAGGCCACGGGCCGCACTGGTGACGGGTGTACTGCTGGCCCCGCTGGGCGCGGCCGGATATGTGCTGTGGGTGGGGTGGCACACCGGGGCGGGACCGTTGGGCTACCTGCGGGTGCAGGCCGGTTGGGGCAACGGCTTCGACTTCGGTCTGGCCTTCGCCGGCTTCATCGGGGACAAGCTCACCTCTTCGGCCTTCCCGGCCGGAATCGCCCTGCTCGTGGGCGTGCTGTTGGTGCTGTGGCTCTACCGGCTCGCAGTGCGCCAGGGCCAGCCCGCCCCCCTGCTCCTCTACACCGCCGTGGTGGTACTCCTGGCCCTGTGCTCCGCGGCCTACTTCGGCTCCAAACCCCGCCTGCTGATGCCCGCCTTCCCGCTCCTGCTACCGGTGGCCCTGGCCCTGGCCCGGTGGCGGGTGAGGCGGACGCTGGCGGTTTTGGCCCCCCTGGTCGCCGGCTCCGCCGCGTACGGGGCCTTCTGGCTGAACGGCTCCGGCCCACCGTGACGGAATTATTAATTCCAGGAGCCTCGCCGAACAACAGAAATAAAGCTCCAAGGAAATAGCCTATAAACAGTCCTTCACTCCCCCGAAAAGTCGATCAAGCAATTTCGAACGAATTGCCGCGCAGCTGGAAATAAGGCCCAGCTGAGACCAACTCCACATCACATCGTCATCACAAAGAGACCGATTGGAGCGGGTCGCGCACTCACGCGCTGTAACGTCCATTGGGTGCGTACCGATCAAATCTTCACCCGTCTGGAGCGGGTGTTCGCCCGCCTGGACCGTGAACCGGAACGACCGACCCATCTGCAAGTACCGCAGATGAGTCGGCACCGGGTCGTGCTCTTCGGGGCGACCCTGGCCTTCTACCTCGCCATCGTCGTAGCGGTGCTGACCACCTCGCAGCTGGTCCGGCTGGACTGGCAGGTGATGTTCTTCCGGCCCTACGAGCAGTGGCCCCAACTGCACGCCTTCCTCGACTACTTCGTGGTACTCGGCCAGCGCGGCCCGACCGCGGTGATGGTGGCGGCGTGGCTCGGCTGGCGCTCCTGGCGTCAGCACACACTGCGCCCGCTCCTGGCGCTGGGCGTGGCCCTGCTGTTGCTCAACGTGACCGTGGGTGCCGTCAAGCTCGGCCTCGGCCGGCTCGGACCGCACTACGCCACGCAGATCGGCTCGGCCGAACTCTTCGGCGGCGGCGATATATTCCCTTCCGGACACACCGCCAATGCCGTGGTGACCTGGGGGATACTGGCCTACCTCGCCTCGACTGCGCGCACCCGACGCAACCTGTCGGTGCTCTCCGCCGTGGTGGCCCTGGGCGTGGGGGCAACGACCGTCTACCTCGGCACGCACTGGCTCAGTGACGTGCTGCTCGGCTGGGCCGCCGGCCTGCTGATCCTGCTGGCCCTGCCCTGGTTCGAGCCTCTCATCACCCGAACCGAGGCGCTGGTGCTCAGCCGCCGGGACGCCCTGGTCGCCCGGATGCGTGCCACCGGAGCCTCCCCCGGCGCGCCCGTACTGCCCACTTCCGCACCGCCCGTGGTCTACGTCCGGCGGCCGAGCACTCTCTCCACCGAAGAGGTCGCGGTGGTAGCGGCCGGTTCCTCCGGCACCAGCCGGGCGGCTGGGCCGAGGCCCGGCGTCCACATCGTCTCGCGCTCGCACCTGGTGCGTGCCGACCTCCGCGGCGAGGTCCGCGGCGAGCGCCCCCCGCTCACCGCGGCGGGCGGGCGACGCCCAGCGCACGGTGAACGCACGGCACGCAACCCGTCTGTCCGGCCAGTCACCGGAAGCTGACGCAACCTCTCATTCCGGGCCGGTGACGGCCGTGGGGAACGGTACGCACACCCGCTCCCCCGCAACCGTCACCGGCCCGCTCCATGTCCGCCGGCGCAGTGGCGACCCCGATGAATGTCCCCGAACGATCACGCTTGTGTCACAGGACGTCGACAGTCCTGGGCTCGGTTCGACCTGCCCGCGCCAGAACTCCTGACGCCCTGTGACCGCCTTGCGGGAGAGGTATTTCACGCCTCGCCCCACAGAGAAATCCGCACGGTAATACCTCCTGAAAACCAGGAACGTTTCGCCATGGAATTCGGCGACCCGCGCATCCTGGCACGGCCTACAGAAGACCCCCACAACCGTCGGGCATTTCACCCGTCCTCCACGCCTTCCACACATCCGAGCACGCATCGAGATCAGCCCGGTCCAGCGGTATCCGGGCGCGTCCACGCCGACTCCACACCAACGGACTGGGAGCATCGGCACCGCAAGGACCCGAGCGGGCGGCCGTGGAGAAGGGGAAGCCGATGGGGACGCACACCACCACGAGCTTCACGAGGCCCGGGAAGCCGGGGCCCATCCGGACGCCGGGAAGGGTGATGGTGGCATGGTTGACCACCACCGACCACAAGAGGATCGGCCACCTGTACCTGGTGACCGCCTTCGGCTTCTTCCTGATCGGCGGGGTCCTCGCCCTCGTGATGCGAGCCGAGCTCGCCCGCCCAGGCCTCCAGATCGTGTCGAACGAGCAGTTCAACCAGGCCTTCACCCTGCACGGCACGATCATGCTGCTGCTCTTCGCCACCCCCACCTTCGCGGGCTTCGCCAACGAGATCATGCCCCTGCAGATCGGTGCACCGGACGTGGCCTTCCCCCGGCTGAACATGCTCTCGTACTGGCTGTTCCTCTTCGGCGGCCTGATCGTGCTCGGCTCGCTGCTCACCCCGGACGGCGCGGCCGACTTCGGCTGGTTCGCCTACGCCCCGCTCAACAGCACCGAACGCAGTCCCGGACTCGGCGCGGACATGTGGATCATGGGCCTCGCCCTGGCTGGCTTCGGCACCATCCTCGGCGCGGTGAACTTCGTGACCACGATCATCGGACTGCGAGCTCCGGGGATGACCATGTTCCGGATGCCGGTGTTCACCTGGAACGTGCTCTTCACCTCGGTTCTGGTGCTCTTCGCCTTCCCCGTACTGGCCGCCGCCCTACTGGTACTGGAATCCGACCGCCGCTTCGGCTCCACGGTCTTCCACGCCGAGAACGGCGGAGCGCTGCTGTGGCAACACCTCTTCTGGTTCTTCGGGCACCCCGAGGTGTACATCATCGCGCTGCCGTTCTTCGGGATCGTCACCGAGATCCTGCCCGTCTTCGCACGCAAACCCGTCTTCGGCTACGTCACCTTGATCGGCGCCACCATGACCATCACCGGGCTGTCCGTGGTGGTCTGGGCGCACCACATGTTCGCCACCGGCGCCGTCCTCCTGCCGTACTTCTCCCTGCTCTCCTTCCTCATCGCGGTGCCCACCGGCGTGAAGTTCTTCAACTGGTCCGGCACCATGTTGCGCGGCTCGCTCAGCTTCGAAACACCGATGCTGTGGTCGGTGGGCTTCCTCGTGACCTTCCTGCTCGGCGGACTGACAGGGGTGATCCTGGCCTCTCCCCCGCTGGACTTCCACGTCACCGACTCCTACTTCGTGGTCGCGCACTTCCACTACGTCGTCTTCGGCACGGTCGTCTTCGCCACCTTCGCGGGCTTCTCCTTCTGGTGGCCCAAGTTCACCGGGAAGCTACTCGACGAGCGACTGGGCCGCATCCACTTCTGGACCCTCTTCATCGGCTTCCACACCACCTTCCTCGTGCAGCACTGGCTGGGAGCCGAGGGAATGCCCAGGCGCTACGCCGACTACCTCGCCCAGGACGGCTTCACCGCGCTGAACACGGTCTCGACCATCGGCTCCTTCCTGCTGGGCCTGTCCACTCTCCCCTTCCTCTACAACCTCTGGAAGACCCACCACTGGGCGCCGAGGGTCGAGGTGGACGACCCCTGGGGCTACGGGCGTTCCCTGGAGTGGGCAACCTCCTGCCCGCCCCCACGGCACAACTTCCTCACCCTTCCGCGGATCCGCTCGGAGTCCCCCGCCTTCGACCTGCACCACCCCGAGGTGGCCCGGATCGCGCGCTCCGCCCCGGCCAGTCCCGAGCGGCCCTGAGCAGGGTGCTCAGCAGCCTCTGATGAGGATCCCGGGCCCCCCGCCCGCCTCTTTCGAGCTCCCCGCCACCGGTGACAGGAGCTCTCGGGCCAAGGCGCGCGACGGGTAAGGGCGTTCGCGGGTCTCCCCCCGGCCTTCGCGCCAGCGCCCGGCCGGTTCCCTCCCCGCCACCGCAGGTGTCGGGGCCGTTCTCCGCCTCGCGGGTCAGCCGTCCCGCCCCGGTACCGTGCGCGAGGGAAGCGGCACGGTCGGGCGGGCGCCCGCCGCGTCTTCAGGGAGACTCAGCATCGTGCCGGGCAGCAGGAGGGCGGGCGTGGGGCCGATCACCTCGCGGTTGAGTGCGTACAGGGCACGCCAGCCGCCCTCGATCCGGTAGGTGCGGGCGATCGCGTAGAGGGTGTCCTTGGGCCGCACCACGTGCGCCCGGCCGGTGAGGCCGAACCGCGCGCCGCAGACAGGCCAGGCTTCCCACCCCTGGGTAGCGAGCACGGCCTGCGCCACCGCGATCTGTTCCTCGCGGCTGGCGCGGTCGGCGCGGTCGGCGAAGCCCAGACCGCCATGCTCGACCCAGGTGGGATGCCAGAACTGCAGACCTCCGTAGAAGCCGTTGCCGGTGTCAGCATCCCAGCGGCCCCCGCTCTCGCAGTCGGCCACGCAGTCCCAGGGCCAACTCCCCTGCCCCGCGCAGCTCCTCGTGGCCGGTCGGGCCGCTTCCTGTGTCACTGGCGGGTCCACGGGCACAGGCGCCGCTTGTGCTCGACCCTCCAACAGCGGCCCGAGGCAGCAAGCCAGGACCACCGCGAGTGGCAACACCGCAGGATGGAGGAGAAGTCTGCGCATCGGGCCAGCGAAGCGCAGCCGCGGGCCGGGTGCACCCTGGCGCGCGAGGTGCACTCCACGCCCCACCCACTCAGCCGACTTGGCCACCCGTGCGTGACCCTTGCGCCCCTTCGCCCGTTGTGCAGAGGAGAGCCGGGGACCCCCCCGGCACCGCACGCCTAGTTCGAGGAGTCACCCCGTGTCGCGCATGCTCGACGTCAGTGATGACGTACGCGCCGAGATCGGCGACGAAGAAGCCGATTTGCTGCTCCGCGGCGAGACCGCGCCGGGCAGTTACGACTGCACGTCGTGCCGCACCCCGGGCGACTCCGAGAAGGAAGCCACCAGCACGGTGCTGTTCGTCGGAGAGGAGACGGCCGTCCTCGCCTTCGCCCATGCCAAGTGCATCCCCTCGCAGGTCGTCCCGGTGGCCGAGGCCCAGCTCCAGGGAGCGGTGGCGAGCATTACCGCGGACGCCTCCCCCGTGCCGCCGCTGGCCGCTCCTGAGGTATCCGGTGGGCAGGCCGTCCTGGGCATCACCAGTGGCCTGGTGTTGATCAAGGGTGACCTGTATCCGGCGCTCGTCGTGGAGCCGACCGCCGCGATCACGCGACCGGGCACCACCGGCCCCGACGACGAATTCCTTCAGCTGCTGATCGAGCAGGGCTTCATGCCGGTGAGCAACACCGACGAGGTTCCGTCAGTGCTTTCCGGTTGGTCGGTCCTCCTGGCCATGGGCCAGTTGCACGCCGTACTCCAGCCCGGCCCGGCCGGCGGGAGCCCGGTGGCCTGGTGGCAGGCGCACCAGGCGCTGCCGGTCACCGAGGGTTGGCGGACTGCGGTCAACCGCTCTCAGACGGTGCTGGTCTTCGCGGCACCGGTCGGATCGATCGGTGCGCAGGCGCGCGAGGACCTGCTGCGCGAGGCGCTGGACAAGGCTGCGGCCAACGGGCTGCTGGTCGGCGCGGCCATGCCGCTGGCCGGGGCGGCGGCGGGTTCTTAGCAGAGACAGGCGCCGTTGGCCTTCACGCGGCGCCGTCACCTTTCACATCACAGCAGTACACCTCAGGTGTTTGACACGCCGGGGGTGCGTGAGAGTCCTTGCGCACCCCCGGCAATCTGTGATTCCCCGCTTCGGCCCCGCATCCGACAGGCCCCGAGGTCGTTGCAGGTACGTGCACTCATACGACCCCTCCCGCCACCAGCCGTACCCGAACCACATCCCTGCGATGCGCCCCGCTTGGGATCGGGATGCGCAGACCGGCCAGTCGCACACCCCGATCTTCGACGCGCTCTACTCGGAGTACCGCAGGGCGTTTCGCGCACTGCCCGGCGACAGATCAGGCGAAGACTTCACCGCATTCGGATCACCCTACGGCCGGAGCATCACCGCACACCCCGGCGGGTCCGCGTGGGGATCGTCCTGGGGCAGCGGTTGGGGCGGTTGGGACAACCCCCACTGGACGGCCGCGGACGGCCAGGGGCAGCAGAGCGGGCAGACCGGGACCTGGCCGTCCTCTTTCACCACCCAGACCGGGCCCGGTACCGGCCCGGTACCGCAGCATCCGGCCGGAACCGTTGGATACCAGGGGGCCCACGCTCCGGCGGCGCTTCCGCCGGCGCCCCGTAGGGGCGTGTGAAGACGGCCGGACACGCCGAGAAGGCGACGGGGACGCGACCCCATCGCCTTCTCCCACTCGCCCCTACCGGGCGGCTACTTCTTGCGCCCGCGCTTCTCCCGCACCCGCACCGAGATGTGGATCGGGGTGCCCTCGAAACCGAACTCCTCGCGCAGCCTGCGCTCGACGAAACGGCGGTAGCCGTGCTCCAGGAATCCGGAGGCGAACAGCACGAACCTCGGCGGCTTGGTCCCCGCCTGGGTGCCGAAGAGGATCCTCGGCTGCTTGCCACCGCGGATCGGGTGCGGGTGCGCGGCGACGAGCTCACCGAGGAAGGCGTTCAGCCTGCCGGTCGGAACCCGCGTCTCCCAACCCGCGAGGGCGGTCTCGATCGCCGGGACGAGCCTTTCCATGTGCCGTCCGGTCACGGCCGACACGTTCACCCGCGGGGCCCAGGCGATCTGGCCCAGCTCGGTCTCGATCTCGCGCTCCAGGTAGTAGCGCCGTTCCTCGTCGAGGGTGTCCCACTTGTTGAAGGCCACGACCATGGCACGGCCGGCTTCCACGGCCATGGTGATGATGCGCTGGTCCTGGACGCTGATGGTCTCGCTCGCGTCGATGAGGATGACCGCGACCTCCGCCTTCTCCAGAGCGGCAGCGGTACGCAACGAGGCGTAGTAGTCAGCGCCGGACTGCAGGTGCACCCTGCGACGGATACCGGCGGTGTCGATGAACTTCCAGGTGACACCGCCGAGCTCGATCAGTTCGTCGACGGGGTCACGGGTGGTACCGGCCAGTTCGTTGACTACGACCCGCTCCTCGCGGGCCACCTTGTTGAGCAGCGAGGACTTGCCGACGTTGGGGCGGCCGATCAGCGCGATCCGGCGCGGTCCCCCGATGGCGGTGCCGAAGGTCTGGGCCGGTGCGTCGGGCAGGGCCTTGATCACCTCATCCAGCATGTCGCCGGTGCCCCGACCGTGCAGGGCGGAAACGGGCATCGGCTCGCCCAGGCCGAGCGACCACAGCATGGCCGCGTCGGCCTCACCCGAGGCGCCGTCGACCTTGTTCGCGCACAACACGACCGGCTTCCCGGCGCGGCGCAACAGCCGGACGACGGCCTCGTCGGTGTCGGTGGCCCCGACAGTGGCGTCGACCACGAAGACCACCGCGTCGGCAGCCTCGATGGCGTACTCCGCCTGGGCGGCGACGGAGGCGTCGATGCCGAGGACGTCCTGTTCCCAACCACCGGTGTCCACCACCTTGAAACGACGCCCGGCCCATTCGGCCTCGTAGGTGACCCGGTCCCGGGTCACACCGGGGCGGTCCTCGACGACGGCCTCTCGGCGCCCGATGATCCTGTTGACCAGGGTCGACTTGCCGACGTTCGGGCGGCCCACGACGGCGAGGACGGGCAGTGGGCCGGCGCCGGCCTCCTCGATGGCGCCTTCGACGTCCTCAAGGTCAAAGCCCTCTTCCGCCGCGAGCTCCATGAACTCCGCGTACTCGGCGTCGCCAAGCGCTCCGTGGTCGTGCTGGTCGTTCATGAAGTCCGTTTCCTCGTCGTTCGTGGTGATCGGTGGCATCCGCAGCGCGGGTCCACTACTGAAGGTTCGTACTGGTACCGACAGTCTTGTACGGAAAGTCTCGCCTAGCGGCCGGTGAGGCGCCTGGCATTTGCCAGGTGGGCGGTCAGCTGGCCCTGGATCCGGACCGTCGCCTCGTCAAGGGCCTTGCGGGTACGCCGGCCACTGCCGTCACCCGCATCGAAGGCCTCGCCGAAGACGACGTCGACCCGGCCGCGCAGCGGCGGCAGGCCCGCTATCAGCCGGCCGCGACGGTCTGCGCTGCCCAGCACGGCCACCGGGACGATGGGAGCGCCCGACCGTACCGCAAAGTAGGCGAGGCCGGCCCGCAGTGAGGCGAAGTCGCCCTCGCCCCGGGTGCCCTCCGGGAAGATGCCGAGGACGCCGCCCTCCGACAGGACTCCGAGGGCCTTGCTGATGGCCGTGCGATCGGCGCCCGCCCGGTCCACCTTCAGCTGCCCGATGCCGCGCAGGAAGGGATCGAGGGGCCCGACGAACGCTTCCTTCTTGATCAGGAAGTGCACCGGCCGCGGGGCGGTGCCCATCAGCATGGGGCCGTCGATGTTGTGGGCGTGGTTGACCGCGAGGATGACGGGGCCGGTAGCCGGCACCCGCCAGGCACCCAGCACCCGGGGGCGCCAGAGACCGTACATCAGGCCGATGCCGATCCGGCGGCCGACGGCCGCTCCGCGCGGTGAGGCGGATTCACTCATGCCCGACCCGCCGCCCGGTTTTCTCGATCGCGCCGCGTCGGTCCTCCACCAGGGTGACCACGCGGTCGATGACCTGGTCGAGGGTGAGTGTGGTGGTGTCCACCTCGACAGCGTCCGACGCCTTGGCCAGCGGCGAGACCTTGCGGCCGGAATCAGCCGCGTCCCTCCTGACGAGCGCGTCCTTGGTGGCGGCGAGGTCAGCGGCGTCCTTGCCCTTCAGCTCACCGCTGCGGCGAGCCGCCCGGGCCTCGGGGGAAGCGGTGAGGAAGACCTTGAGGTCGGCGTCGGGCAGCACCGTCGTGCCGATGTCCCGCCCCTCGACCACGATGCCCCCTTCAGCCTGCGCGGCGATGCTCCGCTGCAGCTCGGTGATCCGGGTGCGCACTTCGGGCACCGCGCTGACCGCACTGACGTTGGAGGTGACCTCCTGGGTGCGGATGGGGCCGGCGACGTCGACGCCGTCGACGGTGATCGTCGGGGCGTGCGGGTCGGTACCGGAGACGATCACGGGCTTGGCCGATGCGACCGCGATGGCCTGGGGGTCCTCGATGTCGATGCCGTTGGTCACCATCCACCAGGTGATGGCCCGATACTGGGCGCCGGTGTCCAGGTAGCTCAGCCCGAGCTTGGCGGCCACGGCCTTGGAGGTGCTGGACTTGCCCGTACCGGACGGACCGTCGATGGCGACGATCACTGCGGCGGGGGCGGTCCGGGCGGTGGGTTCCACGGTGTCGGGCACCTTCCTGGTAGCGCGGTGGAGGAGGGCGCGCGAAAACGCCCCCTGCCAAGGTTACCGAGTCGCGGAAGCACCCTGACACCCGCGCGCTGGCGGGGACCGTGACCTGGAGGCCGGCGCTACTGCTGCCTACTGCTGCCGCAGGGCCCAGCCGCGCTCGCGCAGCTCAGCGGTCAGTGCGGCCACCGCCCTGGGTTCAACCATCAGCTGCACCAGGCCGGCCTGCTGTCCTGTGGCGTGCTCGATACGCACGTCCTCGATGTTGACACCGGCCCGCCCGGCATCCGCGAAGATCCGCGCGAGCTCGCCCGGCTGGTCGCTGATGAGGACGGCCACCGTCTCGTACGTGGTGGGGGCCGCCCCGTGCTTGCCCGGCACCCGTTCACGTCCGGCGTTGCCCCGGCGCAGCACGTCCTCGATCCCCTCGGCGCCCTCGCGCCGCTTGCCGTCGTCAGCGGACTGCAGGGCGCGCAGGGCCCCGACGGTCTCCTCCAAGTCGGCAGCCACGGCGGCCAGCACGTCGGCCACCGGCCCGGGGTTCGCCGAAAGGATCTCCAGCCACATCCGGGGCTCGGAGGCGGCGATGCGGGTGACATCGCGGATGCCCTGACCGCACAGCCGCACCGCGGTCTCATCCGCGTTGCGCAGCCGGGCCGCGACCATGCTGGAGACGAGCTGAGGGGTGTGGGAGACGAGCGCGACGGCCCGGTCGTGGGCGTCGGCGTCCATCACCACGGGCACCGCTCTGCAGAGCGCAACGAGTTCCAGGGCGAGGTTGAGCACCTCGGTGTCGGTGTCGCGGGTAGGCGTGAGCACCCAGGGGCGGCCCTCGAAGAGGTCCGCGGTGGCCGCGAGCGGTCCGGAGCGTTCCTTGCCCGCCATGGGGTGCGTGCCGATGTACCCGGTCAGGTCGACGCCGAGGGCCTCCAGGCCCCTGCGCGGCCCGCCCTTGACGCTGGCCACGTCGAGGTAGGCCCGGGCCATCCCCTGGGCGATGGCGTCGGCGAGGGTGGCCGCGACGTGCGCCGGCGGGACGGCGATGATCGCCAGGTCCACGGGGCCCTCGGGCGCCTCGTCCGTGCCGGCCCCCAGAGCTGCGGCCGTCCGGGCGTTGGCCGGGTCGTGGTCGACCAGGTGGACGGTGACCCCACGCCCGGCGAGGACGAGCGCCGCCGAGGTTCCGATCAGTCCGGTTCCGATGACGACGGCGGTTCTCACGGGCACTCCCTGGTCAGCTGAGGCACGGGGCCTGGGGTGTTCACCCTAAGGGCTGTCCGGCATTACCCGGTGGGTCGGCGTGCGGCGTCAGCTGCGGTGCGGCGCGAGGCGGAGCGTCGCCTTCATATCGGGAGTGTTCGGGCGCACGACGACGGCAGATGCGCCGGCCCCACCGAGAGGGAACCCGCTGTCTTCCTCCACCACCGGGCCCGCACGGGCGCACCCGCTCCGCACTTCGCCCGCGCCACTGTCCGATGGTCCCGCCACCTGGGTTGTTCCGTTCCCCCCGCCCTCCTGCGGTAGAACGTCGTCATGATCTTCCATGTGGTGACACAGGCCGACTGGACAGCCGAGCCGGAACTTCCCTACGCCCCGCAGGATCTGGAGTCGGTGGGTTTCGTGCACTGTTCGGCGGACCGCCCCACCGCTGTCGCCATCGCGGGCCGTCACTACCGCGACGAGCCGGGCCCACTGCTCGCGGTCGAGATCGACGAGCGGGCGCTCACCTGCGAGGTGAGCCGTGAGGGCGCGACGAGCGCCCGATATCCGCACGTGTACGGCCCGATCGAGCGGGCGGCGGTGCGCCGGGTGTGGGAGATTCGCCGGGAAGCGGACGGCACCCCGGTGGACCTGGTCCCCTGGTTTCACGGGAGTTGAACCGGAATCCTGTGTGCGCCGTGCTTCTGCTGAGGCCGGGCGCCCGTCAGGATGCTGCTGGCCACGACTGGGAACAACGGGGCGTCCGCGCGGACGCCTCGACGTAGGACGAACAGGGAGACGTTCATGAGCGACATCACGCGCCGACGCACGGTCTTGGCGGCGGGTGCAGCCGCAGTGGCGGCCACGGCACTGAGCGCCTGCGGAGAGAGCACCGAAGGGGGCAGCGACACGGGCGGCTCGACCGGTGGCTCGGACACCGCGGGCTCGGCGCCCGGCGAGGTGGCCGGCGGCGTCCTGGCGCAGACGGCGGACATCCCGGTGGGCGGCGGCAAGGTGTTCAAGGACGAGAAGGTCGTGGTGACCCAGCCCGCGGCGGGTGAGTTCAAGGCGTTCTCCGCGGTGTGTACGCACCAGGGCTGTCTGGTGGACAAGGTGGTGGACGGCACCATCGACTGCCCGTGTCACGGCAGCAAGTTCAAGGTCGCGGACGGCGCGGTGGCCAATGGTCCGGCGACACGTGCGCTGCCCGAGGCGCAGATCAAGGTCGAGGGCGGTTCGATCACCCTGGCGTAGCCTCTGGCCATGCCCTTCTCCGCTGAGGCCCTGGTGCGCGAGCACACCGTCTACTCCTGTGTGATGGGCTCGCGCGCCTTCGGCCTGGCGACAGAGGAGAGCGATACCGATCTGCGTGGTGTCTTCGTGGCCCCGACGCCGCTCTTCTGGCGCCTCGAGATGCCGCCCACCCACGTGGAGGGCCCGGCGGCCGAACAGTTCAGCTGGGAGATCGAACGGTTCTGCGAGCTCGCGTTGCGCGCCAACCCGAACGTCCTGGAGTGCCTCCACACGCCTCTGGTGACGCAGATCACCAGAACTGGACGAGAACTCCTCGACCTGCGCGAGGCCTTCCTCTCCCGGCGGGCCCACATGACCTTCGCCCGCTATGCCGCCGGCCAGCGGACCAGACTGGCCGCGGACATCGGCAAACACGGCGCTCCGCGCTGGAAGCACGCGATGCACCTGTTGCGGCTGTTGGTCTCCTGCCGCGATCTGCTGCGCAGCGGAAACCTGATCATCGACGTGGGAACGGAACGGGACTACCTGCTCCAGGTCAGACGAGGAGAGATTCCCTGGCCCAGGGTGGAGGCCCGGATGAACCGGCTCACCGAGGAGGTTGAACGGGCCGCGGCCACCACTTCGTTGCCCCAGGAGCCGGACCGGGCTCGGGTCGAGGACTTCCTGGTGCGCACCCGGCGGGCTTCCTCCCTGGAGTAACCCGCCGGCCGCCCCACGGTCAGCGCAGCCGGGCCCGTCCGACCTGCGGGTGCCGACCCACGGACGCTTGCAGAGATCGCGGCCGGGCAGCACTCCAAGACACTCCGCGCCCCTCCAGGGACAGTCGCACGGCCGCCAGAGGGCCGCTTGCACGCCGCGGGCGGCCGTCGGTCCGAGGCCGTGTCCCGGCAGCCGCTCGGACCGGGCGGACGGTCAGCGGATGCAACGCCGTATCAGGCGTCCCACCGGGCTCCCAGCTCCCGCAGTTCACCACCGTGCTCGACCCGATCCGCCCAACTCACCGGCCAGGCCCGGGATCCGAGATGGGCGCCGGCGGACGCGCCGGCGAGGCAGGCGATGGAGTCCGAGTCACCACTCGTGCAAGCCGCCCGGCGCAGGGCGGTCAGCGGCTCCTCGGGGAAGAGGAGGAAGCACAGCAGGCTGGTGGCGAGGGCTTCCTCGGCCACCCACCCTTCGCCGGTGGCCAGGCAGGGGTCGGTCTCCGGGGAGGGGCGGCGCAGAGCGGCGGCGAGGCGGTCGAGGGCAACGAGGCAGTCATCCCAGCCACGGCTGATGAAGGAGACCGGGTCCGGGTCCTGGGCTTGGGTCCACAGGTCCGACAACCAGTACTCGTCGTAGCGTTCCCGGTTCTCCAGCGCGTAGGAACGCAACCGCCCCACCAGACCGGTCGGTTCGGTGCCCTTGGCCAACAGGTGGACCGCGTGTGCGGTGAGGTCGGAAGCGGCCAGCGCGGTGGGGTGCCCGTGCGTCAGGGCGGACTGCAGCTGGGCCGCACCCGCCCGCTGTTCCGCGTCCAGACCAGGCATCAGGCCGATCGGTGCGACCCGCATGTTGGCACCGCATCCCTTGGAGCCGACCTGGCTGGCGAGCTGCCAGGGGCGGCCGTCGTCGAGGAGGTCACAAGCCCGTAGACAGGTGGCGCCCGGAGCCCGGTTGTTCTCCGGGGAGTGGTACCAATCCACGAACTCCTCGCGCAGCGGCGGTACCAGGGCGCCGGGGACGAGCGGGCCCCGCTCCGTCGCCCGGCGCAGGGCGCGCGCCAACGCGAGGGTCATCTGGGTGTCATCGGTGATCACTGCGGGCGTCGGGAGGGCCATGGTGCGCCAGGGGCCGCACTTCGCCAAGATCGCCGGTACGTCGTTGAACTCCGTGGGGAATCCGAGGGCATCGCCTAGGGCCAGCCCTATGAGCGAGCCGGCGGCGGCGCCCTTGGCTGGGGCGCTCGGCGGCGTGTCCGGGGGCTTTGCGGAGGAGGCGGTGGAGGTCATCGGGGTTGTCCTTCCGGTCGGGGGCGTAGCAGGGGCGGCTGAAGCGCCGTGGCGGGGCCCGCTCGGTAGACCGCGGCCGGTTTCCCCCGGCCACCGGTGAGGCGTGCGGGCCCGGCGACCGGTTCGACGAAGCCGGAGGTGGCGAGCACCTTGCGACGGAAGTTGGGCCGGTCGAGGGGGGTTCCCCAGACGGTCTCGTAAACCTGCTGGAGCTCCCCGAGGGTGAACTCGGGCGGGCAGAAGGCGGTGGCGAGGCAGCTGTACTCGATCTTCGCCCCGATGCGGTCCCGGGCTTCGGCGAGGATCTGGTCGTGGTCGAAGGCGAGCGGCAGCACTGCCGACGCCCCGGGGAGGCGCGGCCCCTCGGGGCCTAGGGGGACCCACTGTGCGTGTGCGGCATCGGATCCGCCCCGGGGCTCGGGGAGGTCGGGGACCAGCGCGGTATGAGCCACGGACACCACCCGCATCCGCGGATCCCGATCGGGTTCGCTGAAGGTGCGCAGCTGTTCCAGGTGGAGGGTCCGCACGGCGTCCGGCGAGATCCCGGTCTCCTCCGCGAGTTCCCGCCGGGCGGCCGTGTGGGCCGACTCACGAGCGCGGACGAACCCCCCGGGCAGCGCCCAGTCGCCGGCGTAGGGCTCCTCGGCTCGGCGGATCAAGAGGGCGTGCAGAGTGCCGCTGCGAATGGTGAACACGGCCAGGTCGACGGTCACGGCGAAGGGCTCGTAGTCGTGCGGGTCGTAGTTCAAGGGCCTGGCTGAGCTCATCGCTCCCCCTGGTTCTGGTCGTTCGGGCCGGCAGCACGCACCGTGGCACACCCCGGCCCGTTCTCTGGATGAGCCCCATCTTTATGGTCACCCTGACCATAAAACTTTCCCCACTACGCCACAAGCCCTCCGACGACTCCGGGGCACCGGCCGGGCCACCTCGGGCTTGGGCCAACGCGCGCCCCGCCACACCGTGACCAGCTGCGCACACGAAGGGAGCCCGCAGCGTCGAAACGCTGCGGGCTCCGAGAGGGCAGGCGAACAACCCCCTCCGGCTGCGACCGAGAACTCTCCAGGCGCGTGGATGCACGTCACGTCACAGGCGATACCGCAATGTCATAGAGCACCTTCACACCTCTTGAGATGCCCGGGCTCATTCACCGAGCCGAGCACCACGGCCCGTAGGAACTGGCTCAGAGGCCGACCTCCCGCATCAGCATCCCGACCTCAGTGTTGGTCAGACGGCGCAGCCAGCCCGACTTCTGGTCCCCGAGCGCGATCGGACCGAAGGCCGTCCGGACCAGCTTGTCCACGGGGAACCCAGCCTCCGCGAGCATCCGCCGCACGATGTGCTTGCGCCCCTCGTGCAGGACGACCTCGACCAGGTAGTTCTTGCCGGTCTGCTCCACCACCCGGAAGTGGTCGGCACGGGCGTAGCCGTCCTCCAGCTGGATGCCGTCCTTCAGGCGCTTGCCCACCTCACGCGGCAACGGACCCTGGATCGCGGCCAGGTAGGTCTTCTGCACCCCGTACTTGGGGTGAGTCAGCCGATGGGCGAGCTCACCGTGGTTGGTGAGCAAGATGATGCCCTCGGTCTCCGTGTCGAGACGACCGACGTGGAAGAGGCGCGTCTCACGGTTGGTGACGTAGTCACCAAGGCACTGGCGGCCGTCCGGGTCCTCCATCGTGGAGACCACACCGGCCGGCTTGTTCAGGGCGAAGAACAGGTACGACTGGGTGGCCACGGTCAGGCCGTCGACCTTGATCTCGTCCTTCTCCGGGTCGACCCGCATGCCCTGCTCCAGGACGATCTCGCCGTTGACCTCGACCCGGGCCTGCTCGATCAGCTCCTCACAGGCACGCCGCGAGCCCATACCGGCCCTGGCCAGGACCTTCTGGAGCCGCTCGCCCTCCTGCTCGGCACCCACGCTCTTGGCCTGCGGCCTACCGGCGTAACGCTCCCGGTTGCGCTCCTCGATCCGGGCGTCGTACTCACGCGGCCGAGCCGGCTGACCGCCGGAGCGGCCCGCTGCCTGGCCCCGGCGGGGGGCACCGCCCTTGCCGCCCTGCGGCGCCTTGGGGCCGCCCTTGGCGCCGCCACGGGCGGCCGAGCCCCGGGCGCCGCCGGCGCGGCTGCCACCGGCCGGGCGACCACGCTCCTCGCCCTCGCCGCCCACGTCGTAGCGGCGCTCCTCAGGGCGGGGACGGCGCGGGCGCTGCCCCTGCTTGTCGTCGCGCGGGTTGCCCGCGCCGCGGTGGTTGCCCCGCCCGCCGCCGGAGTCCCCGCGTCCGCCGCCGTTGTTCCTGCTGCCGCTGCCGCTGCTTCGCATCAAAGTTCCGTCTTGTCGTCTTCGTCGGTGTCCGGTGCGTCCGGATCGAACGACGGGACGCCTTCCTGCGTCTCGGCCTCGATCGCGTCCGCTTCCGGGAGGAAGGGGGCGAGCTCGGGGAGCTCGTCCAGGCCCCGAAGGCCCATCCGCTCCAGAAAGTAGTTCGTCGTCCTGTACAGGATCGCACCTGTTTCGGGTTCCGTCCCCGCCTCCGCTACCAGACCGCGCTGGAGGAGGGTCCGCATGACACCGTCACAGTTCACCCCGCGCACCGCGGAGACCCGGGATCGACTCACCGGCTGCCGGTAAGCGACGACGGCGAGGGTCTCCAGTGCAGCCTGAGTCAGTCGGGCCTGCTGGCCATCCAGTACGAAGGCTTCCACGGCCGAGGCGTACGCCGGGCGGGTGTAGAAGCGCCAGCCGCCGGCGACCTGCCGAAGCTCGAAGCCGCGCCCGTGGGCGGTGTACTCCTCGGCCAACTCGTGCAGGGCCTCGGCCACCGCAGGGCGGGGACGGGCCAGCACCCGTGCCAGGTGGTCTTCGGTAGCCGGCTCGTCGACCACCATCAGTACGGCTTCCAGGGCCGGCTTGAGCTCCGGCCGCGCCGTCCGTTGCGGTGCCCGGCCCTCGTCTGCGCTCATCGTCCGTCCTCCTCACCGACCACCTGGTCGAACTCGTCCGTGACGGCCGGCAGAGCATCCTGCAGACCACTCCAGCGCACCAGGAGGGGCCCCAGCGCCTCTTCCTGCTCCAGGGCGACCGCTCGCTCCCGATAGAGCTCCAGCAGGGCCAGGAAGCGGGCCACCACGGTCAGGACGTCCGGCGCGTCCTCGGTCAGCTCCTGGAAACTCACCTCCCCGGCTTCGCGTAGCCGGTTCACCACCACCGCGGCCTGTTCTCGGACGCTGACCAACGGGGCGTGGATGTGGTCGATGTAGACCTGGGGCTCGGCCCGCGGCTGCATGGCCAAGGCAGCCAGGTCGGCCAGGCCCCGCGCGCCGATGCTCAGGACCACTTCGGGGAGCAGTTCGGCGTGGTGCGGCTCCAGTCCCACCGTGCGCGGGTACCGCAGCCCCTCCTCGGCCAGCCGGTCGCCGAAGATGCCTGCGATCTGCTTGTACGCCCGGTACTGCAGCAGCCGGGCGAAGAGGAGGTCGCGCGCCTCCAGCAGTGCCAGGTCCGCCTCGTCCTCGACTTCGGCGGCGGGCAGCAGCCGGGCGGCCTTGAGGTCGAGCAGCGTGGCTGCCACCACCAGGAACTCGGTCGTCTGATCGAGGTCCACGTCGGGGCCCATGGCCTTCAGGTGAGCCATGAACTCGTTGGTGACCTGCGACAGCGCCACCTCGGTGACATCCAACCGGTGCCGTGAGATGAGCTGCAGGAGCAGGTCGAAGGGGCCCTCGAAGTTGGCCAACCGGACGGTGAAGCGCCCGTCGCCCTCCGCCACCGGTGCTGGCTCGACGTCTGGTGTCCGTGCCCGCGGCCGGTCCGCTTCGGGGGACGGTGTTGTGGGGTGCGTCCGCGGCCTCGCCGGCCCCCCGCAGCCGTGCTCCGCCTGGGTCGGGGCAAGCTCCGCCTCCGGCCCCGGGCCGCGCGGGCCGCGACCCAGCGGGCGGCGGCTGCGGGACGCGGGCCGAGCGGGTCGGTCGTCGGTGGGTGGCATGGAGGTCCTGGGGCGGGGCTACGGGGCCGGGTGCGGCCGGTACGGACCGGCAGGCTATCGGCCGGGGGCGGTTCAGCGCCCGCGCAACCGCCGCACAAGGATGCTCGCGTCACCGCGGGATTCGAGGTCGGCCAGCACCACCGCGACCGCCTCGCGGACGATCCGGCCCCGGTCGACGGCGAGGCCGTGCTCACCGCGCAGGACCAGGCGCGCGTGTTCGAGGTCCATCAGTTCCTCGGCCGAGACATAGACCGTGATCTTCTCGTCGTGCCGCTCCCGCCCGCTCGGGCGCCGGTTGGCGCCCCTGCCCCGGCGGCGCCCGCCGCCCGGTCCGGCGACCGGCGCGGTGGGGGCAGAACCTTCCTGCGCCCGCCTCGGTGGTGTCACGGCGGGGCCGCGGTCGCTCGGGCGCGCTTCCTCGGGTCCGTCTTGCCCCTCGCCCGGCTCCGGCGCGCCCGCAGGGTGCTCAGACGTACGGCTGCCAACCGCCTCGACCGAGTCGGACTCCCCCGACGCCCGGCGGGGCGCCGGCGAGGGCAGGGCCATTCCCCCGGTGGTACGGAACAGTTCGTCGGCTCCGGGCAGACTCACTCGGCGTGACACCGGGCGAGCACCTCCCTGGCGAGCTGGCGGTAGGCGGCGGCGCCGACGGAGTTGGAGGCGTAGGTGGTGATCGGCTCACCGGCGACCGTGGTCTCCGGGAAGCGCACGGTACGGCCGATGACCGTGTGGTAGACGTGGTCGTCGAAAGCCTCGACCACCCGCGCCAGGACCTCACGGCTGTGGACCGTACGGGAGTCGTACATCGTGGCGAGGATGCCGTCGAGCTCCAGCTCGGGGTTGAGGCGCTCCTGGACCTTCTCGATGGTCTCGGTCAGCAGGGCCACGCCGCGCAGTGCGAAGAACTCGCACTCCAACGGCACGATCACCTTGTGAGCGGCCGTCAGGGCGTTGACGGTCAGCAGGCCGAGCGAGGGCTGACAGTCGATCACGATGTAGTCGTAGTCGGCCACCAGGGGCTTCAACGCCCTCTGGAGCGTGGACTCGCGGGCGACCTCGCTCACCAACTGCACTTCGGCAGCGGAGAGGTCGATGTTGCTCGGCAGCAAGTCCATGTTGGGCACTGCGGTCTTGAGTAGTACCTCGTCGGCGGACATCCCCCGCTCCATGAGCAGGTTGTAGACCGTCAGGTCCAGCTCCATGGGGTTCACTCCGAGCCCGACGGACAGAGCGCCCTGCGGGTCGAAGTCGACGAGCAGGACACGGCGTCCGTACTCGGCGAGCGCGGCACCCAGGTTGATGGTCGACGTGGTCTTGCCCACGCCGCCCTTCTGGTTGCACATCGCGATGATCTTTGCCGGGCCGTGGCCGGTCAGCGGGCCCGGGATCGGGAAGTACGGCAGTGGCCGTCCGGTCGGGCCGATCCGCTCACGGCGCTGGCGGGCAGCGTCGGGGGCGAGAGTGGCCGCGTACTCGGGGTCGGGCTCGTACTCGGCGTCAGGGTCGTAGAAGTGCCCCTCGGGCACCTCGTCGTAGTCGGCGAAACCGGTGGGCTCTCGGCCGCTCAGGTCGCCGGCCATGGAGTTCACGTGTGGGCCGTCCATGCTCTTCTGGGGCGTCGTCATGTGCTGGTGGTTTGCGAAGGTGCGGACTGCGACGGAGCCGACAGCTTCGAGCCCTGCGGGGCTCTGGCCCCGCACAGGCGTGTCCGCTTGACCACCTCCAGGAGTAAATGTCGACTCATTCACAAGTCGTCTTACCTCCTTGATGCGGCCAGGACACTTAATCGATAGGTCAGCGTGGCACCATGCCGACGGTTGGCGACTCTATGGCGTGTCACCGGTCCGCAGCAACACAATCGGCCGGACGCGGCCCGATGTGTCGGCAACGGAACACCTCCCTGTCAAGGGCGCGCGGGCCGCCTCTGGGAGGTTTCGAGAGTTCGCGAATCGGTTAAAGGGTTACGTTCGAGGCGAGTTGAGCGGGTCCGGGCCAGCACCGATACGCGTCCGGCCGGACCTCACAGGAGCGAGGTCCGGCCGGACGCGTGAGATTGACGTCAGCCGTTGACGCAATCGTTTTTTCAGGCGGGCGGGTCAGCCGAGCAGGCTGCTCAGCTCGACGGTCTCCAGGCCGTGCGCCTCGGCGACGGGGCCGTAAACCACTTGACCCTCGTGGGTGTTGAGGCCCTTCGCCAGGGCGGGGTCACGACGCAGCGCCTCGACCCAGCCGAGGTTCGCGAGCTGCACGATGTAGGGCAGCGTGGCGTTGGTCAGCGCATAGGTGGAGGTGTTGGGCACCGCACCCGGCATATTGGCCACGCAGTAGAAGACCGAGTTGTGGATCTGGAAGGTCGGCTCGGCGTGCGTGGTGGGGCGGGAGTCCTCGAAGCAACCGCCCTGGTCGATGGCGATGTCGACAAGGACACTTCCGGGCTTCATCCGGGAGACGAGCTCGTTGGTGACCAACTTGGGCGCCTTCGCACCCGGGATCAAGACCGCGCCGATCACCAGGTCGGCCTCGATGACGGCCTTCTCCAGCTCGTAGGCATTGGAGACAATCGTCTTGATCTTCGTACCGAAGATCTTGCCCGCCTCGCGGAGCTTGTTGATGTCACGGTCGAGCAGGGTCACGTGGAAGCCCATGCCGATGGCGATCTGCGCGGCGTTCCAGCCGGAGACGCCACCACCGATGACCACGGCCTCACCGGCGTGGGTGCCGGGAACACCGCCCGGAAGCACCCCACGACCCCCGGCCGACCGCATCAGGTGGTACGCGCCGACCTGCGGGGCGAGGCGGCCTGCCACCTCGGACATCGGGGCGAGAAGGGGGAGCGCGCGACTGGCGAGCTCGACCGTCTCGTAGGCGATGGCGGTGGTGCCGGACTGCAGCAGCGCGTCCGTGCACTCCCGAGAGGCGGCCAGGTGGAGGTAGGTGAAGAGGGTCTGGTCCTTGCGGAGGCGGTGGTACTCCTCCGCGATCGGCTCCTTCACCTTGAGCAGCAGGTCGGCGGTGGCCCAGACCTCGTCGGCGGTGGGCAGGATCTGAGCGCCGGCCGACACGTACTCGGCGTCCGTGATCGACGAGCCGACGCCGGCGTTCTGCTCGACGAAGACCTGGTGGCCGTTGCGGACGAGCTCGTGCACACCGGCAGGGGTGATGGCCACCCGGAACTCGTTGTTCTTGACCTCGCGGGGGATGCCGACCTTCATCGTCGATCACGGTCCTTGACTCAGGGGAAAAGAGGGCAATGCCATACATACCCACTACCGAGGGTACGCATCAGGACATACCGCGAGCGACCGCGGCAGAGCCAGTCTAATGAAGGATTTCCACCTGTCTAGCCTTACAAACCTTCAATCTTCTGCGGAACCACTACGGATTTCGCAGGCCGAAAGCTCCTCCCCCAGCAATCGATCAGCTGCTGCACGGTGCAATCGGGCGGCAGCGGGATCGCCGAGCCTGTCCAGGGTGTCCGCGAGCCGCAATTCGAGCGCCGCCTGCAAACGCACGTCACCGGCGGTGCGCGCGAGGTCCACCGCGGCTCGGCAGGTATGGAGGGACTCCGTGGGCCGCCCCGCGTACTCCTGCACCCGGGCCATCTCACTCAACGCCCTTGCGTGCCCCGGCACATCGGCCAACTTTCGATGGCCGGCCGCCGCTGCGCGCCAGGCACGCAGCGCGTCTCCGTAACGTCCGGCGTAGGTGAGCACGGTGGCCAGTCGGCCGTACAGGCGCGCCTCGTCCTGCCGCTCTCCTCGGGCCAGCCGCTGGGTGAGCGCCCTGCCGTACCAGTCGGCGGCCCGCTGCCAGTCACCGAGCTCCTGGTAGGTGCCGCCCACGGATTCCATCGCCCGGCCGGTGGCGTAGGGGTCATTGGCCTCGCGTCCGGCGTCCAGCGCAGCCCGGTAACGTTCCAGGGCGATCTCCGTACGACCGGTACGGGCATCAAGGTCAGCGAGGTTCAGCAGCGCCGCGGCGCGTTCACGGTGCAGGCCGCGACGCTCGGCCACCCCCAGGACCAGATCGTGCAGACCGTACAGTTCCGGCGCCGCTGCCTCCGTGCCCCGGTGCGCCGCCAGCGCCCTGACCAGGGCGGCCACCAGACGGCGGGCCAGGGTGTCCAACTCGCCGTCGGCCACCGCGAGGACTGCGGAGGCCGTCAGCGCATCCAGACGGAACTCCAACCAGGCCGCGGCGGACTCGGCATCGGCAAAACGCAGCGCGCGGGGGAGCCCGGCGAGCTTGTCCCGGGTCGGCGAGTCCTCGGGGTCGGTGATCGCACGGCAGGACTGGAGCAGCCGCACCGTCCGCTCCAGGAGCCTGGCCCCTGCCAACTGCAGTTCGGCCGGACGCTCCTTGGCCTCCATCAGCGCTCTCAAGGGCTCGACGAGACAGCCCGGCAGAAGGTACAGGGGGTCGTCCTCTTGCGCCGCGCACGCCTGCTGCTGCCGGCGCAGCAGGCCCAGGGCGGCGAACTCCTCCAAGGTGGTGCGCGCCGTCGCCACCGAACTACCCGCCAGGGCGGAGGCGGTGTGCGCGTCGACGAGGCCAGCAGGGGCGAGCGGCAGCAGACGCAGGGTCCGCTGGGAGGGTTGTGGCAAGCTCTCGTAGACCAGGTGGAAGGTGCGGACCAGGGGGCTGCGCGATGCGGGCATGTCATGGAGCTTCTTCGCGACGTCGGCCACGGCGGCTTTGGGGTGCGCGGCGAGCCAACCGCCGGCCAGGGTGAGTGCGGCCGGCTGCCCGCCGCACTCCTCAGCGAGTGCCTCGGCGGCTCGGGGGTCCACGGTGATCCTTACCGAGCCCGTCAGGGCGGAGAGGAACTGCACCGCCGACGGACCGTCCAGGCCTCCGACCGTGCAGGGGCGGACGTCCGGAATACCGGTCAACGGGCCGTCGGCGGTAGCCAGGACCAAGCACTCCGGGGCATCGGGGATCAGCGGATCCACCTGCTCGGCGTCCGCTGCGTCGTCCAAGAGCAACAGGACTCGGCGGTGGGCGAGCTCCGTGCGAAGCATGCTGGTCAGATCCTCGGCGTGGGCGCCGGGTGGGGTGGGCAGGCCCAGCGTGGAAAGGAGCGAGCGAGCGACACGCTCCGCGGGGACCCGGACCCCGCCGGGCGCGGTCAACCGTGCGCAGAGGACCCCGTCGGGATAGCGCGGGGCGAGTTCCCTGGCCAGTTCCTCGGCCAGGGCCGTCCGTCCTGATCCGGGCTTGCCGGCCACCAACAGGACACGCGCCCGGGGCGACTTGCGGCCCGCGAGAGTGTTGAGCCCGGTTCCGGCGATGTCTTCGTGGAGGTCGCGCAGTTCCCTTCGACGACCGACGAAGGGCCGCCCGTCGCTCTGGCGGACCTTAGGCACCGTGAGGGGCCGACCGGCAGGTGGGCCCTCCGTCGTGGGCCGCTCGGTGATCGGCCCGGACAGGGAGGGGGCGACCAGGCCCGCACCGGGCGCCGGCGCACGAGCCGCCCGGTCGGCGGCGAGCCGGGGCGCCGAGGGGGGTACTTCGACTTGATCCCGGGGCTCCCCGGCGGCAGGGGTGGGGTCTCGCTGCTCCTGCGTCGCCTGGGCGAGTCCAGCGATGGCGTCCCCGGCCACTTCGGGCCCTTCGGCGAGGAGCGCGGGGGTGTTCGGGGCCGCTGTCGCGAGCGTCGGCCCGGGCGTTTCGTCGCCAGCGGGCCCGGCGCCGGAGGGCTCGGCCACCGCGCCGGTCGCAGGCACCAACCGCGCGGTGCCGGCGGCCGTGACCGTGGCGGCATCGGGTGGACAGGACTGCGCTGCCTCGCCCGCTGCCGGTTCGTCCTCGGCCGGTTCCGGCCGGGAAACAACGGACGTGTCGATCGGTTCGCCGGCTTCAGGCTCGGTCTTGGCGGACCGCGCCTGATCGGCGGACCCCGAGGGGCCGATCGGGCCATTGGTGTCCAGGGCCTGGTCCGTCACGGCCCACGCTCCTTCCCCTGCAGCGCCAGAGCCCGCCGGGGGCCCGGTCGGGAAAACCGAGCGTAGTTCACGCAGAGCGACGAACCGTGTGGAGCGTGGCGGACACATCGCCCAATCGGATCAGCCGATGGTCACACCGCCGATGAAGAGGGTGCTAGGCCTCGTATGGGCGCGCCGGCCAGGGGGCCAGGGCCGGCCGCAAAGCCTCCACACCCTCACCGCCGCGCGCGGCGGCCAGCGCCAGCACACCCACGGCAAGGCAGTTGTTGTGGATCTCGCCACCAAGCACCGCGCGGACCAGATCGACCAGCGGGACGCGCGCCAACTCCATGTCGGCCTCCTCCTGCGAGACCTCGAAACGCTCGCCCTCGGCCTCGGAGAGGTTACGGGCGAGATAGATCCGTACGGCCTCGTCCGTACCCCCAGGCGAGGTGAACACGTCAACCAGCACCCGCCAGTCCTCGGCCTCGACGTGCGCCTCCTCGTACAACTCCCGCTGGACCGCATGCAGCGGGTTCTCCCCCGGCACGTCCAACAGGCCGGCTGGAATCTCCCACAACTTGTGGCGCACCGGATGACGGTACTGCTTGAGCACCAGCACCCGGTCCTCCTCGTCCAGGGCCACCACGGCCACCGAACCCGGGTGCACCTGGTAGTCACGACGGGCGACGCTGCCGTCAGGCATCACCACGTCCTCCGAACGCACGGAGGTCTTGGCTCCACGGAACGGCGTCACCGACGCCGTGACCTGCCAGGCCTCGGCCGTGTCCTTGATCTGCATGGCACACCTTTCGGAGAACATCACGCGAAACAGCCGGGACCTGACCCACGGTCCACGAACGGAAGGGCTCACCGGCCGCGCTCGCGCGGTCCGGCGAACCCTTCCGGCTCACAGCCCCATCGAGTCCCGGTTGCCCACCGTATCCGGCTACTTGGCGGCGCGTTGGCGCTCCACGGCCGCCTTCACCAGACCGGCGAACAGCGGGTGCGGACGGGTCGGACGCGAGCGCAGCTCCGGGTGGGCCTGGGTGGCCACCAGGTAGGGGTGCACCTCGCGCGGGTACTCGACGTACTCCACCAGCTTGTTGTCCGGAGAAGTGCCGGAGAACAGGATCCCGGCCTTCTTCTCCAGCTCCGAGCGGTACGCGTTGTTGACCTCGTAGCGGTGACGGTGGCGCTCCTCCACGTACGGCTGGTCGCCGTAGACCTCGCGCACGATGGATCCCTCGGCGAGCTTGGCCGGGTACATGCCCAGCCGCATCGTGCCGCCCATGTCACCTTCGCCAGCAACGATGTCCAACTGCTCGGCCATCGTGGAGATCACCGGATGGCCGGTGCCGGCGTCGAACTCGGTGGAGTTCGCGTCCCGGATGCCACACAGGTTGCGCGCGGCCTCGATGACCACGCACTGCAGGCCCAGGCACAGGCCCAGCAGCGGAACCTTGTTCTCCCGGGCGAAGGTGATCGCGCCGACCTTGCCGTTCACTCCACGGTCCCCGAAGCCACCGGGGATGCAGATCGCGTCCACGTCGGCGAGCTGTCGGGCCGCGTCGGCCGGCGTCCTGCACTCGTCGGAGGTGACCCACTTGACCTTGACGCGGGCCTTGTTGGCGAACCCACCGGCACGCAGGGCCTCCGTCACCGACAGGTAGGCGTCCGGAAGGTCGATGTACTTGCCGACCAGTGCGACGGTGACCTCGTGGTCAGGGTTGTGGACCCGGTCCAGGAGGTCTTCCCAGACCGTCCAGTTCACGTCGCGGAACGGCAGGTCGAGCTTGCGCACCACATAGGCGTCGAGTCCCTCGGTGTGCAGCACCTTCGGGATGTCGTAGATCGACTTCGCGTCGATGGCGGCGACCACCGCGGCCTCGTCCACGTCGCACATCAGCGAGATCTTGCGCTTGATGGAGGTGGGCACCTCACGGTCGGCCCGCAGCACGATCGCGTCCGGCTGGATACCGATGTTCCGCAGCGCCGCGACCGAGTGCTGGGTCGGCTTGGTCTTCAGCTCGCCGGAGGGGCCGATGTAGGGCAGCAGCGAGATGTGCACGACGAAAACGTTGTCTCGGCCGACTTCGTGGCGCACCTGGCGGACGGTCTCCAGGAAGGGCAGCGACTCGATGTCGCCGACCGTCCCCCCGACCTCCGTGATGACCACGTCGACGTCGTCGGTCGCCATCCGTCGGATGCGGTGCTTGATCTCGTTGGTGATGTGCGGGATGACCTGCACGGTGTCACCGAGGTACTCGCCGCGGCGCTCCTTGGCGATCACGGTGGAGTAGACCTGGCCGGTGGTGACGTTCGCCGAGCCGTCGAGGTCCACGTCGAGGAAACGCTCGTAGTGGCCGATGTCCAGGTCGGTCTCGGCACCGTCGTTGGTGACGAAGACCTCGCCGTGCTGGAACGGGTTCATCGTGCCAGGATCGACGTTGAGGTACGGGTCGAGCTTCTGCATCGTGACCCGAAGACCGCGCGCCTTGAGGAGCGCACCCAGGCTGGAGGCCGTGAGGCCCTTGCCGAGGGAGGAAGCGACACCTCCGGTGACGAAGATGTGCTTGGTCGTCATGGATTTGGGCGGCATCGCCAAGAGGGGGCTCCCGTGGTCGCTGAGTTGAAGTGCGTCCAGCGCCTGCCCGGGGTGTTTCGGGGGGTGCCGTCGCTGCGGTTTCGGGGCCCCTGGATTTCACAGGCCGACCACCGGTCCACGGGGTACCAGCCTATCAGCGACCCGGACAGTGCGCTTCCTGCCCAGTGGGCGGCACGCCGGTACCCTCGGGGCGATCGCACAGTCGATCATCCGCTGTGGGCCCACCCGATCGGTGGAGTCGCAGTTGCCCGGACACTCCTGTAGATCACTAGGGTGCGACGTATCCTGCTCGGACATCCGCTGCCGGGCAGGCCGGCGAACGGCAACACCCCGCCCGCTCCGGAAACAAGCGCGAACAAGGATCGCAGTCAACGATCCTTGACTGCGAAGTGATCGCCCCCGCCGGGGCGGACGTGGCCGTAGGACGGAGATGCACGTGGCCGGGCGCATCGAGGATTACGCATTGATCGGGGACATGCAGACCGCAGCGCTGGTCGGTATGGACGGCGCGGTGGACTGGTTGTGTCTACCCCGATTCGACTCTCACGCCATCTTCGCGGCGTTGCTGGGCACCGAGGAGCACGGTTTCTGGCGAATCGGTCCCGTGGGCGCCACGGGCGCCGGGCCCGCGCGCGCGAACCGCCGCCGCTACCGCGGGGACTCGCTGATCCTGGAATCTGAGTGGGACACGCCACGGGGAACGGTCCGGGTGACCGACTTCATGCCCCCGCGCGCCGGCGCTCCCCAGTTGATCAGGATCGTCGAGGGGGTCAGCGGTCGCGTGCCGATGCGCTCGGCGCTGCGCATGCGCTTCAGCTACGGGCGAGTGGTGCCCTGGGTGCACAAAGTGGACGGGCGTACCGTCGCCGTCGCGGGACCGGACTCGGTGTGGCTGGACAGCACCACGGCCACCTACGGCAAGGACCTCACCACCTACGCGGACTTCACCGTGGCGCCGGGCGAGCGCATCGCCTTCACCATCAGCTGGCAGGCCTCGCACCGCGAACCGCCCGCCCTCCCCGAACCCGAAGGAGCCCTGGAGGCGACCCGAGACTTCTGGCGGGAGTGGGTGGAGCACTGCACCTACCACGGCCCGTACCGGGAAGCCGTGATCCGCTCGCTGATCACGCTTAAGGCGCTCACCTACGCGCCGACCGGGGGGATCGTGGCGGCGCCCACCACCTCGTTGCCGGAAGAGATCGGCGGCGTCCGCAACTGGGACTACCGCTACACCTGGCTGCGTGACGCGGCGATCACGCTGTCGTCGATGCTGCGCACCGGCTACCGCGAGGAAGCCCGGGCGTGGCGGGACTGGCTGTTGCGTGCGGTCGCCGGCGACCCGGAGAACCTCCAGATCATGTACGGCATCGCGGGCGAACGCGAGCTGGGTGAGACCGAACTGGACTGGCTGCCCGGCTACGAGGGCTCGCGTCCGGTGCGCATCGGCAACGGCGCCGCCCACCAGCTCCAACTCGACGTGTACGGCGAGGTCACCGAGGCGCTCCACCTGGCCCATATGACGGGCCTCGCCCGCAACGACTACGCCGCCCTGCTCCAACTGAAGTTGATCCGGTACCTGGAGGACCACTGGGACGAGCCCGACGAGGGGATCTGGGAGGTCCGAGGCCCGCGCCGGCACTTCGTGCACTCCAAGGTGATGGCCTGGGTGGCCGTCGACCGGACGATCAAACTGATCGAGTCCAAAGACGCCGACGGCCCACTGGAACGGTGGCGCGAACTGCGTGAGGACATCCACCGGGACGTGTGCGAGAAGGGCTACGACCCCGAGCGCAACACCTTCACCCAGTCCTACGGCTCGCGTGAACTGGACGCCTCGCTGCTGCTGATCCCGCAGATGGGCTTCCTGCCGCCGGACGACAAGCGGGTGATCGGCACCATCGAGGCGATCCAGCGCGAGCTGTCCACACCCGACGGGTTCATCCTGCGCTATCCGACGGCCGGCGAGGAGGCGGGCGTGGACGGTCTCGAAGGGGACGAAGGCGCCTTCCTCGCCTGTTCCTTCTGGCTGGCGGACGATCTCGCGATGATCGGGCGGGTGGACGAGGCGCGTCGCCTCTTCGAGAAGCTGCTGGCCCTGCGCAACGACCTGGGGCTGCTCGCCGAAGAGTGGGACCCCCGACTCCAGCGTCAGGTGGGCAACTTCCCGCAGGCCTTCAGCCATGTGCCGCTGATCGACACGGCGCTGCGGTTGACGGCCAGCGGCGCGTACGGCGGCTGAGCCCAGACCCGCACGGGCCAGCCGGCCCGGGGGGCACACGTTCCGGCGCGCCCTCCGGGCCCGATCCGTCTAGGCTGGAAACGATTCTGTTGCCCCGGCAGGAAGGGGGCACTCATGGCTCCCCTCTCCAAGGCGAGCACGGCCCTCACCGAGCTCCGTGAAGACCTGAGTGGCGTGGTCTACGCCCCCGGGGACCCCGAGTACGACGAGGTACGCGCGCTGCACAACTCGATGACCGACAGACACCCGGCGGTCATCGCACAGTGTGCCGACGTACCCGACGTGGTCCGTGCGGTGCGCTTCGGACGGAACCTCGATCTGCCCATAGCAGTGCGCGGAGGCGGCCACAGCGTCGCCGGGATGGGCTCCAACGACAACGGCCTCGTGATCGACATGCGCAGGATGCACGAGGTGACGGTCCACCCAGGCGCCAAGGCCGTGCGGCTCGCCGGCGGCGCGAAGATGACCCACCTGGACCGGGCCACGGAGCCGTACGGCCTCGCGACCACCGGCGGCCGGGTCTCGACCACGGGAGTCGCCGGGTTCGTGCTCGGGGGCGGAAGCGGCTGGCTGGACCGGAAGTTCGGGCTGGCCGTGGACAACCTGCTGGGTGTGGAACTGGTCACCGCCGACGGGCGCACGGTGACGGCCGACGCCCAGGAGAACCCCGAGCTCTTCTGGGCCCTGCACGGCGGCGGCGGGAACTTCGGCGTGGTCACGGCCCTGACTCTGCGGCTGCACGAACTACCCTCCATGGCCTTCGCGTTGGTCCTCTACCCACCGGAGTCTGGGCCCGAGGTCGTCCGCCTGTACCGGGACACCATCGAGAACGGGCCGCCGGAGGCCAGCGGCGGTGTGATCTACCTGACCGGCCCACCGGAGGAGTTCGTACCGGAGCACCTCGTCGGCACACTACTGACGGGGGTGGTGCTGACCTACGCCGGTACCGAGGAGGAGATGCGCACACTGGCCGGGCCGCTGCTGGCGCTGCCGCACGAGGTGGAGGTGGTCACCGCCACCGCGTACGCCGACCTGCAATGCATGTTGGACGACCCTCCGGGCATGCGGAACTACTGGTCTGCCGAGTACCTCACGGGCCTGCCCGACGAACTCGTCGATGTCTTCTGCGCCCGCGCCGACAGCATGCCGGTGCCCAGCGCGACCCAACACGTCCTCTTCCCGCAGGGTGGGGCGATCGCCAGCGGTCCCGCCGAGTACCCGGTGGCCTTCCGCGACGCACCCTGGGCCGTCCACCCCTTCGCGGCCTGGGAAGACCCGGCGGACGACGAGCGGGCCATCCAGTGGGTGAAGGACGTACGGGCCGACGTGGGAGCATGGGCCACCGGCGCGGTCTACCTGAACTTCACCGGCGACGAGGGCGAGCAGCGGGTGGCTGCCGGTATGGGCGAGGAGAACCTGCGACGCCTCGCGACGGTCAAAGCCGAATGGGACCCCGACAACGTGTTCCGCTTCAACCACAACATCACCCCGGCGTGAACCCGAGGCGGCCGGCCTCCGGCCGGAACCCCGTGTGCTACCCCTGGTAGCGTCCCGCGACATGGACGATCAGGGCGGGATCACGGTGCAGCGGGCGCTGGAACTTCCAGGACTGCGCGGCGGGCTTCCGGAGGTGGTGGCCTGCGCTGACCGCTTGGGACGGACCGTGCGGTGGGTGCACGCGGGTGAGGTGCCGAACATCGCCTCCCTCCTCAAGGGCGGCGAACTCCTGCTGACCACGGGCCTGGGCCTGGGCACTCGCCCCGCCGAGCAACGCGCCTTCGTCCGCCGGCTCGCCGAGCGCAACATCGCCGCCCTCGTCGTGGAGCTCGGGCCGCGCTTCACGAGACTGCCGGCCACGATCGTGGAGACCGCGCAGGGAGCCGGCCTACCGGTGGTGGCGCTGCACCGAGAGGTGCCTTTCGTGACGGTCACCGAGGAGATCCACACCGAGATCGTCAACGGTCACTACGCCCTCTTGCAGCGCGCCGAGGAGGTCCACCGGCGCTGCACCCAGGCGCTGCTCGGCGGTGGCGGCATCCCCCAGGTGCTCCGCATCCTCTCCGACTTCACCGGAAACCCGGTCTTCTTGGAGACCCCGGACGGGCAACTCCTTTACGCAGCGGGAGGAGCCGGGGACACGGGGGCTGACCCGCTCCAGGTGTGGGAGGGCCTGCGCGGTGGGCGGACCTCGCGGGAAGAGGGCCCGCCGGCCAACGCGGTCCTGGTCGACGTACCGGGCGGCGGGCACGGCTCTGGTTCGGTACGGGCACGGTTGGTGCTGCTCGCCGTGGCCGGTCCGCTGTCCCCCTTGCACCGGATGGCAGCCGAGCGGGCCGCAGGGGTGCTGGCCGTGGTGCTGATGCAGGCGAGACAGGAGGAAGAACTGGCCGCGCGTGGCCGCGGTGACTTCCTCACCGACCTGGCCGAGGGCAGGATCCGGTCCGACGACGCCCCGGCCCAGGCCAAGGTGCTCGGCTTCAGACCCGGCGAGGGCCCGCTCCTCCCGGTGGTGATGCGGCTGACCACCGATCTGGGGGTGGCGGGAAACTGGTCCGTACTGGCTCGGGCCGTCTTGGAGGAACTCTCCTCGGCCGGGGTCCCCGCCCTGTTCGGGGTACGCCCGGTGGAGGGACGGGTGCCCGTCCTGTTGGGGCTCCGTACGGAGTCGGAACGAGCGGCGGTGGCCGACCGGGTGGCTGCCGCGCTGCGCGCCGGGGTGGAGCGCGCCGGTTTGGCGCACGCCGGGACCCAGCCACCGGTGGTGGTGGTCGGCGTACCCGGCGGTTGGGCGACTGCCTCCGCAGGTCTGCGGCACGCGGCGGAGACCGCCACAGCCGCGCAGGGGCTGCCCGACCGGCCCTGGTTCGACGCCAGGCGGCTGGACATCGACCTGTTGTTGTGGCGGTTGCGGGAGCACCCCGACCTCGCGGCCTTCGTGGACCGGGCGATCGGCCCGTTGCGCCAGCACGACGCTGCTTCCCGCCCGCCGTTGCTGCCCACTTTGGAGACGTACCTCGCACACGCGGGCCGCAAGGCCGAAACGGCACGGGAACTGCACTTGAACCGGCAGACCCTGTACAACCGGCTGGCGCGCATCAGCGAACTCCTGGGCACCGACCTCGACGATCCGCAGACAGTGCTGGCGCTGAGTCTGGCCTTGCGCGCCCGGCGCCACGTCTCCTGAGCAGGGCGCGCGGCGCGACCGGGCAGGCGCGGGGCGAAGAGCGTGCCGCGGCGGGTCGCGCACGTGGGACCGCGCGCCCGGGCACACCTCCACCCGCGGCGCCGGTCTCCGGCCGCGCCTCAGGCCCTGCGACGCGCCTTGACGGTGTTGTCGGTCCGCTTCACCGGCTCACCCTCCGGCCCGGGTGTCTCTACCTCGTACTCCTCGCAGACCAGCATCTCCCAACGCTCCTCCGGCAGGTCCAGCGCACCCAGGACCTCCTGCGGAGCGGGCAATCGCACGCCTTCGGGAGCGTGCTCCCACACCCGGACCCCGCCGTGCCCGACGATCAGCAGCGTTCCTTTCGGGCCGACCGTCGCGGCGGCGCTGCGCAGGATCTGCTCGCGCGGCATGTCGTCGGCGCGCGAGTGCAGGAACTGCGCGCAGACGAGGTCGAAGGACCCCTCGGGGAAGGAACGGGCCAGGTCGTGGTGCTGCCAGTCGATCCGGTCGGCCACACCGGCTTCGGCCGCGTGTGCGGCGGCCCGGGTGAGCGCCGTGCGGGAGATGTCGGTGGCTGTGACCTGCCAACCTTGCCGAGCCAGCCAGATGGCGTCACCGCCCTCTCCGCACCCCAGGTCAAGGGCGCGACCGGGCGTCAGATCGGCCGTCTCCCGCACCAGGGCGGGGTTCGGGTTCCCGCTCCACACACAGGTGCTGCCGGCATAGCGGGCCTCCCAGAACTCCTCGTTCGTCTCGGCCGCAGTGCTGTCCACCATCTGGATTCCCTTCGTTCGTCCCGGCTCCTCGTCCTGGAACGACAGTGCGCGCACCTGGCGCCGGTTGACAAACCGTGTTGCCAGAGCAGCAAATGGAACGATGGTTGTCGACGATGCGGCCCAGTCCGTCCTCGCCCGTGTTGGTCCTCGGTTGCGCGCCCTGCGTCAGGAGCGGCAGACGACGCTGGCCCACCTCAGCAGGAGCACCGGCATCTCCGTCAGCACCCTCTCCCGCCTGGAGTCGGGGCAGCGCAAACCGACCCTGGGGCTGCTCCTGCCGCTGGCCGCCGCGCACCGGGTCACCCTCGACGACCTCGTGGGGGCGCCGCCCGCCACGGACCCCAGGGTTCCAGCTCGGCCCTTCACCCGTGACGGTCACACCTTCGTCCCCCTCACCCGCCACTCGGGCACCGGGCGCCACGCCTTCAAGCAGATCATCGAAACCGGCCGAGGTCGGGCCGGGGAGTTGGAGCGGCGGACGCACGAGGGCTACGACTGGCTCTACGTCCTGACGGGGCGGCTGCGGCTGGTTCTCGGCGAACAGGACCTGGTACTGACCGCGGGGGAGGCCGCCGAGTTCGACACCCGCACGTCACACGCCTTCGGGAACGCCGGTGACGCGCCGGTGGAGTTCCTCAGCCTGTTCGGACAGCATGGCGAGCGGATCCATGTGCGGGCCCGCCCCCGTTCCGCCGCGGTGGACGGATGAGGCAGCCTCGGACTTAGGGACCTACCCGGCCCCGCTCGGACAGTTCGTCGTACACGGACAACACCTGTGCCACGGTGTCGTCCTCGGTGGGCCAGGTGGCAGCCTGCCGACGTCCGGCGCTCGCCAAGCCGGCCCGCCGCTGAGGATCGTCGAGCAGCCCGCACACCGCCGATGCCAGTGCAGCAGCGTTCGCGTAGGGCACGAGCACGGCTGCGTCCCCGACCAGTTCCGGAATCCCACCCACGGCAGTGGCCACCAGCGGAACACCCGCCCTCAGTGCCTCTTGGGCCAGCAGCGAACGGGACTCCCAGCTGCTGGGCAGCACCGCCACGTCCGCCACGGCAAGGAGTTCGCTGACGTCCTCGCGGCGCCCCAGCAGGCAGATGGGCAGTTGTTCCGCCTCGATCCGTTGGGCCAGGGCGACACGCTTGGATCCTTCACCCGCGATCACCAACAGGGGTACGGGATCCTGCCGGCACCATGCGCGGGCCGCGTCGAAGAGGGTGTCATAACCCCGGTGCGCCTCCAGGCTGCCGACGGCGATGAGCAACGGCCGCGCCACGGCGCCCAGGTCCGCCCGCGTCTTGTCCGGCTGAGCGGGACTCGCCGCCCGGCGCGGTGCCGGAACCGTGACCGGAGCAAGACGCGCGTCCCTGGCACCGCTCGAACGCGCCCGGTCGACCAGGTCCGAGGAGGTACCGAGGACCACGACGGCAGCCCTGGCAACTCGGCGCTCCAGCAGCCTGGCGAGAGGGGCCCGGGCTCCTTGAGCGTACGGCCGGCTGTGCCATGTGACCACGAGCGGGACCCGCTGGCCGTGCACCGCCACGGCGGCGCGGGCAGCGGCCTGCAGACCATGGGCGTGCACGACGTCCGCGCCCGTGCACACCTGGCGCAGGGCTGCCACGGCGACCGGTCCGGTGCGCCGAGGCACGGGCGCGAAGTGCGCACCGGCACCGGTGAAGTCGTACACGCCTTCGCTTTCCACGGGCGCACAGACGGTGACGCGCACCCCGCGCGCGGCCAGCCCCGCCGACAGCGACCGAACGTGCACGCTGCTGCCCGCACTGCCGCCGCCCAGTACTTGGACGGTACGCAACGGGGCCTTGCCGTACGGCTGGGCCGGGGTGCTGCTCACGTGGCCGAAGCTCCTGAGTCGGGACGGAGTGGGGGCGGGGCACATCGGGCTGGGACCGATCCGCATCCCGAAGCCCGACCTGCGCTCAGAATGCCAGCCCGTACGTGCCTTCCGGGGCCCATCTGGAGGCGGGATGCGCTGGCAGCGGCCGAAGCCGCTGCCGTGATCCGGCAGTCGAAAATACGGGATCACCCACACGGGCCCACCCTCTGGGAGCGGACCACCATGGTTGTTCACTCGATCGGGCGAACAATAGGAAAACCAAGTGACACGCTATATGCGAGACCACGGTACGACCCGTGACACCCCACGATCACGCGTCACTTCGTTGCGCCACTCTGTCGGGTCATACGTCGGCGCGTGCTGACGCCAGCAGCTCCTCGGCATGTGCCCTGGCGGTCTGCGAGTCCTCCTGCCCGGCCAGCATCCGCGACAGTTCCCTGATGCGGTCCTCGCCTTCCAGGACGGTGACCCCGCTCCGGGTGACCGAACCGTCGTTGGTCTTCTCCACCAAGAGCTGGCGGTCGGCGAAGGCAGCCACCTGCGGCAGATGCGTGACCACCACGACCTGCGCGGACTTGGCGAGCTTGGCGAGCCGCCGACCGACCTCCACCGCCGCCTTACCACCCACGCCGGCGTCGACCTCGTCGAACAGGTAAGTGGGTACCGGGTCGGACCCGGCGAAGACCACCTCGACCGCGAGCATCACCCGGGACAGCTCGCCCCCGGACGCACCCTTGGCGATCGCTCTGGGCTGCGCGCCCGGATGGGGGGCCAGCAAAAGCTCGACCTCGTCCACGCCGGAGCTGCCGTAGGCCACCCGCCGACCGCCGACCTCGATACCGTCCGCGTCCTCGTTCTGCCGGACGTCGAAGCTCACTCGGGCGTGCGGCATGGCCAGCGAGGCGAGTTCCGAGGTCACGGCCGAGGCGAAACGCGCCGCAGCCTCCGTCCGGGCGTCAGTCAACGCCTGTGCGAGGCCTGCGAGCTCGACCCGCAGGCCGTCTCGCTCAGCGGTGAGCTCCTCGATCCTGTCGTCATCGCCCTCCAGCTCAGCCAGCCGGGCCGCGCCCTGCTCGCTCCACGCCAGTACCTCGTCGGTGCTGTGCCCGTACTTGCGGGTGAGCTGGGTCAAAGCGGCGCGACGGTCCTCCACGGCGGCCAGCCGCAGGGGATCCGCATCCAGGTCGTCGGCGTAGCCGGCCAAGTCGCCGGCCACGTCCGCCAGCAGGATCTGGAGCTCCCCGATCCGCTCGGCGAGCGCGCCGAGGGCCGCGTCGTGCGCACGCACGCCCTCCAAGGCGCGGTGGGCGCTGCCGACGAGGGTGTTGGCGTCCACGCCCTCGGGGTCCTCCGGGTTGCCGGCCAGGGCCGCGTGCGCGAGCGCGGCTGCCGAGGCCAGAGCTTCCGCATGCCCCAACCGCTCCGCCTCGGCCGCCAGCTCGGCGTCCTCACCGGGGAGTGGTTCGACGGCGGCGATCTCCTCCAGGCCAAAACGCAGCAGATCCGCCTCCTGGGCCCGCTCCCGGGCTCGGGTGGTCAGCTCGGCAAGCTCCGTCGCCGCGGCCCGCAACCGCTGGTAGGCACTGGCGTACTTCTCCAGCGGGAGCGTCACCGCGGCCCCGGCGTACCGATCGAGGGCCTGTCGCTGCCGAGCCGGGCGCAGCAATCCCTGCTGATCGGTCTGGCCGTGCACGGCGACGAGGTCGTCCGAGAGCTCGCCTAGGAGTCCAACGGGAACGGACCGGCCGCCGACGTGGGCGCGCGAGCGTCCCTCGGCGGATACGGTGCGGCTGATCAGCAGGGCGCCCTCGTCCAGCTCCGCACCGGCTTCCTCGGCGCGTACCGCCGCCGGAGCGCCCGCGGGCAGTGCGATCCGTCCCTCCACGACGGCGGCTCTGGCACCGATCCGCACCAGGGCCGGGTCCGCCCGGCCACCGAGCAGCAGCCCGAGACTGGTGACGACCATGGTCTTGCCCGCGCCGGTCTCACCGGTCACCGCGGTGAACCCCGGCGACAGCTCGACCACCGCGTCGTCGATGACTCCCAGCGACCGTATCCGCATCTCCTCAAGCACGGCGACGACGATACCGAGGTTTGCCGTGTGCCATGTGACCTCGACCCTTCACATGGCAACGAACAGGTGACCTGGGTGGCCCGGAACCACGGCGCAGAGGTGCCGTGGAACCAGTGGAGAACAACGCGCCGAAGCCGCCCGTTGACCCTGCGGGATCGGCGCGCCCCGGCTGCCGTCGTACACGGCCGGGGATCCGGGCCAACCCTCAGTGCGGCGCCCCCCGCCATCCCGACACCGGCAGAGCGAACTTCGCCACCAGCCGGTCGGTGAAGGAGGCATGGTGCAGTCTGGCCAACCGGACCGGCACGCTACCCCTGCGAACCTCCACCCGCGCCCCGGCTGGGAGTTGCAGGGTGCGGCGGCCGTCACACCACAGCACCCCGTGCGGCGTGCCAGGCTGGACCTCCACGGCCAGCACCGAAGTCGGCGAGGTCACGAGCGGCTTTGCGAACAGCGCGTGGGCGCTGATCGGCACCATCAACAGCGCCTCGACCTCAGGCCAGACCACCGGGCCACCCGCCGAGAAGGCGTATGCCGTCGAGCCGGTCGGTGTGGCACAGACGATCCCGTCACAGCCGAAGCCGGTCACCGGGCGTCCGTCGATCTCAAGGACCACCTCAAGCATCCGTTCAGGTGAGACCTTCTGCACCGCCGCCTCGTTCAGTGCCCAGTCCTGGTGGACGATGCCACCGTTGCTGCGCACGACGACGTCGATGGTCATGCGTTCCTCGACCTCGTAGGCCCGGGTCACCACCCGGTCGACGACCTTGTCGAGGTCATCGCGCTCGGCTTCGGCGAGAAACCCGACCCGGCCCAGGTTCACGCCCAGCATCGGCACGCCGGAGGTACGGGCGAAGTCGGCGCCGCGCAGCAGTGTCCCGTCCCCTCCCAGCACGACCAGGAGCTCGCAGCTCCCCATCACCTCGGCAGCTGCTTCCTCCGGCACCAGTTCGACCTCCTCGGGCAGCGGCAGGTCGGCCGCCTCCCGGGCCAGTACGCGCACGCCGAGGCCGCAGCGCAGAAGTCCGCGCACGACCAGTTCGGCGCTGCGGATCGCAGCCGGCCGCCCGGTATGCGCGAGCAGGAAGACAGTACGTGTAGCTGCTGTTGTCGTTGTCAACTCGGCCCCTCCGCCACTGCACGGTCAACGTCCGCCGGGTCGAGCTCGGGTGCGCCCGCCCGGAGCCACAGAAAGTACTCGACGTTCCCGGACGGTCCGGGAAGCGGACTAGCCGTCACCCCGAGCACGCCGAGGCCGAGTTGGGCTGCCTGCCGAGCGACCTCGCGAACCGCTTCAGCCCTGAGCTCCGGGCTTCGGACCACTCCGCCGCTACCGAGCCGCTCTTTGCCCACCTCGAACTGCGGCTTGACCATCAACACCAGATCGGCGTCGGGAGCCGCGCAGCTCACCAGGGCGGGCAGCACCAGTCCGATCGAGATGAAGGAGAGGTCGCCGACGATCAGGTCGACCGGGAGTCCATCGATCTGATCCAACGTCAGCTCACGCACGTTGGTCCGGTCCTTGACGGTGACGCGGTCATCGCTCTGGAGGGACCAGGCCAGTTGCCCGTAGCCCACATCGACAGCGACGACGTGCCCGACGCCCGAACGCAGCAGCACATCGGTGAAACCCCCGGTCGACGCGCCGGCGTCCAACGCCCGACGCCCGGCCACCGAGAGCCCCTGGGGGGTGAAGGCGGCGAGAGCCCCGGCCAACTTGTGGCCCCCGCGCGAGACGTAGTCGGGGTCGCTCTCGTCCTTGAGGACGACCAACGCCGCGCTCGTCTCCACCTGGGTGGCGGCCTTGGTGGCGGTGCTGCCGCCGACGGTGACGCGGCCTGCCGCGATGAGCTGGCCGGCGTGCTCGCGTGAGCGAGCGAGCTTTCGGCGTACCAGTTCTGCATCCAGGCGGCGGCGTGCCACTCCTGCCACGATCGGTCAGCTCCTGTTTTCGTGCGGTTCTGAGGCGGGGTGTGCGTCGAGCCCGGTCAGCACGGCACGCAGCCCCCTGTCTACATCCTCGTACACCTGGAGGTGGTCCTCCGCAGGCAGGTGGTCCGCATCGGCCAGTCGCTCCAGCAGCGCGTCCACCTCGGGGCGGCCCGTGGAAGTGCGGGGCACGCCCAGCGGAGTCGGCCCCACGGGCCCGGTGGGCTGCTCGGGTACAGCCGGCTCCACGGTGCCATCGGCACCGTCGCCGCCGGCCGGCCAGGTTTCACTCATGCCCCGACGCTACCTCGAAGCGCAACCTTCACGGTGTTCGGTTACCGGTCACACCACACCGCGCTGGGGTACGGTCTGGCCAATGGCGACCATCGAGGAGTGTCGAGCGGCACTCGACCAGCTGTCCGTCAATCTGGCCCGGGCCGATGGGGCGGTGCGCACCACCGCCGCCCTGGACCGCTCTTTGAGCTGCCACATCACCGACTTGGACACCACCTTCACGGGACGGATGTCGGACGGCCGTATCCAGGTGGCAGCCGCGAGCCCGGGCCCGCCAGCGTCCAGAGCCCAGATCCGCCTGTCAATGACCGGTGAGGACCTGGTGGCTCTCGTGGACGGTCGCCTGCACTTCGCCAAGGCATGGGCGTCCGGCCGGGTGAGGCTGGAGGCAGGCCTGCGGGACCTGGTTCGGCTCAGGACGCTGCTCTAGCGATGTCCGTGACGTCAGCGCGCCGAGGAGTCGGCTGCGCCCTGCGCCGCCATCGACTCCTCGGTGCCCCGTCCGGCCTTCGAGTGGGAGCGGCGCGCGGCCGGCACCACGAGCGGCGTCCCTGTCTGAGGGTCCTCGATGATCTGGCAGCGCAGCCCGAAGACCCGTTCCACCAGGTCAGCGGTCACCACCTCACCGGGAGGGCCCTCGGCTACGACCTCGCCCCCGCGCATCGCGATGAGGTGGGTGGCGTAGCGGGCCGCGTGGTTGAGGTCGTGGAGCACGGCAACCAGGGTGCGCCCCTGTGCCTCGTGGAGCTCCGCGCAAAGGTCCAGGACATCGAGCTGGTGCTGGATGTCGAGATAGGTGGTGGGCTCGTCCAGGAGCAACAGCGGGGTCTGCTGGGCCAGCGCCATGGCGATCCAGACCCGCTGACGCTGCCCGCCCGACAGCTCGTCCACGCTGCGTCCGGCGAGCTCGGCTACCCCGGTGGAGGCCATTGACTCCTGCACGATCCGCTCGTCTTCGCGCGACCACTGCCGCAGTAGCCCCTGGTGCGGGTAGCGCCCACGGGCCACCAGGTCGGCCACGGTGATGCCGTCCGGCGCGACCGAGGACTGTGGGAGCAGCCCAAGGGTCCTTGCTATCCGCTTGGCCGGCAGCGAGGAGATCGACTGGCCGTCGAGGAGCACCCGCCCCGCGGTCGGCTTGAGCATCCGCGCCAGGGCCCGCAGCAGCGTCGATTTCCCACATGCGTTGGGTCCGACGATGACCGTGAAGGACCGGTCCGGGATCTGGATGGACAGGTTCTCGGCGATGGTCCGCTGGTCGTAGCCGAGGGTGACGCCCTCCGCGGTGAGCCGCTGCACTTCGGTCCCTCTCCATCCGGTCGATCCTTGTTCTTCGCTTCGGCGCCGCGGGCTCTGCCCACTCCGGCCCTGCGGCCCGGCCCGGTCTGCTCCCCACCACTGGGGGCCACTGGTCATATCCGCCCCGCTTTACGCTCGGTGACCAGCAGCCACAGCAGGTAGATTCCGCCGACGAGCCCGGTCACCACGCCCACCGGAAGCTGATCGGAGCCGAAAGCGTGCTGCGAAGCCCAGTCGGAGATCAGCAGCAGTGCCGCACCCATCAGGGCGGCGCCCACCAAGTTGGCGCCCGCGGAGCGGGTGAGCCGTCGGGCCAACTGCGGCGCGGCCAGGGCGACGAAGGAGATCGGGCCGGCCGCCGCGCTCGCTGCCGTGGTCAGGAGAACGGCGGCCAGCAGCAGCAACAGCCGGGTGCGTTCCACCCGCACTCCCAGGGCGTAGGCCGCGTCGTCCCCCATCTCCAGCATCCGTAGCGCACGCCCCTGCCCCAGCACCAACGGGAAGAGCGCCGCGCAGGTGAGGGCCAGCGGCCAGACCTGACTCCAGTCCCGGCCGGACAACGACCCCGTCAGCCACACCGTGGCCCTCGCCGCGTCCACGTACTGCGCTTTGGTGAGCAGGTACTGGACCGCGGCCACCAGCATCGCGGAGACCCCGATGCCGACCAGCACCATGCGATAGCCGGATATGCCCCGCTTCCAGGAGAGTGCGTAGACGGCACATCCGGTGATGAGGCCACCGATCAGAGCGCCGAGCGCGACCTGGGCGGCATTGCCACCGACGAGGACGATGACGACCAGCGCGCCGACCGCCGAACCGTAGCCGAACCCGAGGACGTCCGGGCTGCCCAGCGGATTACGGGAGACCGACTGGAAGACTGCGCCGGCCATGCCCAGGGAACCACCGACCAACACGCCCACCAGAGCCCGCGGGAGCCGCAGGTCGTTGACGATGAACTCGTGCGCGGGAACACCGTCGCCGAGGAGGGTGCGCACCACGTCCGTCGGCGCTATCGGGAAGTCCCCCGTGCCGATGAGGAGTACGGCGGCGGCGAGCGTGAGGAGCGTCAGACAGACGCCGACCAGGACCGCTCTGGCTTCGAAGCGCAGCGATATGCCTCCCGGGCCGCGCAACACTCGGGTTCGCGGGCCCTTGCCCGCCGTTGGGACGCTCACAGTTGGGCCAGCTTCCGGCGGCGTACGAGGTGGATGAAGACAGGCCCGCCGACCAGGGCCGTGACGATGCCGACCTGGAGTTCGGCGGGACGGGTGATGACCCGCCCCACGATGTCGGCGCCTAGCAGCAACACCGGCGAGAGCACCGCCGAGTAGGCCAGGAGCCAGCGCATGTCGGGGCCGGTGATCGCCAGGACCAGGTGCGGGACCATCAGACCTATGAAGACGATCGGCCCGCAGGCCGCGGTGGCGGCTCCGCACAGCAAGGTGATGGCGACCATGGCGCTGATGCGGGTGCGCGTGATGTGGGCGCCGAGTGCCCGCGCCGTGTCCTCACCCATCGCCATGGCATTCAGGGGCCGCCCCAGGGACAGGGCGAGGACCAACCCCACCCCGAGGAAGGGCAGGACCTGCCACACGGTCTCCATGTTCGCGGAGGCCAGCGATCCCACGGTCCAAAACCGCAGTTTGTCGAGCGCTGCGGCATCGAGCAGCTGCACGGCGTTGATGTAACCCACCAGGGCGGCGCTGGCCGCCGTGCCTGCGAGCGCGAGGCGTACCGGCGTGGCACCGCGGGCGCCGCCCAGGACGTACACCGCCCCCGAGACGATCGCGGCACCACCGAGCGCGTACCAGACGAACTCACTCAGCGAGGTCGCGCCGAGGAAGCTGATGGCCGAGACCACCGCTGCCGCGGCCCCGGCGTTCACCCCGAGGATGCCGGGCTCGGCCAGCGGGTTGCGGGTCAGAGACTGCATCACCGCCCCGGAGAGGCCGAGGGCCGATCCGACGAGCAGGCCGAGTACGGTCCTGGGCACCCGCGTATCGCGCACCACCACGTCCGCCGGGGTACCCGAGTAGTGGAAGAGCCCGTGCCACACCTCGTCGAGAGGAGTGGGATGGGCGCCCACGGCGACGCTGGCCAGCACCATCACCACCAGGACGGCCAACGCGGCCAGCAGGCCGAGGAAACGCGCCGCGCCGCGGCCAGGGGGCACGCTGCTGACGGCCGTACTCGCTTCGGGAGGACTCTCAACCAACACAGAGGTTAGGCTAGCCTATCCTTTTGTCGGGGTAAGATTGAGCAGCCGACGGGGAGCCGCGACCTCCAATCACCAACGGCGCTGCCCCTCCTTACAACCCCAACTGCCCTAGCGCCTTACCCGACTCCAAGGTGCAGGCACCATCTCCCGCATGCGTCCAAGCCGCCGCGCACAAGGCGCGTAGCCCGTCCAACGCGGTCGCCCCAGCCACGGCACCGCCATCGGACGTAGCGGAAAGACTCAGCACCAGTACGTCCTGCTGCACTCCGGCGACCCAAGCCCCGCAGCGCCACCCGGCCCCACCAGGCCAATCACCCTCCGTCGTCGCGACCACCTCCGGCTGCCCGGTCAACAGCCCCCGAAGGTCCGCGTCCACGTAGGTGGGCCGGTGTCGCGGTCCCGCGGCCAGCAGCGCCGCACCGTCCGTCACCCCGGTCAGCACCAGGAGCGAGTCGACCTCGCCGTTGAACGCCCCCTCGATGTCCGTGTCCAGCCGGTCGCCCACCACCAGAGGACGCTGCGCCCTGGTCCGCAAGATCGTCTCCCGGTGCATCGGGGGCAACGGCTTCCCGGCGACCTGCGGTTCGGCGCCCGTGGCAATCCGCACCACCTCCACGGCGGCGCCATTGCCCGGCGCGATGCCCCGTGGGCTCGGAATCGTCAGGTCGGTGTTGGAGGCGAACCAGGGGACTCCCCGCGCGATCGCGTAGGAAGCCTCCGCGAAACGCCCCCACGCCAGATCCGGCCCTCCATACCCCTGCACGACCGCGGCGGGGTCCTCGTCAGCCGACTCCACCGGCACCAGCCCACGCTCACGCAGCGCGACCCGTAGCCCGTCACCACCGATCACCAGCACCCGCGCGCCCTGCGGCACCTGCTCGGAGATCAACCGCGCCACCGCCTGCGCCGAGGTCACGACCTCCTCCGGCACAGCTGGAACGCCCAACTCGGTCAGATGCTCCGCGACCGCCCGCGGGGTGCGCAGGGCGTTGTTGGTCACGTACGCGAGATGCATGCCTCCGTCCCTGGCCGTCACCAGGGAATCGACCGCGTGCTCGATCGCCTCCCCTCCCGCGTACACCACGCCGTCGAGATCGAGCAGTGCCGTGTCGTACGCCTCGTGCAGATTCCGTTCACTGCCCGCAGGCCTCGTCCTGCTCTCTCGACTCATCGGCTCTCCTCGCCCCAAACGTCGTGTTCGATACGTCTCCCCGATCATCGCGCATCGAGTGGGCACATTTACCATGCATCAATGACCACATCTGGGCACACGGAGCAGGGACTACATCTCATCCCCTTCCATGGACTGCGCTACGTCGCGGAGAGGGTCGGAAGCCTGGCCGCCGTCACCTCCCCCCCGTACGACGTGGTGGTCCGCCCCGACGGTCTGCACCACCTGGAATGCGCCGACCCGCACAACATCGTGCGCCTGATCCTCCCGCAGGCCGAGACCCCGGCCGCCCGCAACGAACAGGCCGCGAAGACCCTCCACGACTGGCTCGCCGAGGGCGTGCTGGCCACCGACCCGAGACCTGCGCTGTACGTGTACGAGCAGAACAAGGACGACCAACTCCAGCGCGGCATCATCGGAGCCCTCGCGCTCTCCACCGCCGAGGCCGGAATCGTGCTGCCGCACGAGGACGTCATGCCCCACGTGGTGACTGACCGTGCCGACCTGATGCGCGCCACCCACGCCAACCTGGAGCCCCTGCTCCTCAGCTACCGCGGTGGCCAGGACGAGGACGGCGTCGAAGAGGTCATCGAACGTGCCGTGGCCAGCGAACCCCTGCTGGCCACCACCACCGAAGACGGCGTGAACCACCGGCTCTGGGCCGTCACCGACCCGGCCGAACAGTCCGCGGCCACCCGGGACCTCGCCCACCGGCAGGCCCTCATCGCCGACGGCCACCACCGTTGGGCCACCTACCTGCGCCTGCAGGACGAGCATCACGAGCCCGGCGCATGGGACTTCGGTCTCGTCCTGCTGGTCGACACGGCCCGCTACCCCCTCCAGGTCCGCGCCATCCACCGACTACTGCGCCGACTCCCGGTCTCCCAAGCTCTCGATGCACTGGCGGACTCCTTCCAGGTACGCACCGTGGAAGGCCCCCTCGCGGCAGCACTCGAAGAACTCTCCTCGGCCGCCACCGAAGGAAACGCCTTCCTGCTCGCCGGCGACGGACGCTTCCACCTGGTCTCACACCCGGCACCGGAGCTGGTCGACCGTACGGTTCGCCACGACCGCCCACAGGCCTGGCGAACCCTGGACGCGACCGTCCTGCACGCGGCGCTGCTGGAGCAGGTCTGGCACGTCCCCGACTCGCCCGAGCACGTCAACTACATCCACGACACCGAGGCAGCCGTCGAGCAGGCCGAGCGGCTGGGTGGCACTGCGGTGCTGCTCCACCCGGTGCGGGAAGAGGTGGTACGCGAGCTGGCGCAGCAAGGTGTCACCATGCCCCGGAAGTCCACTTCCTTCGGCCCCAAGCCGGCGACCGGTCTGGTGCTCCGCGCCCTGACCGGCTGAAGACCTCCCGGAAAACAGCTGAGGGCGACACCCACCGGGTGTCGCCCTCAACCGTTACCACCGTGCCGAAGCGTCAGCTCTTGTTCTCGGGCGCCTCGTCGCTCTCTTCAAGGTCCTCGACCGCGGCAGTCACAGCCACCTCGACGTCGTCGTCAGAGGCCTGCACCTCCGCCTCGGCCTCCGCTTCCGCGGGCTCGCCCAGGTCCTCGACCCGGATGCCGGGCGCGGGCTGGTCAGCTCCGGCCTCCTCCTCACCCTCCAGTGCGTCGACGAACTCCACTCCGTCCATCTCGGCGAGCCGGTCGGACGCATCGGTGCTGCCGTCCTTGTCGGCCTCAAGGGCCTTCGCGAACCACTCCCGCGCCTCCCCTTCACGGTCGGCTGCAAGCAGAGCGTCGGCGTACGCGTAACGCAGACGCGCGGTCCAAGGCTGGACCGAGTTGGAAGCCAGCTCCGGGCTCTGCAAGGTCACGATCGCCGCGTCAAGCTGCCCCATGTCCCGCCGAGCACCGGCCGCGACCAGTCGCATCTCCACCTGACCAGCCTTGTCCAGCTTCTGCACCTCCGGCTCGCCGGCCATCGCCAATGCCCGCTCGGGACGGCCCATGCCACGCTCGCAGTCCGCCATGACGGGCCACAGCTCCACCGAGCCAGTCATCCGCCGGGCGGCCCGGAACTCGGCGAGTGCCTCGCTGTATTTCTGTGTGGCGTACGCGGCGAAACCTGCGGCCTCCCGCACGGCGGCGACCCGAGAAGCCAACCGCAGCGCGATCCGCGAGTACGCATAGGCCTGCTCGGGCTCCTCGTCGATGAGCCGCGCGACCATCACCAGGTTCCGGGCGACGTCCTCAGCGAGGGTCTTCGGCAGGCTCAGCAACTCCTGGCGCACGTCCTGGTCGATCTCGTCGCCGGTGACGTCCTCGTCGATCGGCAGCCGCTTGACCGGCTCCCGGTCCCGGTCATCGCGCCGACCGTAGCCGCCACGGTCCTCACGAGGCCCGTGACCACCCCGGTCACCTCGGTCGTCACGGTTGCCGCGGTAACCACCACTGGACCGGTCATCACGGCGCGGGTAGGAGGGACGATCTGCGCCGCGGTCGTCACGACTTCCGCGGTAACCACCACTGGAGGGACGACCACCGCGGTCATCATCACGACGCGGGTACGAGGGACGGTCCCCACCTCGGTCGTCACGACTTCCGCGGTAACCACCACTGGACCGGTCATCACGACGCGGGTACGACGGACGGTCCCCACCACGCTCATCACGACGCGGGTACGAGGGACGGTCCCCACCACGCTCATCACGGCGCGGGTAGGAGGGACGATCTCCGCCGCGGTCGTCACGACTTCCGCGGTAACCACCACTGGAGGGACGACCACCGCGGTCATCATCACGGCGCGGGTACGAGGGACGGTCCCCACCACGGTCGTCACGACTTCCGCGGTAACCACCACTGGACCGGTCATCACGACGCGGGTAGGAGGGACGATCTCCGCCGCGGTCGTCACGACTTCCGCGGTAACCACCACTGGAGGGACGACCACCGCGGTCATCATCACGACGCGGGTACGACGGACGGTCCCCACCACGCTCATCACGGCGCGGGTACGAGGGACGGTCCCCACCACGGTCGTCACGACTTCCGCGGTAACCACCACTGGACCGGTCATCACGACGCGGGTAGGA